>CAYFFN010000011.1:0-21121 GCA_964342335.1 uncultured Azospirillaceae bacterium
CGCAACCGCCCATCCCGCCGAAGAAGCCGGTGGCAATGTTGGCTGCACCTTGCGCCATACATTCGCGGCTATTGCGGCCACGCGTTTCGGTCATCTCGTCGATGAGGGTGAGGGTCAGGAGGGACTCAATCAATCCAATCGCCGCGAGGATGAAGGCGTAAGGAAGGATGATATAGAGCGTTTCGAGGGACAGAGGCACTTCCGGTAGCGCGAAGCTTGGCAACGTGCCTGCGATATTGGCGAGGTCGCCCACCGTGCGGGTATCAATCCCGCCGAAAATGACGGCAGCACTGGCAGCGAGGATGCCTGCGAGTGGAGCTGGGAAGCGGCTGGTGATGCGTGGCATCACATAGATGACAGCCATGGTGAGCGCGACGACGCCTAGCATGGTGAGCAGCGCTTCTTCTGCAAGCCAGTCGCTGCCTTCTTTAAACTGCCCAAGCTGGGCGAGGAAGATGACGATAGCGAGGCCATTCACAAAGCCGAGCATCACGGGGTGCGGCACCATGCGGATGAACTTGCCGAGGCGGAACACGCCGCACAGCATTTGGATGAGGCCCATCAACACGACCGTGGCGAAGAGATATTGCACGCCATGCTCGGCAACGAGGCTGACCATCACGACGGCCAGCGCGCCTGTTGCGCCGGAAATCATACCCGGACGGCCACCAAAGATGGAGGTAATCAGGCCAATCATGAAGGCGGCATAGAGGCCGACGAGCGGTTCCACGCCTGCGATGAACGCGAAGGCAACGGCTTCCGGCACCAGCGCAAGTGCGACGGTGAGGCCGGAGAGTAGTTCGGTTTTGGCATTATGAAAAAGTGGGGGCGTTGTCACGACATCTATCCTCTTGGTGTTTCGCGCAACCTAACGTTCGCGCGGGTTATTGCAAGTGCTAAGGGCCTCACGCCGCTGCTTCATGGGCATGAATCACGTCGAGCAGGGCCTGACCGTAGCGTTTGAGTTTCGCTTCTCCCACGCCGCTGATGGTGAGCATGGCATCCAGCGAGGCGGGTTTTTCCGCCGCCATCTCGCGCAGGGTTTTGTCGTGAAAGATGACATAGGCGGGCACGTTGTTTTCTTTAGCGAGGTTGGCGCGCGTTTCGCGTAGGCGGTCGAACAGTACGCGGCTAGCGGCGTCCATGTCGCTTGGTGCGCTGCGCGCAGCGCGATTGCTGTTGCGCGACGATGTGCGTTTGACGGGGAGCTTGCGCAGGCGCAGCTCCGCCTTCTCTTGCAAAAAGCGGCGGCCATTTTCGGTGATGCTTAAGCCGCCATGGCCGGCAATATCCACTGCGAGCAAATGCTGCGCGACGAGTTGGCGGAAGATATTTTGCCAATCCTGCTTGCTGTATTCCGTGCCGATGCCGAAGGTGCTTTGTTGGTCATGGCCGAAGCGTTCCATCCGCTCATCGCTGATGCCGAGCAATACTTGTGTGAGATAACCCACCCCAAAGCGCGAGCCAGTGCGATGCACGGCGGAGAGCGCCTTTTGCGCGGCGATGGTGCCATCGAAGGTTTCGGGTGCGTCGTCGCAGCAATCGCAGTTGCCGCAGGGCTCCGCGCTATCGCCAAAATAGGAGAGCAGGATTTGGCGGCGGCAAGAGGCCGCTTCGCACAGGCCGAGCAGCGCGCCGAGCTTTTGGTGCTCGATGCGCTTTTGGTTGTCTGCGGCTTCGGAGTTATCAATCCAGCCACGCTGCATGGCGGCATCGTCCATGCCATAGGTCATATAGGCATTGGCGGGCAGGCCATCGCGTCCCGCGCGTCCCGTCTCTTGATAATAGGCTTCGATGTTTTTGGGGATGTTCATATGCACCACAAAGCGCACGTCGGGCTTGTCGATGCCCATGCCAAAGGCAATCGTCGCGACCATCACCACACGCTCCTCGCGCAGGAAGATGCGCTGGTTTTTGTCGCGCTCCTCTGCGGAGAGGCCGGCATGGTAGGGCAGGGCGTTGATGCCTTTGTCGCGCAACCATTCGGCCATGGCATCTACCTTCTTGCGCGAGATGCAATAGACGATGCCGGAGTCATTCGCGTGTTTGGACTCTAAGAAATCCCAGACTTGCTGGCGGCCATTGGCGCGCGGGACGATGCTGTAATGGATGTTCGGCCTATCAAATCCGCTGATGAAGGCGCGGCCATCCTCTAGCCCGAGTTTTGCGATGATATCTTTACGGGTGGGCGCATCGGCGGTCGCGGTGAGTGCTACGCGCGGCACGTTGGGGAAGCGCTCTGCCAGCAAAGAGAGTGCCGCATAATCAGGGCGGAAGTCATGGCCCCATTGCGACATACAATGCGCCTCATCAATCGCGAAGAGGGCGATGCTGCATTGGTCGAGCAGGGTTAAGAATTCGGGCAGCACCATGCGCTCGGGCGCCACATAGAGCAGGTCGAGCTCACCTGCCTGCATGGCACGCTTGGTTTCGGCGACCTGCGCCATCTCCATGCCGGAATGGATGGCGCCCGCGCGGATGCCCAACTGCTCCATGGCGAGGATTTGGTCTTGCATCAGCGCGATGAGGGGGGAGATGACGATGCCCATCCCTTCGCGACAGAGCGAGGGAATTTGGTAGCAGAGCGACTTGCCCGCGCCGGTTGGCATCAGCACAAACCCGCTGCCGCCTGCGACGATATGCTCGATGATGGCTTGCTGCTCACCGCGGAAGCTATCGTAACCATAGGTTTTTTGGAGAATGTCGAGGGGCTGGTGCATTGCGGCCTTGTTTGGGGGTGGCTAAGCTACAAACGGTAGCGTTTTATGCTCCTATTTCAAGCCCTTTGTGCGGCGCAAAATTATCTTTTGCAAGCATGCGCGATTTCGCCTACAAGGCGAGTATGGTTAAGAAAATTGTTATCGGAAAAGAAGAATGGTGCAGCCTCCCAGAGCTGGGGCTCCCAGCCGTAAAGGCGCGCGTGGATTCCGGCGCGAAAACCTCTTCATTGCATGCTTTCAACATCCACCCGTTTGAAGAAGGCGGGAAGAAATATGTGCATTTTGACATTCACCCGTTGCAGGATAATCGCCGTGTGATTCAATCTTGCCGTGGCTTGGTGGTGGATTCACGCCATGTCAAAAGCTCCAGCGGCGATAAAGAAAAGCGTACTGTGATTCGCACGCCCGTGACCATGGGTGAAGAGACGTGGGAAATCGAGATTACCCTCACTAACCGCGATACGATGGGCTACCGCATGCTGCTGGGCCGCGAGGCAATGCGCGACCGCGTGCTGATTGATCCGGACGCGTCCTTTTGCCTTGGTACGCGCAGCAAAGAGGAAATGGAGAGCCATTACCACACTGCTGAGCCGAAGAAGCAGGGCCTTAATATTATTCTGTTGGCGAGTAACCCTGAGCTTTATTCGAACCGCCGCTTGATTGAGGCGGGTGAGGAGCGCGGGCACGAGATGCGCTTTGTGAATATTCGTCAATGTTACATGAATATCTCCGCCGAGCGCCCCGAAGTGCATTACCGCGGCGGTGAGCTTTTGCGCCAAGCGGATGCTGTGATTCCGCGCATTAAGCCCGCGGCGACCTATTACGGCTGCGCGATTGCACGGCAGTTCCAATCTACGGGCGCCTTTTGCCTAAATGACGCACTTTCGATTGCGAGTTCGCGCGATAAATTGCGGTCACTGCAAGTATTAGCGAACCATGCGATTCCGATGCCCATTACCAGCTTCACCAATTCACCGGTAGACACCAAAGAGTTGATTAAGATGGTGGGCGGCGCGCCGTTGGTTATCAAGCTGCTTGAGGGCGCGCAAGGCCGCGGCGTCGTACTCGCAGAGACAAATAAAGCTGCCGAGTCGGTGATTAATGCCTTTAAGAGCCTGCAAGCCAATATCTTGGTGCAGGAGTTTATTAAGGAAGCGCAGGGTAAAGATTTGCGCTGCTTCGTGATTGACGGCAAGGTCGTGGGTTCTATCCAGCGCGAGGCGGCAGCAGGAGACTTCCGCGCCAACCTGCATTTGGGCGGAACAGCGAGTGCTGTAAAAATTTCGCCTGCGGAACGACGCTTGGCTATTCAGGCTGCCAAGGTGATGGGGCTGAAAGTAGCAGGGGTAGATCTTATCCGTTCCAAGGAAGGTCCGAAGATTCTCGAAATCAATTCTTCACCTGGGCTGGAAGGTATCGAAGAGATTACCGGCAAGGACGTTGCAGGTCTGATGATTGAATCTATCGAGAAAGCACTGCGCAAACAAAAACGTCTTAAGCAAGTAGCATAGTCGGAGTTTTTGCTGACATATCGTCTCCACAAGAGTAGGTTGTAGCCCATTGAGACATGGGAGGTGACTGTGAGTGATATTACGCGTTTTCAAAGTGGGCCTAAACTAAGCCGTGCCGTTGTACATAATGGTATTGTGTATTTGTGCGGTCAGGTCGCTAAAGATTATAGTGACGATATTAAAGGCCAAACGCGCACCATGCTAGAGCGCGTGGATGAGCATTTGGCAGAGGCAGGTTCAGATAAGACGCGCATGTTAAGCGCGACGCTCTATATCAAAGATATTCAAGAAGCACCGTTGATGAATGAAGTTTGGGGTGAATGGCTGGGTGATGCACCTCGTCCTGCACGTACTTGTGTGCAAGCGGAGATGGCTAAGCCAGATATTCTTGTTGAAATTACAGTGACGGCGGCCTGCGCCTAGGCGGTTCTATGAACACCAAAGACGCGTATGTAAGTGTTTTATTACGTCAAGGGAGAACGCGCGCGGCTTATTTTGGCGTAGCGGTTTTTACATTGATTTTGCTTTTGGCGATGGGGCTTTCGAGCCGATTGCAAGAAGCGGAGAATTCGCTGATACGCGAATTGGTACGCAAGGAGACTAACTCTGTTGCTAAGCTGCTTGAATCAAACCTAAAAGAAACATTGGTTGCTCAGCGCCGTATGGCACAACGTTTCGAGGTAACGAAGGGTGAGCGCAAGGATCTGTGGCTGCATGATGCACGCAACTACGTAGATGACTTTACAGCCCTCAAAGCGGTGGAATGGGTGGACGCAACCTATCACATTCGCTGGCTGGAGCCGATAGAGGGTAATGAGGCTGTGATTGGCCTTAATGTCGCGTATGATGATGAGCGCTTACGACTGTTGGAAGAGGCACGAGATGCTGGCGATATTTTGGTGACGCCTCCTTTGGTTGTTAAACAAGGATATCGCGCCTTTATTGCCTATGTGCCTATGTATGTAGAGGGCGATTTTGCCGGCTTCATGGTAGGGGTGTATGATGCAGATGTGTTTTTTCAAACCTTGCTAAGCGAAAAGCATTTCAGCCAGTTCAGCATCCATGTTCAGGATGAAGGGCGGTTAGTATATGAGAGTCAAACCTCGGATATTGCTGGTGAGCATTATGACGATATTACAGCATATCATCACCACGCTACCGTCAAGCAGCATGGTGTAGACTGGAATATTGAAATGCATGCGACGGGAGAATTCGTCGCGGCCCAAAAAACTGCTTGGCCTATAGTTGTCTTGGGAGCAGGGCTCCTGGTGGCGCTGATGGGCGGTATTGTTAGCTATATGTCGCTACTTTTAGAGCGCCGGAATGAGATTTTGGGCGAAAATACTGTACAGTTAAAAGAGGAGCAAGAGCGCTTCCGCAACGTGATTGAGAACGCGGTGGATGGACTTATCACGATAGATGAGCGCGGTATTATCGAGAATGTGAACCCGTCTATGTTGCGCATTTTTGGCTATGAACGCGAAGAGATGATCGGGAAGAACGTTAAAATGCTGATGCCTGAGCCCATTCAAACCGAGCATGATGAATATCTCGCGCGGTATAAAACTACAGGCAATAAATTTATTATTGGCATTGGTCGTGAGGTGGAAGCCAAACGGAAAGATGGTACCGTCTTTCCCATCGACCTATCGATTAGTGAAATGGTGCTTTCGGGCCAACGGAAATTTAGTGGTATTATCCGTGACATTACTATGCGCAAGCTCAACGAGTCTTTGCATTGGAATATTCTAGAAAATAAGCATGCCTTTTCTGGTATTTTGGAGTTTTTCAATCAGCCGCACAAAACTACAGAAATTATGCTGGAAGGGTTTATGTTAACCCTTCTTTCCTACGATTGGTTGGGATTAGAGCGATGCGGCGCTGTCTATTTGCAAGATGAAAAGGGCAATTTGCGTACCGCCTCGTATGTCCCGTTAGAGGATGAAACAGGCAAGGTTACGCTCACGAGAGATCTTGTGTTTGAGCAGTTAGCGCTCGAAGGAAAGTCTACTATTTTTGCCTGCGCTCTAGATGATGTGCCCCAAACAGTGGAGCAAGGCGGGCAATATGCAGTGCCCATTCATTATGAGCATAAAGTGATTGGGGTGGTAAGCGTTCTGCTAGGCGTGGACAGAAAACACGACGAAGAGAAAGTGCACTTTTTAGAAAATGTTGCGAATATCTTGGGCACCGTTATAGCGCGTAAACAATATGAGACGCAGCGTGAGACATTGATAGAGGAGCTTGCAGATTCTAATGAAGAATTGGAGCGTTTTGCCTATGTATGTAGTCATGATTTGCGCGAGCCAATGCGTATCATGAAGGGGTTTTCTGAGCGCTTGGAAAAGTATTTGGGAGCCAAGGCACAAGAAGATGAAAAGCTAAAGAAATACTTACATTATATTACCGATGCTGCGACGCGCGCACAGACCTTGATTCAAGATATCTTGGCCTATTCTCGTGTTGAGAAGGATATGCAGCAAGTAGAGATTATTGACACACAGGCAATGCTGGATTCGATTATTCTCGATTTTACTGCGGAAGAGGGAGGCAAGCCCAAAAAGATAACGGCACATGGTTTGCCCAAGCTGGTTGGCCATCAAACGCAAGTGTATCAGCTGCTGCAGAACCTTGTTTCTAACGGCCTGAAATACCAACCTGCGGATCGGGTGCCAGAGGTAACCGTTACTGCGCAAGAGCAGGGAGATCAGTGGCTGTTTTGTGTTGAGGATAATGGTATTGGTATTGAGTTGCGCCACCTTACCAAAATTTTTGAGGTGTTCCAGCGCTTGCATGATCGCTCAGAATATTCGGGTACTGGTATTGGCTTGGCGATTTGTAAAAAGATTGTTGAGATGCATGGCGGTGAAATTTGGGTGGAATCGGAGCCGGGTACGGGTTCGCAATTCTATTTCACCCTATCAAAGCATTTACATCAGGATTAGCCTCTCTAGCTTTGCTTTGGTAGATAGAAAAAAGGCGCGGCCAAGGATTGGCCACGCCTTTCGAAAGGGTGTTGGTTGTTAGGCTTAGTTGCCTTCGCGGATTTTCTGTAGGAAGCCATCCACTTGGCTGTCGAGCATTGCTGCTTGTTGCGACAGCTCTTGCGATGCTTCGAGAATCTCGCGGGATGCTTGGCTCGCAGCTTGCGACGAATCGCTCACTTGCTTCAGGCCATCGGTGATGGTCTTGGTGCCCGTAGCAGCCGTTTGCATATTGCTTGCAATCTCAGTAGTGGTTGCAGACTGCTCTTCCACCGCGGAGGCAATGCCGCTTGAGCCTTGCGAAATCTCGGCGATAGAGTCTTTGATACCTTGCAGTGAGGCCACAATATCCGAAGATGCAGAGTCCATACCTTCGATCACTGTCTGAATGGTTTGAATCGATTGGTCGGTTTGGCTTGCGAGGTTCTTCACTTCACTTGCTACTACCGCGAAGCCTTTACCTGCCTCCCCGGCACGCGCAGACTCAATGGTTGCGTTGAGCGAGAGGAGGTTAATCTGGCCTGCGATATCGGCGATGAGCTGAATCACATCGCGTACTTCTTTGGTCGCATCCAGCAAGGCTTGTGCATGGACATCAGCACCATCGGCACGTTTTACGGATTCGCCCACAATGTCGTTCGAGCGTTGTACTTGAGACGAAATCTCACGCACCGATTGGGTGAGCTCTTCGGCAGCAGCTGCAACGGACTGTACGTTCGAAGCGGTTTGTGTAGCGGCAGAACTTGCGTCATTCGCATTCTGTGCGGATTGGTCAACCCGGCCTGCCACGTCTTGCGCGGTCATAGCTAGCTCAGTCGCTGCAGAGGAAACCATATTCACCACGCCTTTGACTTCGCTTTCAAATTCGTCGGCAAGGTTGATCATCATTTTCTTACGGTCTTCCTCGGCTTTGGCTTTGGCTTCTTCCGAGTCTTTCTCAAGCTTTTCTTTCTGCAGGGCATTTTCTTTAAATACTTCTGCAGAACGGGCCAGATCACCAATTTCATCCTTACGCTCTGCGTAAAGGATCTCGACATCGTTATGGCCTTCTGCCAGTTCAGCAAGC
Source organism: uncultured Azospirillaceae bacterium (assembly GCA_964342335.1). GTDB lineage: Bacteria > Pseudomonadota > Alphaproteobacteria > Rickettsiales > UBA3002 > CAYFFN01. The sequence goes on from CAYFFN010000011.1 coordinate 8,282, forward strand.
ATCTGGTTTACGCCAACAATAGGCTTGCTGATGCTGCGGCCAATGAGGATGGATAGTACTAGCATAATCGTCAGTAATACCAACGCAGCTATAATAATATCGAGTTGCAATTCCTCAACAGAGGCCAGTGCTTCGTGCAGGTCTTGCTCTGCAATAATAGCGAATGTTGCCCCCATAAATTCAAGCGGTGCGTATGCCGTGACAGTTTCATTGCCATTGTAGGAGTGCAGCTCGGTTGCGCCCGCCTCGCCTGAAAGTGCCTTCTGAACGCCATCATGTTCCACTTTCTGCGTGAGAATCGAATTTTCTTCACTGAAGCGTGATTGCGAGCGCATAAGGTGGTCGGTGCCTACAAGATAGCTCTCACCCGTTTGACCCATGCCTTCTACGCTTTCCATCACGTGGTTGATAGAATCAATCGGCATCTGGAAAACGAGTACACCAATCTTTTTGCCATCTTCTACGATAGGCGTAGATATGAAGCTCGCTGGCGCGCCATGGCTTGGCGAATAGGGCTTAAAGTCATAGAAAAACTGGTCGCCCGCTTTGGCGCCTGATGCAGCTGCATCGCGGAATGCGTTACCCAAATCGGTGTCTTTATATTCCCCTTTAACGAGGTTGGTTGCGTAATCCAGTTCTTTAAAGACGGTGTAAACCAGATTCCCTTCCATATCGAACAAGAAGATATCGTAGTAGCCACGCGCTTCAAGGAATTGACGGAACCAGAGGTGGTGTTTCTTATGAATGATACTGTAGTATGAGCCATCATTCGCGTAATCCAGCATGTGCTTTTCGCCAAGCGGGTGCTTGTTGGCGTTGATATAGTAATGCTGGAGATAGTCTTTGGGCTGTTCACCAAGTAGTTTCCATGCTTCTGAAAACTCTTTCACGGCTTCTTTGGTTTGGCCGTTGGTAGTGGTGAAGGCTAAATCGTCTGAGATGGACTGCAGATAGTCGCCAAAGCTCTTCTTAACGTCATTCAGGTGCAGCACCATTTTGCGCTCAACGGCTTCGAGCATGGCACCTTTACTGATGTTTACAGCTAGGAAGCCAGTAATGGTTACGCCAATGAGGGCAGCCAAAATAATGAATAGAGGGATTTTGCGAGAGAGTTTTAGTTGCGTCATTTTCATACCGCCCTGTAATTATGTATTGGTTTTTGAGTTTGCAACCATACCGATTTTTCGCCATCGAAACAAGCGCCTTTATAGATACAATGATGTTCGTAAGTTTCTTGGTCGTTGGCCGTGTTTAGAGCGCCACACCATTGCGGAGGCGGAATGTTGTTGTGCACGTCCATGTTACTTTTACTTTGTTATGGGTTGGCTTTTAACGCAAAATCACGTAAGTTAACCTTCCACTAACAGGGACGGACATGGACGAATTTCCGTGGCAAGATCATTATCCGGAAGGGGTGCGCTGGGACATGCGCTTCACGCCGCGCCCGCTCTATCGCTTGCTGGAAGACTCGGCTAATCAATATGCCGAGCAGATTGCGATAGACTTTCTCGGTAAGGAATATACCTACGCTAAGCTAAACGACATGGTGAACCGCGTGGCCAATGGCCTGCGTGATTTGGGCGTGACGCATGAGACGCGGGTGGGCATTTTCATGCCGAACTGCCCGCAATTCATTATCGCCTATTATGCGATTCTCAAGGCGGGCGGCACGGTCGTAAACTTCAATCCGCTCTATTCGCATAACGAAGTGCGCCATCAGATTGAGGATGCAGGCGTGGAAATTATGTTCACGCTCAACATGCGCATACTCTACCCTAAGTTGAAAGAGCATATTGGTGAGTGCAAGCTACGCAAGGTCGTGGTTGGCTTCTTCCAAGAGGCGTTGCCGCTCTCCAAAGCCGCGCTTTATACGGTCGCCAAAGCAGGGGATATTGTGCTCCCGCCGCGTAATGAGCAACATGTAACGCTCAATGAGCTGCTCGCCTACGACCCTATTAAAGAAGACGAGTTGCCGGATATTATTCCGTCCGAACATATGGCGGTGATTCAATATACGGGCGGCACAACGGGCGTGCCCAAAGGCGCGGTGCTGACGCATGAGAATTTGTATGTGAACACCGTGCAGTGCCGCATCTGGATGGAGTCCGGCGGGTTGATTCATGGGCAGGAGAAAATGCTCGCGGTGATTCCATTCTTCCATGTATTCTCCATGACCGTGGCGCTGAATTTGGGTATCGCGGGTGGCATGACCATCATCCCGCATCCGCGTTTTGAGCTCAAGCGCGTGCTCGCCGATATTCAAGAGAAGAAGCCGACGCTCTTCCCCGGCGTGTCGACGATTTATGCGACCATCAATAATTACAAGCATCTCGATAAATACGACCTGACCTCGATTAAGATGTGTATCTCTGGCGGTGGGCCACTGCCGGTTGAGGTAAAGCAGAAGTTTGAGGCGCTGACCAAATGTAAATTGGTGGAGGGCTACGGCCTGACAGAAGCCTCGCCCGTGACCAACTGTAACCCACTCATCGGTGATGAAAAGGTCGGTAAGATTGGCCCGCCACTGCCTGGCACAATATGCGAAGTGGTGAGCCTAGAGGATGGTGAGACCGTGCTGCCGCAAGGCGAGACGGGTGAGATTTGTATCCGTGGCCCACAGGTGATGCGCGGCTATCTAAACAAGCCCGAAGAAACCATGAATGTGCTGCGCAATGGCCGCCTGCATACGGGCGATATTGGCATCATGGACGAAGACGGCTATTTCCAAATTGTTGACCGCTTAAAAGAGATGATTATCGTTGGCGGCTACAACGTCTATCCGCGCAATGTGGAGGAAGTGATTTACCAACACGAGGCTGTGGCAGAATGCGCCGTGGTCGGGCTAGACCATCCTTCACGTGGGCAGATGATTAAGGCATATGTCGTGCTCAAAGATAAGCAGACGCTTGAGGCACTGGAGCTAAAAGAGTTCCTGCGCGAGCGCATGAGCCGCTACGCCGTGCCCCACGATATCGAGTTCCGTAAAGAGTTGCCCAAGAGCATGATTGGCAAAATTTTGAAAAAAGAACTCGTCGCCGAAGCCAAAGAAAAGGGCGAGCACGCCTAGGCAATTGCTTTCACTAAATATGCTGCAGCGCACTCTGCGTGCAAAGCTGCAACGCCTTGGATTTTGTGCGAAAGTAAAGCCCTTTTTTGCACAAAAAACCCAAGCAATCGCTTGCGCGATATGCTAAAGTCTCCGCTGTAGAAACAGGGAGAATAAGATGACTTCAGCCGTAATTTGTGGATATGCACGCAGCCCTTTCACGCCTGCGAAAAAGGGCGGGCTCGCCAAGATGCGCCCCGATGATTTGGGGGCTGCCGTGGTGAAAGGCTTGCTGGAAAAGACCGGCGCGAAGGCCGAGGATATTACGGATGTGATTTGCGGTAACGCCTTCCCCGAGGGAGAGCAGGGCTTGAATCTTGGCCGCATGGTTGGATTTATTGCGGGCTTGCCGAATGAGGTGGCGGGCCAGACGGTGAATCGCTGGTGCGGTTCGTCTATGGAGGCGATCCATATCGCGGCAGGTAATATCGCGATTGGCAAGGGTGAGCTGTTTATGTGCGTCGGTGTCGAGTCGATGACGCGCATCCCGATGGGCGGCTATAACCCGCTGCCAAACCCCGCGCTCTTTGGCTCTATGCCAGAGGCGTATATCAGTATGGGGCTGACGGCAGAGAATGTGGCCAAGCAATATGACATAGCGCGCGATGCGCAAGAAGACTTCGCGCTGAACAGTCACGCCAAAGCGGCGAAGGCGGATATGAGCGATGAGATTATCCCGATTGGTGATGTGAAAGAGGATGGTTGCATCCGCGCGGGTTCAACCAAAGAGGACTTGGCCGGACTCAACCCTGCCTTTGATGTCTATGGCACGGTGACGGCGGGCACGTCTTCTCCGCTGACCGATGGTGCGGCAGCGGTGCTGGTGGCATCCGAAGACTATGCGAAAAAGAACGGCCTGCCGATTCTCGCGCGCATCAAAGCCTGCGCGGTTGTGGGGCTAGAACCGAGCGTGATGGGCCTTGGTCCGATTCATGCCTCCAACAAAGCGCTTGAGATTGCGGGGCTAAAAATGGATGACATGGATGTGATTGAAATCAACGAAGCCTTCGCGGCGCAGTCACTGCCTTGCTGTAGCGAACTGAAATGCGATATGGCGAAAGTGAACACAGAGGGCGGCGCGATAGCGCTCGGCCACCCACTTGGCGCATCCGGTGCGCGCATCACGGGCAAGGCGGCCAAGCTGCTCAAGCGTGACGGCGGCAAATATGCGCTCGCCACGGCGTGTATCGGCGGCGGCATGGGCATCGCGACGATTCTGGAGGCGGTGTAATGAAAACAACCTTTCTCGCAATAGGCCTTCTTTTTGCATCTGTGGGTGTGGCTCACGCAAGTTGCAAAATGCCACAAGGTGCGTTTCCTCCGTCAGAGTGGAAACAATGCACTACAGATGCAGATTGTTACCTACATAAAGGGCCTTGCAAGAGTGGACCGGCTCTTAATGTACAATATAAAGATCAGTTTGAAGAGGGCTGGAACTGTATGCAGGAGATGATGAAAAAGTTCTCTCCAAATAAAAAATGTGAGAACGATAACCCTGATATTCTTAAACCTCAAAGTGAGAACGCGGTTTGTAAGAATAACAGATGTAACTACCATGCTGTTTATTAAGAGGGGTTTATAATGACTATCCAAAAAATTGGTGTAATCGGCTCGGGCGTGATGGGCAGTGGTATTGCTGCGCATTGTGCGAATGCGGGGTTTGACGTGGTGTTGCTGGATATCGTGCCAGACGGTGCGGAGAACCGTAACGTGCTTGCTGAGAAGGCTATCGAAAAGCAGAGCGGTGGCAAGATGCCGGGCTTTACGCATAAGAAGAATGCCAAGCGTGTGGCGTGCGGCAATATTGAGGATAATCTCGATTGGCTCGGTGAGTGCGACTGGATTGTCGAGGTGGTGCTTGAGAAAATCGAAGTGAAGCACGACGTCTATAAGAAAATTGATAGCGTGCGCAAGAAGGGCGCGGTGGTGTCGTCAAACACGTCAACGCTGCCGCTGCATATGCTGATTGAAGGCCAGTCCGATGACTTCGCCGCGCATTTCATGATTACCCACTTCTTTAATCCGCCGCGCTTTATGCCGCTGATGGAAGTGGTGAAGTCGCCGAAGATGAGCGATGCGACGTATGACGCGATGAAGCAATTCGCGGATGTTGCGCTCGGTAAAACGGTGGTGGAATGTAAAGATACGCCGGGCTTCCTCGCCAACCGTATTGGTGTCTATTGGCTGATGGTCGGTCTGCTGGATGCGATTGAGATGGGTATCACGGTCGAAGAAGCGGATGCGGTGATGGGCCGTCCGATGGGTATTCCGAAGACAGCAGTGTTTGGCCTGTTCGATTTGATTGGTATCGATTTGATGCCGCTGATTGCTAAGGCGATGTTAGATTCGCTGCCCGAGTCCGATGTGTTCCGCAAAATTTACAACGAGCCGGATGTGGTGAAGCAGATGATTGCCGATGGCTATACAGGCCGTAAAGGCAAGGGCGGCTTCTACATGCTGGATGGGAAGCGCCAGAAGCTCGCAAAGAACTTGCAAACGGGTGAATATGCCCCCGCGACTAAGCCGCGCTTGAAGAGCGTTGCGGCTGGACGTGCAGGACTCGCCGCGGTGTTTGGCACCGATGATATTGGCGGGAAATATGCCAAATCCGTAATGCTGAAAGTGTTGCATTATGCGGCGTCGCTCGTGCCGGAAATTTCGGACGATATCGAGAGTATCGATTCCGCAATGCGCGCAGGCTATGCTTGGAAATACGGCCCGTTCGAGCTGATTGATAAGCTCGCATGGGACGGTGCGACAGGCACGCAAGTCTTTGCGAAGGCGTGCGCGGATGCAGGGCTTGAGGTGCCGGAGATTATCGCTAAGGCGAATGGCCAGCCGCTCTACCGCATTGAAGGCGGCACGCGCGAAGTGATGGGGCTGGATGGCAGCTACCATGCGCTTGCGATACCGGAAGGTTCACTGATGCTCGAAGATGTGCAGCTGGTGAGCGAGCCACTGCTGAAAAACGGTTCCGCCAAGGCGTGGGATTTGGGCGATGGTATTGTCGGGTTTGAACTGACGACCAAGATGAACACGTTTGATCCGGAAGTGTTCAAGCTGCTTAACAAGACGTTCGATTTGATTGAAGCGCGCGATGACCTCAAGGGCCTCGTGGTCGCGGCGGATGAGGATAAATTCTCGCTCGGTGCGAATCTGGGCTTCTTCCTGTTCGCAGCGAACACGGCGAGCTATTGGGTGATTTCGGATATGATTAAATCCGGTCAGCAGACCTTCATGCGCATGAAATATGCCGACTTCCCTGTGGTGGCGTCGCTCTCAGGCATGGCGCTGGGTGGCGGCTGTGAGCTGTTGTTGCATTGCGATGCGGTGCAGGCGCATATCGAATCTTACCCCGGCCTTGTAGAACTGGGTGTGGGTGTGGTTCCGGGCTGGGGCGGTTGTAAAGAAATGGTGCTGCGCCACCAGCAACTCGCCGAGGTGGTGAAGGGCGAAGTGATGGCAGGCAAGAAGCCAAGTGCGCTGATGCCGCAAGGCCCAATGCCGGCAATTGCCAAAGCGTTTGAGTATATCTCTACCGCGAAAGTGGGCGGCTCGGCGCATGAGGCGCAGGAAATGCAAATCATCGCGAAGGGTGGCATCACCATGAACCGTCGCCGCGTGCTCGCCGATGCGAAGGCGCGCTGCTTGGAGTTGGCGAAGGACTATGTGGCGCCAGAACCAGTGGTGATGAACCTGCCCGGTGCGACAGGGCGTGATGCGTTGCTCATGGCGCTGGAAGGCTTCGTGAAAAATGGCAAAGCCACCGCGCATGACGAAGTGATTTGCACCAAGCTGGCGAGCGTGCTCACGGGCGGGGATACCGACGTGACCGAGGAAGTCAGCGAGCAGCATCTGTTGGATTTGGAGCATGATTATTTCATGGAGCTGGTGCATACCAAGGGCACCATCGACCGTATCCAACATATGCTAGAAACCAATAAGCCTTTGCGGAACTAAGAGGAGAATCTGATGCCCACATATACCGCACCTACCAAAGATTTTAGCTTTCTGATTAACGAGTTTCTCGAGTTGGAGAAATATGCCGATGTGCCGGGTTTTGCCGAGGCGCAGGATTTGGTTGGCCCGCTGCTCGATGAGGCAGCGAAGTTTTGTCAGGATGTGTTGCAGCCGCTCAATGTGGTGGGTGATACGCAAGGGCTGAAATATGACCCGGAAGCTAAAACCGTGACCACGCCGGAGGGCTTTAAAGAGGCCTACCAGCAATATGTCGAAGGTGGCTGGCCAACGCTTACCTGGCCGAGCGAATATGGCGGGCAGGATATGCCCGAGTTTCTCAACATGCCGATGCTAGAAATGGTTTGCTCGGCGAACCTGTCTTTCGGCCTGACGCCGGGCTTGACCCATGGCGCGATTTCGCTGTTGGTGGCTTACGGCGACGATGCGATGAAGCAAAAATACTTGCCGAAGATGATCAGCGGCGAGTGGTCGGGCGTGATGTGTTTGACCGAGCCACAGGCGGGGACAGACCTCGGCCTCGTGCGCACTAAAGCAACGCCGAACGACGATGGCAGCTATACGATTGAAGGCAATAAGATTTGGATTTCTGCGGGTGAACAAGACCAGACAGAAAATATCATCCATTTGATTCTCGCGCGCCTGCCCGATGCACCGGAGGGCAGTAAGGGCATTAGCTTATTCATTGCGCCGAAATTTATGGTGAATGACGATGGCTCGCTCGGCGAGCGCAACGGATTCCATTGCGGCGGCATCGAGCATAAAATGGGTATCCATGCCTCCCCGACCTGTGTGATGAATTACGACAACGCCAAAGGCTGGCTGGTGGGCAAGCCGCATGAGGGGCTGAAGGCCATGTTTACGATGATGAACGCGGCGCGCCTCTATGTGGGTGTGCAAGGCTTGGGCATTGCGCAAGTGGCGTGGCAGAACGCGCTGGATTATGCCGAGGAGCGCCCACAAGGCCGCGCACTGACGGGCGCGAAGAACCCCGATAAGCCAGCGGATATGATTACCGTGCATCCCGACGTGCGTCGCATGCTCTGGACGATGAAATCGGTGACGGAAGGCATGCGCTCACTAACCATGTACACCGCGTTGCAGTTGGATTTATCGCACCGCCACCCAGACGAAGCGAAGCGTCAGGAGGCAGATGATTTTGTGCAATTCATCACGCCGATTTTGAAATCCTATCAGACCGATATGGGCTTTGAAGTGGCTAGCACCGCGATGCAAGTATACGGTGGTAACGGCTTTATCGAGGAATATGGCATTGCCCAATTCATGCGCGATATTCGCATCTCGATGATTTACGAAGGCACGAACGGCGTGCAAGCGATGGATTTGGTCGGCCGCAAATTGCCGAAAGGCATGGGCCAGTATCTGCGTCAGTTCTTCCATCCGTGCGATGCGTTTATCCGTGAGCATGCAGAGAATGCCGCGATGCAGGAATTCACCAAGCCACTGCAAACCCATGTGGAGTATTTGCAAAAAGCCACGCTCTGGATTGCGCAGAAAGGCATGGCGGATCCGAACAATGCGGGTGCGGCAGCCGTGGAATACCAACGCATGTGCGCGTTGGTCGTGATTGGGTGGCTCTGGGCGAAGCAGGCCGCCATTGCACTAGAGAAGCGCGATGAAGACCCTGCTTTCTATGATAGCAAACTCGCGACGGCACGCTTCTATTTCGCGAAGGTGTTGCCGGGAACGATTTCGTTGTTGAGTAGTTTGACGGCAGGCGCCAAGCCTGTAATGTCAGAAGGCTTACGCGGAGAGTAACCTAGCGTCCTTGCTCTTCTTTATCTTTGTAATGTTTCTCTAGCTCGTGGCTGATGTCCATCGTTGCGCCGAGAAGTACACCGCTGATAGTGAGGCCCCATACCGCTGAGGTGAAGCGCTCTTTGCCCTGAAGGGCCATCCATTGGTCAACAAAGCTGTTTAGCTCTAGCGTTTTCATACGTTCTTCTACGAGCCCATGGGCATTGCGGCGCTCTGTCGTTAGGGCGCGCTGAAATACTTTGGTGAAACCCTTTTTCTCCTTAGCCCGTATGATGGCCTCATCACTTGCTTGGTCGAGGTTCTTTTTATAGGTGGAGAGTATATCCTCAAAGGCACCATGTTTCTTCATGTCCTCAAAGGCTTCTTCATTGACCAAAAAGCGCGTGGTTCCAACGCCAGCCACTAACGAGGCTACGTAGGAGACAGGCTTAAAGACAGTATTGACCCAATGGCCCTTGGGTACCGTATCGTCTTTGCTATGGTCTTTGTTTGTGGTCATCGGCCTTTCATGTCCTTAGACTTTTCCATAATACGTTATGCTACCATCTGGTAGGCGGGCTGTGTGTGACAGTTCTGTGACAAGTTCTAGCTTACCCTATTAATATATAATAATTTTATCCCTGTCTATTGTTGGAATGATTCTTATTGCGCGCAATCGGCGACATTCCGCTAAAAAATACAACTAAACACGGCCTTCTGATTGAAAATCCTGCTCTTTCAGCTGTCGCTAGGTTATGTTTGATGCGGAACAGTAAAAAGATGGGATAGACGATGGAATCTGTGACAGCGAACCAAGGGGGGCAACCGCCTGCACCCAATACTCCAATGCAGCAAGGCAATCTGCTTCGCTATGAAGGCAAGCTACTGCGTGTGTATGGCATTAGCGTTATCAACTTCTTTTTAACCATCCTTACGTTTTTCATCTATCGTCCATGGGCGCGCACGCGCATGCGCCGTTATGTGTATGGCAAGATTATGATAAAGGGCGATCCGCTACGCTATACGGGCACGGGTGGTGAGTTGTTCGGTGCCATGGTCTTTGTATTCGCGATCTATTTTGCCTTCTCGCTAATGCTGGGGGCGACGGATCTGGTTGCTATGTTTATGGTCGGCGTAGAGAAGTTACAGCAAGCGCAAGAGACAGGCGAGTTTACGGCTTACCATTTGGTGAGTTGGGTAACCTCTACGCTATCCAGTTTTGCGCTCGTTTATGTTATCTTTTTTGGTAATTACACAGGCCGTCGCTACCGTTTGACGCGCAGCAAATGGCACGGGGTGCATGGTAATCTTGTGGGCAAGCCGTTGCGCTATGCGAATAAGGCCTTTTTGCTCTTCTTGCTTAATATCATTACGCTGGGCCTTATCAAGCACCGCAACGATATGAAGCTGCGCAGCATCATGGTGCAAGACTTGCGCTTTGGGAATGTGGAGTGCGGGTTTGCAAATAACTATAAAGTGCTGAACAAGGTGCACTTCATTACATGGGCGCTGGCGATTCCAACGCTAGGTCTTTCCCGTCTTTGGTATAAGGCGGCGTTGATGAATCAGTTCATGCGTCAAATGACGGCGGGACGTATCGTGTTTGATGCGACCCACACAGGTAACCGCTGGGGCGGCTTGGTAATAGGGAATTTTCTGCTGATGATGACCTTTATCGGTGTTCCGTGGGCGATTCAGCGCTATGTGAAATATATGACAAAGCATATCGTTATCACAGGCGAGATTGATGAAGCATCCTTGCTACAAGGCGGAGAGCTGGGTAAAGCGACGGGCGATATCCTCGATGACTTTGATGGCGGGATAGACTTTGACATGGGTGTGTTCTAGGCTCTGCCCATGCAATTCCGTGCACGATTTTATGACGGCATAACTGCTACACCGCATGAGGTTACTGCGCGGTTTGACGGACGAGAATTGCGCATCCCGTTGGCAGCAGAGGAGGGCGGCGATTTTGTCTGGCCTGTAAGCGCCATACAAATTGTGCAGCACCCACAAGATAATTTGCATGCGATTCTCTGCCATAAAGGCAATCCGAACGCGGAGTTACATATTTTCTCTAAAGCCGATTTTGCGGCCTTACGTTCGGCACTGCCGCGCAAGCAAACCACACGTATTCAAAAGCGCTATTTGGTTTATGGCTCATTGCTCGTGGCGCTGTTAGTGCTCATGATAACCGTGTTGATTCCCGCCGCTGCGCGTAACCTTAAAGACGTTGTGCCATACAGTGTTAAGCAAGCGCTGGGGGACAAGGTCTATGTGCAGATGAGCAAGAGTTACAAAAGCTGTGCGGCGCCAGAGGCTATCACAGAGCTTGCCGCATCGTTCTATCCAGACCATCCCAATATCCGCGTAGGCGTGATGCATTGGAGAAAGCAGAATGCCTTCGCACTACCAGGAGGGCGCATTCTATTCACACATAAGCTTTTGCAAGAAGCCGAAAGCCGCGACGAGATCATCGGGATTATGGCACATGAAGTGGCGCATATTGCACATAATGACAGTATGGAACGGCTGATACGTATCATTGGCAATGGCCTGATTATCGATACGATGACTGGGGGTGCATCACTCGCCTATGCTGCATCGGCCTTGTATGAGTTGCAATACAACCGTGAGCAGGAACAGGCGGCGGATGAATATGCTATGGCGGCTGCTTTAGAGCATGGCTTTGACACGCGCGCTATGGCGGGATTTTTTGAGCGTATGATGCATGTGCATGAGGATGAAGAGACAGACGAGAGTGCTAAGCCGAAGGCGCAAGACGAAAGTAATGAGACTGCAGAAGGCGGAATAGATTGGAGCTGGCTTAATACGCACCCTCAGACTCAAGCACGTTTAGATAGCATGATAGCATGGGCGAACACCCATAGGCTTACCTCCTCCAGAAAGAAGCTCATTTCCGATGCGGACTGGGAAGCGTTCCGCAAAGGTTGCATGTAGGCAGTTAAAGAGGAGAGTGACGAAGACTAGGCGTGGCCTGCTATTCGTTCTACACACGCATTGAGCTCTTCAACGCCTATCGATATTTTCTGCATACCTGCTGATATCTCGTTGGTGACGGCAGTTTGTTCTTCCACAGCAGAAGCCACACTATTTACGCTATCGCTTACTTCTTCTGTAGATCCGTTAATCTCGCTTGTGCTTTTACTTACTTCGGCCACCACTTGTTGCATGGCAATAATTTCTTGTGCGATTTGATCTGTCGCGCTGCTTGTTTGTGCAGCAAGATTCTTCACTTCGCCGGCGACTACGGCAAAGCCTTTACCTGCTTCACCTGCACGTGCGGCTTCAATCGTGGCATTGAGCGCCAAGAGATTCACTTGCTCAGCGATGTCGCGAATGAGGCTTACGACAGACTCCATAGAGGCGGAAGATCCGGTCAGACGCGTGGCAAGATCATTCGCTTCTTTTGTTTTTCCCACAATACCGCGCACGGCTTCGGTTGATTGCGTCATACTGCGGGAGATTTCTTGAATAGATGCGAGCATCTCCTCTGATGCTGCAGCAATGGTTTGAACATTGGTCATGGTGTTGTTGGTGAGTGAGCCGGCTTCCTGTCGCGCATCCATTATTTTCGTAATGTCGGAGGCATATTTCACCACTTTGATCGGCTTATGATCTGGGTCAAAAATGGGGTTGTAGCTGGCCTGAATCCAAACGGGCCTTCCGCCTTTTCCTGAACGCTTAAATTCGCCCGCCTCATATTCACCCCGACGTAACTTTTGCCAAAAGTCGGTGTATTCTTGGCTGTTCGCATATTCTGAATCAGCGAACATAGAATGGTGTTTTCCGATTACTTCCTCTTTCGTGTAGCCCATCGTTTGGAGGAAGTTCTCATTTGCATTCAAAATGGTTCCGCTCATATCAAATTCGATGACAGCTTGAGAACGGCCAATGGCATCGATTTGCTCTTGGAAGTCTAAATTGCGTATTTTTTGCGCGGTGATATCACTCGCATATTTCACTATCTTTACGGT
>CAYFFN010000012.1:0-20469 GCA_964342335.1 uncultured Azospirillaceae bacterium
TGAGAAAGAATGGACGCGTCGCGAGCAGGCACGTTTGGCACGCGAAGAAGCCAATGCTATCGCTGCAAAACTAGCTGAAGAGCCGAATCAAAATCCGGAAGATGTGAGCAATGTGGCGCTCACCAAAACTTTCTCAGGCGACCTGCTGCGCAACGATAGCACCGTAGCGAACAACTCGCTGTTGAAGGATAAAATCCTCACTGAAGGCTTTACCCGCGCGGTGTTTGAATTGCCTGCAGGTGGGTTTACGCGTGCGTATGCGCTGCCAAGCGGTGAATATGTGATTGCCCAGCTAAAGAGCATCACCCCTGCCCCTGCGCTTGATGGCCCAGCCGCACAGAAGAAGTTACAAGAAATTCAGCTCGAGATTGCTGCGGATATTCCCAACGAAATCTATGCGCTGTGGCTGAAAAAGCTGCGTGAGCGTTATGACATCTCGGTGAATGAAGATGTGCTGAATGCCGTGTTAACGCCATGACAAACATGATTCCTAACCTAGAGGATTTCGCCGCCACAGCTAAGAGCGGCGAGTCACAACTGCTCTACACCAAGCTGGTGCTGGATTTGGAGACGCCTGTCTCCGCCATGCTCAAGCTTGCTGACCGCTATGATGGCCCTAAGTTTCTACTGGAATCGGTGGAAGGCGGTGAATCGCGCGGACGCTATTCTATCATCGGCTTAGAGCCAGACATGCTATGGCGCTGCTTTGGCAATCGCTCGGAAGTGAGCCATACCGCCCCGTTTACAGAAGATTCCTTCGAGCCAAGCTGGGAGGATAGCCTCACCTCATTGCGCAAATGGGTGGAAAGCGTTCAACTGGAAATGCCAGAAGGTTTGCCGCCCATGGCTGCCGGACTCATTGGCCATATGGGCTATGACATGGTCAAGCTGATGGAACGTCTGCCGGATGAAAATCCGGATGAGATTAACATCCCCGATGCGTGCTTCATGCGCCCTACGCTGCTGCTTATTTTTGATGCGGTCGATGGCGTGGTCTATGTGATTGCACCGATATGGAAAGAGGCGCTTGCCAAAGGTGACGCGAAAGCGCTTTACGGTGCGGCTCGCCAGCGTATTGAGCGCATTGGTAACATATTGCAAGGCCCGATTGACCAGCGCCACTATTACCGCGATGAGCAGATTGAGCCGCTGGACTTCACCAGCAATACAGACCAAGAAACCTATCACGGCATGATTGCGAAGGCGAAAGAGTATATAGCCTCAGGCGATATTTTTCAGGTGGTGTTGGGGCAGCGCCTGAGCGCGGATTTTGATGCCTCACCCTTCTCGCTTTACCGTTCACTGCGTTACCTCAACCCGTCGCCCTTCCTGTTCTATTTGGAGTTTGGCGGATATACATTGGTCGGCTCTAGCCCAGAGATTTTGGTGCGTCTGCGGGATGAAACCGTGACGATTCGCCCCATCGCCGGCACACGCTGGAGAGGTAAAACCCCTGCGGAAGATGCCGCGCTGGCAGAAGACCTGCTCTCCGATGAGAAGGAATGTGCCGAGCATTTGATGCTGTTGGATTTAGGCCGCAACGATGTGGGACGCATCGCAGCCCCCAACAGCGTGACCGTGACGGATCAGATGATTGTCGAGCGCTATTCGCATGTGATGCATATCGTCTCCAATGTAGAGGGCACGCTGGCTGAAGGCAAAGACGCGATTGATGCACTAGTAGCGGGTTTCCCCGCAGGCACAGTAAGCGGCGCGCCGAAAATCCGCGCGATGGAAATCATCGAGGAATTGGAACCCACCAAGCGTAGCTTCTATGCGGGTTGCGTTGGCTATTTCTCTGGCAATGGCTCAATGGATACCTGTATTGCCCTGCGCACCGCATTGGTGAAGGACGGGAAAATTTATGTGCAGGCTGGCGGCGGCGTGGTCGCAGATTCGGACCCTGAAGCCGAGCGCCAAGAAAGCCTCAACAAAGCCAAAGCGGTGATGGAAGCCGCGCGCATGGCAAAGAGATTCGGATAAGACATGCTTACACTCATCGATAATTACGATAGCTTTACCTATAACCTGCTGCATTACCTGCAAGAGCTGGGCGCAGAGGTGGACGTGGTGCGCAACGATGTGACGACCGCCAGCGATGTACTTGCGCGCAAGCCAGAAGGCATCGTCATCTCCCCCGGCCCTGCATCGCCGGATGATGCTGGCATCTGCCTAGAGCTGCTAGAAAAGAACGAAGGAAAGATTCCGGTCTTTGGTGTTTGCCTTGGCCATCAATCTATCGGGCAAGCCTATGGCGGCAAGGTAATCCGTGCGCCGAAAGTGATGCACGGCAAGACCAGCCCTGTGATTCACCAAGGCGGCTCGGTGTTTAAGGGCCTGCCCTCGCCGTTCATTGCCACGCGTTATCACTCACTGATTGTAGAGCGTGAGAGCCTTCCTGATTGCCTGGAAATCACAGGTGAGACCGAAGATGGTATCATCATGGGCTTGGCGCATAAGAAGCTGCCTATCCATGGCGTGCAATTCCACCCTGAGAGCATTGCCAGCGAACACGGCCATGCCATGCTAAAGAACTTTTTGGAGATGCTATGAGCTTTACCCAAACGTTAAATCGCCTGTGCAACCGCGAAGCGTTGAACGCTGAAGATGCCGAAAAACTCTTCGCTGAAATTCTGGCTGGCGACGTACAGCCGCTGGAAATCAGCGCCATGCTTGCGGCTCTCCGCACCAAAGGCGAAACAACCGATGAGCTGATTGGCGCAGTACGTGCCATGCGTAAAAAGATGGTATTGGTTAATGCCCCTGCGGGTGCGATTGACACGTGCGGTACGGGCGGTGATGCGAAGGGGACGTATAACATCTCTACCACCGTCGCGATTGTTACTGCTGCGTGCGGCGTGCCCGTCGCCAAGCATGGTAACCGCTCCGTCTCGTCCAAGTCTGGCTCAGCGGATGTATTAGAATCCCTCGGGGTTCACCTCGACTTGCCTGCTGAAAAGCTGAGCGAATGCATCGAAAAAACCGGCCTGTGCTTTATGATGGCCCCACTCTTTCACCCCGCGATGAAGCAAGTGGCAGAGATTCGCCGCACCCTCGGCGTGCGCACGATTTTTAATCTGCTCGGCCCGCTGCTCAACCCCGCGAGCGCCAAACGCCAGCTTATGGGTATCTTTGATAAAAATTGGCTGCTGCCGATGGCCGAAGCACTGCACCGCTTGGGTACGGAGACCGCATGGGTTGTGCACGGCTCGGACGGGTTGGACGAACTGACCGTGACGGGTGAGAGCTACATCACGATTTTGAAAGATGGCTCCATTTCTTCCAAAACGATTACGCCTGACACACTTGGCCTCGGCATCCATGATTTGGAATCCCTCGCGGGTGGTGAAGCGCAAACGAATGCGGAAGCAATGCGCGCCGTATTATCGGGTGACAAAGGTGCGTACCGCGATGCCGTAGCACTCAACACAGGCGCGGCGCTCACCGTTGCGGGCAAAACCGAATCGCTGCTACTCGGCGTGCAAATGGCGCAAGCCGCGTTGGATGATGGAAGCGCGCTCAAAACGCTCGATTCACTTATTGAGTTCACCCAAAAAGCATGAGCAACAAGCTAACAGAAATTTGCGATCAAAAGCGCCAGCATGTCGCCATTTGCAAGGCGCAATACCCCGAAGCGCGCTTACAGGAACTGATTGCCGAGCAATCTCCCACGCGCGGCTTCGCCAAAGCGCTTATGGATGCTGCGCCACTGGGGCTTATCGCTGAAATCAAGAAAGCATCTCCCAGCAAAGGGCTGATTCGTGCAGACTTCGCACCTGCCAGCCACGCCATGGACTATGCCGAGGGCGGTGCGACCTGTCTTTCCGTACTCACTGATTCTCCCTATTTTCAAGGTGAAGATGCGTATTTGAGAGAAGCCCGTGCAGCATGCAGCCTGCCAGTGCTGCGCAAAGACTTTATGGTCGACAGCTATCAAGTGACAGAAGCGCGCGCGATTGGCGCCGATTGCATCCTCATCATCATGGCCGCCCTTAGCGATGCGCAAGCGTCTGAATTAGAAGCCGCCGCACTGGCTTTGGGTATGGATGTTCTGGTCGAAGTGCATGACGAGGAAGAACTGGAACGTGCGGTAACGCACCTACAAAGCCCCTTACTTGGCGTGAATAACCGCAATCTAAAGACACTGGAAGTCTCACTGGAAAACGGCAAACGCCTCGCGAAACTTGCCCCAAAAGACAAGCTCCTCATTTGCGAGAGCGGCATCTTTAACCACGACGAAGTGGAAGAAATGCAAGCCCATGGCTTTGGCGCCTTTTTGGTTGGCGAATCGCTTATGCGACAAGAGGATATTGCCAGCGCCACCCATTCTCTGCTAGGCAGGAAGTGATGGAATATATACTCTCACATACCGTTGCAGAAAACATACCCATTTTATGGATAGATGTTATTGCCTTAATTTGGTTTTGGTGTTGCTGGCTCGGCTATACACATTTCACGCGCATGAGTCGTGGCAAGCTAGTGAATTTGCATGATGTCATGCACCATGTGCGTCAGCATTGGATGAAAGAAATGCTCTCGCGAGACATCCGTAATATGGATGCCATCCTGATGGGGAACTTGCTACGCAGTATCTCTTTCTTTGCTTCCACCAGTATCTTCCTATTGCTCGGTTTGGTGACGATTCTGGGCTATAAAAATCAGGCGATGGAAATCCTTAGCCATATTCCCTTTGCGAATGAAACCAGCGCAGAGATTTGGGAGGCAAAGATTCTGCTGCTCGCGGTTATTTTCATCAATGCCTTCTTTAAATACACATGGTCGCTACGCCAATATAACTATGCGTGTATTTTGGTAGGCGCTGCCCCGCCCGCTTCTACAAAGAAAGAGCTTCTTGAAGCTTATACTAACCATGCGGGTGAGCTCATCGCCAATGCGGGCCGCCATTTCAATATGGGGCTGCGCGCCTATTATTTTGGTCTCGCCGCTATCGCCTGGTTTGTGCATCCCATTTTGTTTATGGGCGTTTCGGCGCTGGTGGTGTTGGTCTTGTATCGCCGCGAGTTCAAGTCTCGTACAGCAGATACGCTGCGCGATTTGTATAATACCTGTTTTATCGAGAAAAATTAGACCACGGGCGTGAGCCATCCTCATCGTCGGTTCCTGAGAGCGTGCCGTCATACCATCCCCATAGCCCTCCATGGTCGTCTGAGTCATTGCGGTCTATCAACCAATCAGGATCGCACGCTGCATTCCAATAAAAGGTCGCAATGGCAATATCGACGTCTGGGCAATAATCCTTCGGCACTATTTTATAATCTTGATAAACGCCGATGCGCTTGCCCGCTGCCTCATACACGCAGCCAACATCGTCACATTCTTTCTCGCCTGCATATTTGGTGAAGGAAATTTCTCCCACCCCGTTTGCCCATTGCTGGCTAGCGAAGCTTTTGCCCGTGCCTTTAACCATCTGAAGTTCGCCGTCGATACGCAGCGCAATTTGCCCCCTATCCGGCGCGATGAAGAAGTCTGGCGCGCGGAAGAAAGGAATCGTGAGCAAGGTGATGGCCACGGGTGCGAGTCCATAATAGCGCCATTGCCCGCGCATAATACATATCCAACACAAACCCAGCACACCAAGCGCGACCGACCATGCAGGCGGCGATGGCAGGAACTGCTGGGCATGAGGCAATTCGCTAACGGTTTGCGCAACGACAATCATCGCCTCAATGCCGTAACCCATGACGTCTAAAATATACGGCAGCAAAGGCGTCGCCCAGAGCAAAGCCGCAAGCACGATGCAGGGCATGATGATGAACGCCACAATCGGCATCACGATGAGGTTGGCGAGCATGCCGTAAAAAGAGGCGTTATTGAAATGGTAGAGCACTAGCGGTGTGGTCACCAACTCCGCGATAAGCGTGGTCATAAGAATCGCGCCGAGATAAAGTATCGCGCGTTTACGGAAGCTTGGCGTCTCCTCCTGCTCCTCGCGTTTGGCGCGCACGGCCTCATACCATGCAATGAGCCCCATCGTCGCGGCGAAGGAGAGCTGGAAGCCCGGCTCCAAAAGATAGGTGGGGTTATAGCACAGCAACAACAACGCAGCCCATGCGAGCGAGCGCATCGGCAAGACTTCCCTATCCAGCAGCACCGCCCCAAGAAGCAGCGCTACCATCACAAAGGCGCGTACGGCTGAGATGGGAAAGCCCGAAAGCACCAGATAGGCCGCACCTGCGGCCAAGCCTGCGGCGGCGGCTATCTTTTTGATATGTGGGTGATGCTGTGTTGGCGGAAACCACACCAGCCCTACCCGCAGCGTGATAAACACCAGCCCCGTTATCAGCGCCATATGCATACCCGAGATAGCGAGGATGTGCGATAGGTTGGTCACGCGCATGGCTTCCGTCACATCATCAGGGATAGCCGCGCGCTCCCCTGTCATGAGCGCTGCGGCGACCGCTCCCTTTTCTGGACCCATTTCTTCACGCAAGGTGGCGGCGATGTTCCCACGCATTTCATTCACGGCGATGCGCCAGCCTGAAAGCTCCGCGTGCTCGGTTACGTTTACCGGTGGCAGGCCATAGCCCACCGCGCCAATACCCCGAAAATAGAAGAAGCGCGCAAAGTCAAAGCCGTTCTCCATCACAGGGCCGGACGGGGGCATCAGCCCTGCGCGCAGCTCTACCCAGTCTCCCACATGCAAGGGTGCTTGTTTTTTGCTTCGGATATTCAGCCGCACCGAATCGGGCACGTCATCCAACACAGGGATATTGAGCGACTCCAGCACAATGCGCTGCCCGCCGGGAATAATCTCCACCGCCGTCACCTGCCCCGCTACATCGGTGATGCGTGTGGCTTTTTTGAGCATCTGTGTGCCGTGGGAATCGCTGTATATCTTGGCCCAAGCAAGGCCAGAGAAGGCAATCGCCAACGCCACCCATAGCAGTGCATAACGCCGATTCCTAAGCAAGCTAAACAAGGCCAAGCCCACCACGGCAGGCCAAAAGGTGAAGGCCAGCACGGAAGGCTCGCCCTCCATCGCGAAATAGCTGGCAATGCCCGCGCCAAACAAAACAGGCACCCACAAAAGCAGACGCGCGCCTTCTTGCTGCCAATAATGTCTAAGAGTTTGCAATCGCATAAGGGTTTCGCTACATGTTCCGGCAACCACTATAAACAGAGAAACCCATGACCGTCATTACCCGTTTTGCCCCTTCCCCCACTGGCTTTTTGCATATTGGAGGCGCGCGCACCGCATTGTTCAACTATCTCTACGCCAAAAAGATGGGCGGACAGTTCCTGCTACGCGTGGAAGATACAGATAAAGCTCGCTCCACCGAAGCGGCCACCCAAGCCATTCTGGACGGCATGGCATGGCTGGAATTGCAGCATGACGGAGAGATTGTTTATCAAAGCCAACGCGAGGCGCGCCACCGCGAAATAGCAGAGCAACTGCTCGCTGAGGGCAAAGCCTACAAATGCTATTGCACGCAAGATGAACTCGCCGTGATGCGCGAAGCGGGCTTTGGTTATGACCGCCGCTGGCGCGATGCGGACCCTGCGAGCGCTCCTGAGGGTGCTAGCTACTCCATCCGCATCAAAGCGCCGATGGAAGGCGAAGTGCTTATCAAAGACGATGTGCAAGGCGATGTGCGCTTTGCCGCTGACCAATTGGACGATTTCATCATCCTCCGCTCGGATGGCACGCCGACATATATGCTAGCCGTGGTCGTGGATGACCATGACATGGCCATAACGCACGTGATTCGTGGCGATGACCATTTGAGCAATGCGGCGCGCCAAAGTGTGATTTACACCGCGATGGGCTGGGATATTCCGCAGTGGGCTCATATCCCGCTGATTCACGGCAATGATGGCGCCAAGCTTTCCAAACGTCATGGAGCATTGGGTGTGGATGCGTATCGCGATATAGGCTACTTGCCTGAAGGCATCCGCAATTACCTAGCGTTACTCGGCTGGTCGCATGGTGACCAAGAGTTCTTTAGTGATGCGGAGCTGGTTGAGCTATTTGACAGTAAAGACGTGAATAAAGCCGCTGCCCGCTTCGATTTTGACAAGCTGAACCATATTAACGCGCATTACCTGCAATTGGCGGATAATGATCGCCTTTATGGCCTGATGGATATTGCGGCCACACCAGAGCAAGCAGCGATGATAAAGGCAGGCATGGATAGCCTGAAGCAACGTGCGCAAACCATCAAAGATATTGAGGAAGGCGCGCAGCTTTACTTGGCAACACGTCCGCTCGCATTGGATGAGGCCGCCACCGCTAAGGTGGAGCCACTCAAAGAGCATCTGCCCGCGCTGATTCCTGCATTTGAAGCACTTGCGGAATGGAACGGCGATGCTATCAAAGCGGCTTTCATCGCTATGGCAGAAGCGGCAGGCGTTAAGTTCGGCAAGCTCATGCCCGGTTTGCGCGCGGCCGTCACAGGACAAACCGGTGGGCCGGATTTGATGGAAATCCTCACCCTGCTCGGCAAAGATGAAGTGGTTGCGCGTCTGAAAGACCTGCACTAAATAAGAGTTATGGCTGTACTTCCACTTGTTATCGCGCCTGACCCGCGCCTTGAGACGGTTTCCACCCCTGTGGAGGAAATCACCGATGAAATCCGTGCATTCTCGGATGATTTGCTGGAGACGATGTATGCCAGTGGCGGCATTGGCTTGGCGGCGGTGCAAGTCGGCGTGCTTAAACGCATCATCGCGGTGGATACCGACCAGCGCGAAGAAGGCAAGCCCGGCAACCCGATGATTCTCATCAACCCTGAGATTGACGAAGCCTCTGAAGAGCTGAACGTGTATAATGAAGGCTGCCTTTCCTTCCCTGACCAATATTCTAATGTGGAACGCCCAAAGACGGTGAAGATCCACTTCACCGATTTGGAGGGAAACAAGCAAACCCTTGAGGCGGATGGCTTACTCGCCACCTGTGTGCAGCACGAGATTGACCATATTAACGGCGTGGTTTTTGTGGATCATATCTCCAAGCTCAAGCGCGATATGATACTCCGCAAACTAAAGAAAGCGAAGAAGCTCGGCCAATTAGAGTTCGCGTCTGACAACGCCCCCGTGGAGATTAAGTAGATGCCCTATCCGCTCAAAGTTACCTTCATGGGCACGCCGGACTTTGCCGTGCCAACACTCAAAGCGCTGATTGATAGTGACCATGAGGTGGTAGCCGTCTATTGCCAGCCGCCACGCCCAGCGCATCGCGGCCAGAAGGAAACCAAAAGCCCTGTGCAATTGCTAGCAG
Organism: uncultured Azospirillaceae bacterium; assembly: GCA_964342335.1. Lineage (GTDB taxonomy): Bacteria > Pseudomonadota > Alphaproteobacteria > Rickettsiales > UBA3002 > CAYFFN01. The sequence continues at coordinate 9,239 of CAYFFN010000012.1, forward strand.
AAGAGCGTGGCATTCCAGTCTTCACCCCCACAAGCCTGAAAGAAGCAGACACGCAAAAGCAATTCGCAGACCATGGCGCAGACATTGCAGTCGTCGCCGCCTATGGCTTGTTGCTGCCAAAAGCTATTTTAGAGGCCTACCCAATGGGATGCATTAATATTCACCCATCCGAGCTTCCGCGCTGGCGTGGTGCTGCACCGATTCAGCGCACCATTCTCGCAGGTGACACGCAAACCGCCTGCTGCATCATGCAGATGGATGAAGGGCTGGATACGGGCGATGTGCTGCGCAAGGAAACCGTGGCAATCACGTCAACCATGACCAGTTGCGAGCTGCATGACCGCATGGCGGCGCTCGGCGCTGCGCTGTGCCTGCGCACGATGGCACGCATGGCAAAGGAAGGCTTGGAGCCTACCCCGCAGGAAGCAGAAGGCGTAACCTACGCCAAGAAGCTGGAGAAAGCTGAAGCCGAGATGGATTGGAGCAAGCCCGCAGCGGAGCTTCATAACCTCGTGCGCGGGATGAACCCTTTCCCCGGTGCTTTCACCCATTTTAATGGTGAGCGCGTAAAGATTCTCAAAACTGAAATCGTAGATAGCTCAGGCAAATCAGGTAGCGTTATCGCCGCCCCGCTAACGGTTGCGTGTGGCGATAAAGCATTGGCAATTACCCAGCTGCAACGCGCGGGCAAGGCAGCGCAAAGCGTGGATGAGTTTCTGCGCGGCTTCGCTATCGAACTTGGCGATGTGTTCGGCTAATGCCTCGCTACAAACTCACCATCGAATATGATGGCACGCCTTATGCGGGCTGGCAGCGGCAGAATGATGTCGCCAGTGTGCAAGGCACGATAGAAAAAGCCGTGCTAGCCTTTTCACAAGAAGAAGTCTCTCTCACCTGCGCTGGACGCACCGATGCGGGCGTGCATGCGCGTGGCCAAGTCGCGCATATGGACCTTGCCAAACCGCGGGAATGCTTCAGCATTATGCAGGGGGTTCACCATCATCTGGATGCGGCGCCGATAAGCCTCGTCTCCGTCGAAGAAGTGGATGAAGCGTTCCATGCCCGCTTCTCGGCGCAAAAACGGTATTACATGTACCGCATCGTCAACCGCCCTGCACGCCTTGCATTGGATGGGCTACGCGCATGGCATATCTATCATGATATGGATGTTAGTGCGATGCAGGAGGCCGCGCACATACTCGTTGGGAATCATGACTTTTCCACCTTCCGCGCGGCAGCATGCCAGAGCAAATCGCCGATAAAAACACTAGATGTGCTGCGCATAGAGAAAGAAGGCGATGAGATTCGCATCTATGCAGAGGCGCTTTCGTTCTTACACCATCAGGTACGCAATCTTACAGGTGCACTCGCGCATGTGGGCACGGGAAAATGGTCATTGCCTGATGTGCAAGCCGCGTTAGATGCCAAAGACCGCACGAAGGGGCCAGTAACCGCACCCGCGCATGGGCTCTATTTTATGAAGGTCGATTACCCTGCGAAATAGCGGCGCAGCATTGCACCATATACATCGCGCAATTGCTCCAACACAGAAACTTCCACGCACTCATTCACTTTATGCGGGGTGAATCCGGTGGTGCCGAATTCTACGACAGGGCTGTAATCCTTGATGAAGCGAGCATCGGATGTGCCGCCTGTGGTGGAGAGCTTTGGCTCTTTGCCTGTTAATTCTTTAATCGCGTCCACCAGCGTTTCACTGAGTTTGCACGCATCGGTAAGGAAGGCATCACCGCTATATTCGCATTCCAGCTCATAATCCTCTGCATGTTCCTCAATCACGCTGCGCACCCATTTCTCTAGTGAGGCATGGTCATGCAGATTGTTGAAACGAATATTGAAGCGCGCACGCGCCACTTCGGGAATCAGATTGGTCGTCTCATTGCCCACATCAATACTCGTCACTTCCAGATTGGTGGGCGGGAAGAATTCTGTGCCTTCATCCAAAGGGTTGGCTTTGAGTGCGGCGCAAATAGCGGCCATTTTCGTCACAGGGTTATCGGCCAAATGCGGATAGGCAACGTGTCCTTGCGTGCCTTTTACCGTTAGCAGGTTATTAAAGCTCCCGCGACGGCCAATCTTCACCATCTCACCCATATAGGTGGGGTTAGTAGGCTCACCTACGATACAGGCATCGATCTTCTCGCCTTGCTCGGCGATGTAATCGAGCATTTTCTTGGTGCCATTGACGGCGACGCCCTCTTCATCTCCCGTGATGAGAAAGCTGATAGAGCCTTTTACCTCGTTATGGGATTCAAGGAATTGCTCCACGGCGCAAACAAAGGCGGCAATCGCGCCTTTCATATCTTCTGCGCCGCGGCCATAGAGCTTACCGTCGCGCACTTCTGGCTCGAACGGTGGGCTATCCCAGCGGGTGAAATCGCCTGCGGGCACTACATCCGTATGGCCTGCAAAACATAAGTTCGGCGCAGACTCACCCAAACGGGCATAGAGATTCTCCGTATCCTGATAGCCTTCCTCATAAAAGGTGTGGCGCAGGACTTTGAACCCCATACGGGTCAGCTCGCTCTCTAGCACGTCAAACGCCATGCCACCATGCGGCGTCACGCTCGGTACGGCCATCAGCTCGCTGGCATAGTCTATAAGATTAAGCGCCACGCAGAAGCTCATTTACGCTGGTTTTAGAACGGGTTTGCGCGTCTACACGCTTCACAATCACTGCGCAATAGAGGCTTGGCGCATCTGGCGTTTTACCTGGCAGGCTGCCCGGAACCACCACGCTGTAAGCGGGTACGCGGCCACGGAAGACTTCACCCGTCTCGCGGTCTACGATTTTGGTAGAAGCGCCAAGATAAACACCCATAGAAAGTACGGAGCCTTCCTCTACGATTACGCCTTCAGCTACTTCGCTACGCGCGCCGATGAATACGTTATCTTCAATAACAACAGGGTTGGCCTGCAATGGCTCCAACACGCCACCAATACCTGCACCGCCAGAGATATGGCAGTTCTTACCAATCTGTGCGCAGGAACCTACAGTTGCCCATGTGTCAATCATCGTGCCTTCATCTACGTAAGCACCGAGATTCACGAAGGATGGCATCAACACCACGTTTGGCGCGATATAAGATGCGCGGCGTACGACCGTGTTCGGCACGGCGCGGAAGCCTGCCTTTTCAAAGTCAGCCTGCGTCCAGCCTGCGAATTTAGAAGGCACCTTATCAAACCAAGCGGTATTCTCACCAGGGCCGCCCGGAATCATCTCCATCGGGTTCAAACGGAAGGAAAGCAGCACGGCTTTCTTCGCCCATTGGCTCACCACCCATTCACCGTCTTTCTTCTCGGCCACACGCAACTCACCGCTATCGAGCTGTGACAGGGCTTTCTCAACCGCATCGCGCACTTCGCCTTGGGTCGTGAGGGTGATAGAATCGCGTGCTTCCCACGCGTCATTGATGGTTTTTTCTAACTCTTGCATTGTCTTCCTTTCTTATGCTTTGCGCTGGTGTAGCACAGATGGCGCACAAGGCAAGGCTACATCATCTCTGTGCCGGCTTCTGCATCGGAAAAGAGGGCGTAGTCGCGGCTTTTGAACAACTGGTAATGCCACCATTCGTTACGGTAGAAGTCCCACCCTGCGGTGGTCATAATGCCCATGAGCAAATGACGGTTGCGCTGCGCTTCCACAGATACTTCCGTATTGCCATGGTGCGAGAGTATATCAAACTCGTCAAACGGCGTGCCCATATCCAGCTCATTGCCGTCTTTATCGATGAGCGTCAAATCCACCGCAACTCCGCGTGAGTGAGGCGAACCGCGCTCGGGTGGAGCCAGAAAGTTGGCGTCAGGCGTATGCGCCCACAACTTCTCTTGCGCTTCGGTGGGGCGGTAGGCATCGAATACCTTTATACGCAGCTCCAATTGCGCCGCCAAACGCACCGCCTCCAGCAGGCATTTATGCGCGTCTTTGTGTAAGAAACACTTCCCTGCTTTATACACCGGCTCGCCTGTGAAGTTGTTGGATGTCGCATAGGCAATATCAATCAAGATACCGTCATGCGCTTCGGTGAGTTCTTCGAGTTCTGGCGCGAGTGTCATGCGGCCTCTCCTTTGATGAGTTGCTGGTTACGACGGCTCAGCGTGCCGTCAATCCATTGTTCGGTCTGCTGGCAAAGCTCTTTGCGCCCTACCCCTTCTTCATGGCGGAGAACAGGCCCTGCATAAACCTCTACATTACAGGAAAGCTTTTTCATAAAGCCCCATAGATGCGGCATTAGCGTCATATCGCCATGCCACGCCACTTGGTCGCGCTGCTCTTGGGTTTGGATGGGCTCGCCATTCACATGGGTGTAGACAATCGTTGCTGGCTGCAATGGCAAAGCTGCTCGGCCTTCTGCGGGCTCCGTCAGCGAAAAAAATCCGCTTTTAAATGGCTTCACCGCATCGCCCATATTGGTCGTACCTTCCGGGAAGATACACAGCGCCTTGCCACGATGGATACGTTTGAGCATATCGGCCTGCGCCTCGCGCATTTTGCCGGGGCGGCGCTCCACAAACACGCAATCGGCTAGGTGGCATAATTGACCAATCACAGGCCAGCTTGCAATCTCGCGCTTGGGGGTGAATGCCACGGGCAAGCAGGCTGCAATCACGAAAATATCGAGATAGCTGCAATGGTTCGTCACGACCAGCAATGGCCGCTCGCTAGAGAACTCACCTTCTTTTTTGATATGAATCCCAATGATAGCGCAGGCAACGGCAAAGAAGATATGCACCAAAGCCTCTAATAGAGAGAAGCGTCGGAGCAACCATAATGGGGTCGCGATGAGTACAATCACCAGCAACCAAAGCGCAAAGAATACCATTCGAATTGCAGCCAAAACCGTCAGCATGCTTATTCCCCTGGGTGATAACGGTGATAATATTTATCGGTCAGCAATTCGGTCTGCACCACAATGCTCACATCGGTCGTGTTAAAATCATGATCCAGCACCGCACCGTCGCCAATGGTTCCGCCCAGTCGCAGATAGCCTTTGATGAGTGCAGGCACTTCTTTCAATGCGGCACGCTCATCGATTTGGTCTTTAGGAATAATATCCATGCTCGTATAGCGCTCTTTCAGCGCGACAGGGCATAGCTCTTCGGGTGTGCGATGGAAGTGATTCAGGTAAGACAGTGCGAGTGCATGTTCTTTTGGGTCATCACCATGGAAGCTCGCACAGCCAAACATAATCGCGATTTTATACGCCGCCACATATTCGCCAATACCACGCCATAGGAGCTGCATAGCCGCGCGGCTGCGGTAATTCTCATCCACACAGGAACGACCAAGCTCAAGCACATCTTCTTTAAGCGCAACAATCTTGCTCACGTCATATTCATCTTGCGTGTAAAAACGTTGGCCTTCCGGCAAGGCGGTACGACGCAGCAAGCGATACGTGCCCACCACCGCATCTTCGCCTGTTTTGTCTGTATCCAACACCAACAGATGATCACAAATATCATCAAACTTATCGAAATCGCGCTTTTGCGCGCGCACATCCTCACTCGGTATCGCGCTCATTTCTTCGTAAAATACGCGGTAACGCAGTTTTTGGGATGCGGTAATCTCTGCCTCATCTTGTGCAAGTCGCACGCAAAGATTGGCCGCTTTAATCGGCTCTTCAAATGGAGTACGAATTTCAGTCATTAGGCTTTGTCATCCAAGGGGACGCAGTATAGCTCCAAACGATGGTCCACCAGTTTATAGCCGTGTTCTTTCGCTACTTGTTCTTGAAGCTTCTCAATCATTTCATTGGTGAATTCAATCACATCGCCACTGCGCAAATCGATGAGGTGGTCATGATGGTCCTCATTAGCCTCCTCATAACGCGCGCGGCCATCGCCAAAGTCGTGCTTTTCGATGATGCCCGCTTCCTCGAACAAACGCACGGTACGGTATACCGTCGCGATGCTGATTTTCGGGTCCACCTTTGAGGCGCGCTGATACAGCATCTCCACATCAGGATGGTCATCGGATTTGGCAAGCACCTGCGCAATAACGCGGCGTTGCTCTGTCATTTTCAGGCCATGTTCTTGGCACTTATCTACAATGCTATTTGGCATGGGCGTAGTGTACACAGCAGCCACGCGATGGCAACTTAGAAATCAATATCCCAGCTGTTATCCCCGAGTTTGCTGGCACTCTCAGATACGGTTGGGTCTAGAGGCTCAAATGCCGTGCCATAAAGCGCGCTTGGTGCCCATGTGGCAATGGCTGGCATCACCGCAATCGCGAAGAGCATTAGCAACTGAATCGCCACGAAGGGTAACACACCTTTATAGATATCGGCCGTGCGAACGGATGGCGGGGCTACACCACGCAAATAAAAGAGCGAGAAGCCAAAAGGAGGCGTGAGGAAAGAGGTCTGCAAGTTAATCGCCATCAAGATAGCGAGCCAAATAGGGTCTGCACCCATGAGCAGCAGAATCGGAGCAACGATAGGCACAACCACAAAGATAATCTGGATAAAATCGAGGAAGAAGCCGAGCAAGAACATAATCAGCATGGTGAAGAACACCGCGCCATACAGCCCGCCGGGCAAATCACTAATAAGCGCATGTACCAACTCATCGCCATTATAGCCACGGAATACGAGGGTAAAGATGCTCGCCCCAATCAAAATAATGAACACCATCGCGCTCACATTGAGCGTACCCGAGCAAATATCTCTCAGATTCGCACGCGAAAGCTCTTTACGTGAAGCGGCAAGAATCATCGCGCCGAGCGCACCGACCGCGGCGGACTCTGTCGCCGTTGCGACACCGCCAAGGATAGAACCCAGCACCAATAAAATCAGCAAGAGCGGCGGCACCAAGGTTTTCAAAATCACCTTTATTTTGCCCGCAGAGAACAACAGAGCACGCTCTGTCTCTGGCATGGCAGACATACGATTAGGATGCATCACACTATAGATAAGCTGCCAAATCATATAGAGCAGCACCAACCCTAGGCCGGGAATAATCGCGGCAACGAATAAATCCGCCACGCTGACCGGCGTTGGTGTGAGGATACCACTATTGAGCTGTGCGGTTTGCCATGCGTTTGATATTTGGTCTGCCAGCAGAATCAATACGATGGAAGGAGGGATAATCTGCCCAAGCGTACCCGCCGCGCAGATAGTGCCCGTTGAAAGCTTGGCGCAATATTGGTTCTTGAGCATCGCTGGGAGCGAGATAAGCCCCATTGTCACCACGGTTGCGCCAACAATTCCTGTTGATGCGGCGAGCATCGCCCCCACTATCAATACGGAAAGCCCAAGCCCTGCCTTGAAACTACCGCAAAGTGCCGCCATCGTTTCCAGCAAATCTTCCGCGATTTTTGCCCTCTCCAGCGTCACGCCCATAAAGACGAATAGCGGCACGGAGATGAGCAAATCGCTGGTCATCACGCCATAGATATTCCCTGCTAGCCCGTTGAGCGTAGCGAGGTCGAACACGCCAATGGCGGTGCCAAGGAATGCGAACAGCAACGACACACCAGCCAGCGTAAAAGCAACAGGAAAGCCCGCCACAAGCGAGCCAAAGATGACCACAATCATCAGTATCGGGAGCAATTCTTCCATCAATCCTCGCTGATAATCATGTTGGTGGGTTCAGAATGCAGCGTAATCCATGAGCGAATCAGCATGGAAAGCCCCTGCAACATCAGCAATGCACCGCATACCCACATAAAGCTTTTGAACAAAAACACACCAGGCATGCCTTGATACTCTGCGGAACCTTCAAAAATCTGCCAGCTATTCATCACATAGCCGTAAGTGAAATAGAGAATTGCACCTGCGGTTGGCCAGAGCAAGAGCAACACACCCACAAAGTTCACCCACGCCTTTTTGCGTTCGGTCATATTTTGGTAAAGCACATCCACACGTACATGTGCCTCGTGCTTGAGGGCATAGGCCGCACCGCCTAGAAAGAGAGTGCCATGCATGAAGCGCACGGACTCTTGCTGCCATGAAGGGCCAATCGAAAAGGCGTAACGCATAAACACGTTATAGGCCATCATCAGCACCATGAGCAGTGCCAGCCACGAAACCGTGCGCCCTACCCACTCATTGAGGGCATCGATCTTATCGGCCAGTTTATGCATCTATGTCGAGCCCGATATCCACTGCCGTTGCAGAGTGCGTTAGCGCGCCGATTGAAATGGCGTTTACGCCAGTGGCCGCCACCTCAGCGATAGTTTCCAATGTGATGCCTCCAGAAGCTTCGGTCTTTGCGCGGCCATCAATCAGCTTCACCGCTTCGCGCAGTTGGGTTGGCGTCATGTTATCCAGTAGAATAACGTCTGCGCCCAAAGTCGCCGCTTCTTCCACTTGAGCGAGCGTATCGCATTCCACTTCAATCTTCATAAGCGCGGGGGCAGCGAATTTTGCGCGCTCCAGCGCGGGCGCAATCCCGCCTGCGGCAGCAATATGATTATCTTTAATCAGTAGCCCATCATCCAAGCGCAGGCGATGATTGCGTCCGCCTCCACAAAGCACGGCATATTTATCTAGCTCGCGATGGCCAGGCATGGTCTTGCGCGTATCTAAAACCTCTACGCCCGTACCCTCAACGGCTTTCACATAGCTACTGGTGAGCGTCGCCACGCCGCACATGCGCTGCAGCAGGTTGAGCGCGGTGCGCTCTGCGGTGAGGATCGAAATCGCACTCCCCTCCACTTCTGCTAGCACTTTGCCCGCAGGCACCGTTTCTGAGTCAGCAACCATCGGAGTGAACTTCACCGTATCATCGACCATCGCAAAGGTGAGCGCCGCTATATGCAAACCCGCCACGCGCATTTCTTCACGTGCCGTCAGTTTTGCCGTCATTTGCATGTCAGGCGAAAGAATGGAAACGCTGGTGATATCGCCGCGGCCAATATCCTCCTGCAATGCAAGGCTCAGTAGCTGATGAATCGCATCGTAAGAAGGCTGCATAAAGGCTCCGTTTCCAGTGGTATTTTGTGAAGATTAGCACTAAACCATGGGATTATGCCTGTCAAAGCCTACGATATCATCAACCACAGCCATGACGTGCTGATTATTGGCGCCGGTGGCGCTGGCCTGCGCGCGGCTATCGCGGCCGCCGAGCAAGGCGCGCGCGTTGCCGTTGTGGCCAAAGTGCCTCCCAAGCGCAGCCATACGGTTGCGGCGCAGGGTGGCATCAATGCCGCACTGGGCACACGTGGCGAGGATAACTGGCGCTGGCATATGTATGACACTATCCGCGGATCTGACTGGCTGGGCGACCAAGATGCCATCGCCAAAATGTGCGAAGATGCGCCGCGCGCCGTGCGCGAGCTGGAGGCATGGGGCGTGCCCTTCTCTCGCGATGAGAATAACGATATTTACCAACGCCCGTATGGAGGCCAGACTGTGGAGTTTGGCAAAGCACCGGCCTACCGCGCTTGCGCGGCGGAAGACCGCACAGGCCAAGCCATCATGCAAACCATGCATGAGAAGGCGAAAGCCTTACCGATTGATTTTTTCTGCGAGTATATGGCGCTGGATTTACTCTTTGCCGATGATGGAAGCTGTTGCGGCATCCTCGCATGGGAATTAGAGACAGGCTATATACACCAATTTTGCGCGGCAAACACCATCCTCGCGACGGGCGGCTATGGCCAAGTTTACGCCGAAACCACTGCCGCCTCCGTATGCACGGGTGATGGTAATGGCATGGTGCTACGCGCAGGGCTGCCTTTGCAAGATATGGAGTTCGTCCAGTTCCACCCCACCGGATTGCAAGGCACGGGCATTCTCATTACGGAAGGCGCACGTGGTGAGGGCGGCACGCTGCACAACGCACTTGGTGAGCGCTTTATGGAGCAATACGCACCCAGCAGCATGGAGCTGGCATCGCGCGATGTGATTAGCCGCGCGATTGTGCAAGAAATGCAAGCCGGCCGTGGCTGCGGTGACAAAGGCGACCATGTGCATTTACGGCTGGATCACCTGCCAGCCGATGTATTTGAAGAAAAGCTGCCTTACATCACCAGCATCATCGAAACCTTTGCCGGACTGGACCCGCGCAAAGACCCTATCCCCGTGAAGCCAACCGTGCATTACACCATGGGCGGCATTCCCTCCACCGTGGATAGCCAAGTGGTTGCCAATGCCGAAGGCGGGTTAGTGCCAAGCCTGTTCGTAATTGGCGAAGCGGCGTGCAACTCCACCCATGGCGCGAATCGTTTGGGCTGCAACTCCCTGCTGGACTTGATTGTGTTTGGCAAAGATGCGGGCGAGCAAGCCGCTAAGCAAAAGCACCTCATCCAGCGCCCCTGCTTCGAATCGGTAGACCGCGCGCTCAGCCATTTCAATCATTTGCGCTTTGGAAAAAGTGAGGTCCATCCCTATGCGCTGCGCATGGAAATGCGCCGCACAATGGCAGAACATGCCCCTATTTACCGTAATCAAGCCTCTTTAAAATCTGGCTTAGAAACACTCCAATCCCAATGGAGCGAAACCAAAGGCGGTTATGCCCTAAGCGACACGTCATTGCGTTGGAATGTGGATTTGGTCTGCGCGATTGAGACGGATAACCTCCAACGCCAAGCCCTCGCCACGATGGCCAGCGCAATGGAGCGCACCGAAAGCCGCGGCGCACATACGCGTGAAGATTACCCAGAACGCAACGATGCCGCATGGCTTTGCCACAGCATGGTGCGTGTCAGCCAAGACGGCGATATCGAATTTGAAAAGCGTGAAGTACGCGTGTTAGAGGAAGAAAGCTTCCCCCCTGAAGCCAGAAGTTATTAGTATTTTATTGCCCCTGCTCCGGCCTACTGGCCTACGCAATGAGCCTAACACGCATTCGCGCGACTAAAGGGCGATTCTACTGAATCGCTTCTCGTTGGTACGCCTCATCCAGCATGAGTACGAAAATCTCTACTGAGTCGGCAATGTTATTGGGGATTTTGCGCCAAATCGGCATCCCAATAGGAGGCTGGTTAAAGCTGATTTTCTGCTCACCTAGCTCGCTTCCCTTTGCATCTTTAGCAGTTACGGTAAGCATTACCTGATGCGGAATGCCCACCGCGAATTCTTCGAACAACTCATGCTCTTGGCTCTTCACATCGCCTACCCGCACTGAAAGCAGCGGATATTCCGTCACATGCACTTCAAACTGCTTCTCACCGTTATAGTCCGCCTCGATGGTGCGGTCTGTGGTCATCACGAGATAACGCAGTTCTTCCATCTTGCGCAGCTCCACCCGCAAATTATCTGCCGCTA
>CAYFFN010000013.1:0-20359 GCA_964342335.1 uncultured Azospirillaceae bacterium
CGTAATCGGCAACTGACTCGCATAGCCCATCGCCGCCTCTTTCCCCTTCGCAATCTCGCCGGTTTTATAATCCGCAATGCGAAGCGGCCCACCCGCGAGCGTATCAATCCTATCGACCCGACCAATCACCGTGCGTTCGCCCATCGCCCATTCCACACGCGTCTCCACCTCGGAATGCTTCGCCGCCAACACCACTTCATGCAACTGCTCTAACAACCAAGGCACCACCGCTTGCACCCGCCATTTCCACACAGAGGACACCCTATCCGATGCCCGATGCCGCGCAAACACCGCGTCCACAGACTGCAACATAAGCGCCTCATCCAGCTGCACTCCCTGCTCTTGCACCTGCGCAATCACCTGCTGCATCACCCCATGCACCAACTCACCATAAAGCCGCGCATCCGGCGTTGCACCCAGCGCATCCAGTGGCGCCAATCGCAAAATCTCGCGCGCATAAAATCCATACGGATCACGCTGCAACAAATCATACGCCGTGATGCTCACCTGCTTCGGAATCGCCTCCACTGGCGGCTTAGGCAGTGGCACAAAACTATCCTGCCGCACATACGCCCCACCCAAATACTGCCGCACCCATTCGCGCCAATAGGGGTGATGATTCTCTTCGCCTGCACATAATTTCAGACGGTGCCAATAGCGCGAAGGCTGGCTCGGCGATCCATCCATTTTCTCCGCACGCGTGATGTAAACCTCTTTATGGTGCAGCAGCATCCACATGTCATGCGCCGTTAGCCCCTCTTGCCGCTCGCTGCTGGGCAATCCCATCTCTTTGCGTCCAGAGTCGTGCAACCACAGGCTCGCCGCCTCACTTGGCGGCCACACCCCGTCATTCATATGCATCACAATCACTGCGTCATACGGCAATAAGCGTGCCTCAATCGGCGTCACCAGCTGAATCGGCGAGGCGATATCAATTGGACTTTTCAACAGCTGCTGCTCGAATGCTTCTTCAATAAATGCCTGCAAATATGGTAGCGAAATTTCACCAATAGCAGCACTATGCGCATGGGCAATATCAAACCAATGCTGCAGCAATTTCACTCCCCAAATTGACTCATCTTCAACACGCCCTTGCGTGAGTAAAATTGCCACCTCTTTGAGTGCCGTTAACAGCGCTTCAAAACCAACTATTTGTTCCCCTTTTTTTGCACATAAAAGCAACAACGGTTCGAGATGGTTTTTGATCTCTTTAAGCCATGCAATCAGTGATGCATCCAACGCTTGATAGGCCGCTTCTTTTATCCATCCATCCAGCCCAGCGTGAATAGACAACCCTCGCAAAACCTTTACTTCAAGCGTGTTACAAAGCCGCAAATGTTCCACTCTATCCACTTCAGCGCAAAGCAATGGGTTGCGCAACAGCGCCAATAAAAGCGCAGCATTTTCATCATCACATGCATAATGCAACATCTGCAAAACAAGCGCCCCCACATCGCATTCAGATAGTCGCGATTCCACTGCAAGATGGTGCGGCAATCCCTCCGCTGAAAGCCACGCAGAAACGCCCTTCAAACCGGCTTTATTATGGCTCACAATAGCGATGCGTTTTTGCGCATCTTTTTGCAATATACGCTTCGCCAAAAGACACGCCATCACGGCCTCATCGCTCTCTTGATTGCACGTGAGAATCTTTACATTTTCGGGCAAACTATACGCGCGAATCGCAGCATAGTCAGACGCGAAAAGCGGACTCATATCACGCGTCACATGCTGCGCATCTGGCCACAACATAACGTCACTATCCACCCAACTTTGCATGATAGATTGCGGATGATTTTCGGATATTTCCTGTACCCTCCGCACGTCAAAGCCAGGCAGAATCACTGCGCCATTTTCAAGCTGCGCGATGGCTTTTAGCAACCTTGCTGTTGCAGGATTAGAGCCTGTAGAACCCGCAGCAAACACATAGCTTTGACTCTGCTTTTTCTCGAACAAAGATGCCGCAATATCCAGCAAATGGTTGCTATATTCTTGTCGCGATAGCTGCCCTGTTTCATGGCGCAAAGCTTGCCAAAACTGCGCCATAATGCGCAGCCATTCGGCCTGCTCTTTGACGTGATAACTATAGCTCGCGGGAATCATTTTCTCCCAAGCCTCAGGAGCAATATGGTGCAACTCACACATATCAAACAGCGCGAGAATTTCTTGCAACATTGCTTGGCTTGCTTGCATATTATCCAGCTGCATTTTTCCCTGCGCCACATGCATCAGCCATGGCTGCATCAACGCAAAATAGCGCTCCGAATCACTCATCGCATGCGGCAGAGTTTCAAGCGCTTCTAGCCCATCCTGCTGCATCTCTTGCGCCAGCCATACAGGGTCTACATCGCCAAGCGGCATAATGCGCGGCAACACAACCACCTCCTGCGCCGATGCCGCATGTAGCGCCGCCTCAAATGCCTTACAGCTACGCCGGTTTGGCAGCAACACCACCGCGTCCTGCAACGGGATGTCATGCGCTAAAACATACTCAGCTAAACAGGTGAGGAACGATGCCTCTGGTGCAAATGAAATGTAGTTTCCCGCGCTCACTTCTTCGCTTTAGAGGCAGCCTTTGGCTCCTCTTCTTGCGGCGGGTTTACCATATGCAAGGTGCGCGTTGGGAAGGCGATTTCTGCACCATGTTTCTCGATAATCGCGGCAATCTTCAGCAACACATCATGCTTCACGGCATGGAACTCTTTCCACACAATCGTCTTGGTAAAGCAATAGACAAAGAAGTCGCAGCTCGACGCATTAAACGCATTGAAATACACCATCAGCGTATTGCCCGTATCTATCTCTTCGTGCGACTCCACCATCTCGCGCACTTCGTCGGTGATGGCCTGAATCTTATCGATATCGTCATAGCGCACGCCAATCGTCTCAAAAATACGACGGTTACGCATACGCGACGGATTCTCCACAGACACGGTAGTGAACACCGAGTTCGGCACATAAAGCGGGCGCATATCGAACGTACGAATCGTCGTCATGCGCCAACCGATTTCTTCCACCGTGCCTTCAATTTCTTGGTCTGGTGAGCGAATCCAATCCCCTACTTTGAACGGCTGGTCAAAGTAAATAATCAGCGCACCAAAGAAGTTGGCGAGCATGTCCTTTGCCGCAAAGCCGACGGCGATACCGCCCAGACCACCAAACGCCAAAAGCCCGCTCACACTTATGCCCAGATTCTGCATCGTGATAAGCGCCGTGCTAATCAGCACCGAAATCTTTAGGAGTTTCGCCACCGCATTGGTGGCGGTCACATCCACACGTTCGCCACTCTTGCGGCGCGTCTCGATAAAATGTTTCTCCCCTTTACGGATGAAACGAATCAGCCCCCACGCAATGAGAATCACCACCGCAATCTCACGCACCACATCTATTTCATGAAATATCTCGGCTTGCGCTTCTGCCGCGATAACGTCAATCGCGAGCGAAATACCCACAACCCAAATAAGCGCACGCAACGGCTTGCGCGCCGAATCGATAGAAATATCGTCCCACTTGCTCGCGGTTTTACGCGTCGCATGGGCAATCACATTCAAAAAGCGGTTCGCAAAAAAGGCTGCAATCGCCGTCGCGAAAAGAATCAAAAAGATTCCAACCATCCATTCGTAGTCGCCTTGAATGCCCAAATGCTCCAGCAGATAATTCTTCGCATCGATAAAATGTTGCTGCAAAGCGGTGATATTCTCGGTCTCTTTCGTCGCCATAATTAGAACTCGTTTCTACGTTTACGCAATTCGGTGAACACATCTTTTGCGGGCGAGCCTTGCATGCCTAGCTCTTTAGCCATTGCAGGCACATGCGTACGCAAAAACGGATTGGTTTTACGCTCCAATCCAATCGTCGTCGGAACCGTCGCAATCCCGCTCTCACGCAAAGACTTCACCTCTTCCATCCGCGCACGCAAATCCTGATTTCCTTTGTCATATTGCAGGGCAAACTCGCCATTCTTTTGCGTATATTCATGCGCACAATACACGTTTGTTGTATCCGGCAATGCTGCCAATTTTTCTAGGCTCTTAAACTGCTGTTCGGGCGTGCCTTCGAACAGCCTGCCGCAACCCATTGCAAACATCACGTCACCACTAAACAGCACGTTGATTTTCTCGCACCAATAGGCAATGTGGCCTGTCGTGTGGCCAGGCAAAAGCATGATGTCAAAATCCACGCCACCGAACATGAAGATGTCACCATCTTCGAGCATAATGTCGATGCCAGGAATGCGCGCCGCATCCCCTTCAAACCCGATAATCTCGCAGCCTGTCTCTTCTTTCAGCATCAAGTTTCCACCCACATGATCATCATGATGGTGCGTGTTGAAAATATAATCGAGCTGCCAACCCTTGCTCTGCAAAATCGCAAGCGCAGGCTCGCCCACGGAAGGGTCCACCACCGCCGTCACTTCGGCCACTGCGTCATGAATAATATAATTATAATTATCCTTCAGCACCGGATATTGGATAATCTCAATATGGTCATCGACCTGAAACTCGCGTCTAGCCATGGATTTTCACCCCCGCATAACGTTGCGTAATTTCGTCGCGCAGGCGCTTATGAATCGCCTCTTTATTGCTCGCTTTCAGCTGATACCGCATAGCCAATTGCTTATAATCTGCTTCGTTCAAATGCAAGGTTAGTCCCACCTCTTCTTTTCCAATCACATCTAGCCCGAGCTGTTCGCGCAGCACATCGTTCAAACGCTGCCCGCTATAGAACGCATCATGCATCACGCCTATCGCTGCGGGAACCGACAATCCAACCGTCACTGCATGTGGCTCATCCAGCCATTCAGCCAAGCTCAACGCATCATCCGCCAAAGTGGGCACCGGGCGCAAATGCGGCGTATATTCCGGCACCTCCTGCGCGGCTTCTATCGATGCAGGTTGCGCTGGCGCCACAATCTCCTCAATCGCTTCAACCCCGCGATACAAGCTCGCCATCACTTGGAACGTCCCATCGCTATATTGCTCCACCTCAATCGCCGCCCCCTCCTCGGCACTGCTATAAAGCGTGTAGCGCAAACGGCGGCCATGGTGACGCAGCGCGCCATCCGCAGGCACACGCCCCAGATACAGCGTGCCATACATATCGCTGATGCTCGTCTGGTATTGGCTGGCGAACCACTCACTATCCTTCAGCGTCTCCGGCAACTCCAGCCCATCCCGCTCGGATTGAATCACCCCATTCTTTTGCATCAATCGATGCAGCTCATTCGCGTCGATCACCCGCGAAAGCGCGAGGTAATACCCCTGCTCATCCTCCGCCACCATCAATTGGAAGAACGCGCCATCCGCGCCCTTAAGGCGAAACGACTCAATCACCGTATCGTCAAACACGTAGCTATACAGACCAATCACACGGAAGTTATTTTCTTTCAGAGGGGCTGGCGCGGCCTCAGAAAACCGCACTTCCGCACCCAATTGCAGTGCGGCGATATCAGGGCCAGAAGTCAGCAGCGGCGTATGGTCATGCGCCAAGGCGGGTCGTGCTAGCAAACTTTTGACTTTATTAAACATTCCCTAAGCCTACGCCTTCTTAGCTGCCTGACTAGGAAAAGCAGCACGTCATCTACATATTATTTTTCATCAATACCGCTTGCTGGCGCTTCCAGTCGCGCTCTTTCTCGGCCTCGCGCTTCTCGTGCTGTTTCTTACCCGTCGCAATGCCAATAATAATCTTCGCAATCCCGCGCTCGTTAAAAAACAGCTCCAGCGGCACCAAGGTCGCGCCTTTGGTCGCGGTCAGGCCAATCAGTTTTTTAATCTCGCGCTTCTTCAGCAGCAGCTTACGGTGGCGCAGCGGCTGATGGTTATTGCGGTTGCCCATCTTATATTCTTCGATATGCGCGTTAAGCAGCCAAATCTCGCCGTCTTTTTCGGTCGCGTAGGCATCGCGGATATTCGCCCGCCCCGCGCGCAGCGACTTCACCTCTGTGCCATGCAGCACCAGCCCCGCCTCCAGCGTGTCCGTGATAGTGTAATTATGCCGCGCCTTACGGTTCTGCGCGACCGTCACCTTGTCGAGTGGCTTGGCCATGGCCTACGCCGCATCCGCAGAGAGCAGCCCCTGTGCGTGCAACACCGCGTGAATATCGGCTTGATGCTCCGGCGTCGGCTCCTGCAGTGGCAGACGAATCTCGCCGCGGCATTTGCCCATCACGCTCAGCGCATATTTCACCGGAATCGGACTAGTCTCGCAGAACATGGCTTGGTGCAATGGCTCCAACTTGTCTGCCAGCGCCGTTGCCGCCACATAATCGCCCTTCAGGCACAGCGCCTGCAACTCGGCACACGCCTTCGGCGCCACATTCCCGCTGACAGAAATACAGCCCGTGCCGCCCATCGCGTTAAAGCCCACCGCCGTGCTATCTTCCCCAGAGAAGAAGATGAAATCATCCTCCACGCGTTGCTTCAAGCTCGCCACACGCGCCAAATCGCCCGTCGCGTCTTTAATGCCCACAATATTGGGATGGTTCGCAAGCACGCTCAGCGTATCGTCGTTAATATCAATCACCGAACGACCCGGGATATTATAAATAAACTGCGGAATATCGACCGCATTCGCAATCGCCTCATAATGCGCGATGATGCCCGCCTGCGTCGGCTTATTATAATAAGGCGCAACCAGCAGCACCGCATCCGCCCCGCTCGCCTTCGCGTGCTTGGTGAACTCAATCGCCTCAATCGTGCTGTTCGAGCCCGCACCCGCCATCACCGGCACACGGCCATTTGCCGCTTCCACCGCCAGTTCGATCACCTTTTCATGCTCTTTGCTGGTCAGTGTAGGCGATTCGCCCGTCGTACCGCACGGTACAATCCCATGCACACCTTCATTAATTTGCCAGTCGATAAGTGCCTGAAACGCCTTCGCATCCACCTCTCCGTTAGAAAAGGGAGTAATCAGCGCCGTATAGAGTCCTTGAAAAGTCATCGTAAATCCTTGTTCTTCTAGCGAAACATAACCTACCGCGCCTCGCCGTCAAGCCCAGAATAGCGAATGCAAAGACTATGCTTGCATTTTCCAATAGCGGCGGTATAAACACACCCCGTCGGAGTATAGCGCAGTCTGGTAGCGCACCTGGTTTGGGACCAGGGGGTCGGGAGTTCGAATCTCTCTACTCCGACCATTTTCCCATGTAACCCCTTCCCCTCTCCTTACGAATACCTATATATTCAACGAAGGAGATTTCTATGAAGAAGCTCGCTATTTGCATGAGCGCTTTGCTCATCAGCCAACCGACCCTAGCGGAGGGTGTTATGAAGACCGACCATCTCACCGACGAACAGAAATATGTCACGTTACATGACGGCACCGAGCCGCCATTCAAGAACAAATATTGGGACTTTTACGAAGAAGGCATCTACGTGGACGCCATCTTTGGTCAGGCCCTGTTCTCCTCCACCCATAAGTTTGATTCCGGCACCGGCTGGCCCAGCTTCACCCGCCCGATTCACGTAGAGAATGTACAAGAAAAAGCCGATTATAAATTGAGCATGGAACGTACCGAGGTGCGCTCCGAGAAAAGCGATGCCCATCTCGGCCATGTCTTCCCCGATGGGCCGAAGCAGCATGGCGGGCAGCGCTATTGCATCAATTCGGCGTCGCTAGAGTTCATCCCGCGCGCGGAGATGGAAGCGCGTGGCTACGGCGAATATCTCTATTTATTTGATGAAGAGCCGATTACGAAGAAGCACTGATTTGCATAGATTCAGCGCTACGTAGCGTTTGCTCATGCTGCACACTGCTTGCTGCCACTTGTGCTTTCGCGGCCTGATGTTGCGGCTGGGTGATAATCCCATTTACCGCATCAAAAATACGAGAGGCGGACTCCCCTGCATTCAGTTCCGGAATCGCATTAGCCAGCGCTTTAATTTCAGCGCCTAGCTCCTGTGCATGCATGATAGGCTTGCTGTGCGTTGCGGTGGGCGCAATATTTTCGAGCGCCAAATCTTTCTGCAATTCTTCCGGCGTCACATGCACGCTTGGCATGGCCGTCGTCACCTCTTTCACCAACGATTCCATCGCCGCCGCTCGTTGCACCTCAGGGAAGCGCACAATCAAATTACGCGTCGCGGCCACCATCGTTTCATAGCGTGGATCTTCCAACAATGTGCCCTTACACAGCTCATCCAATACTTTCTCTTCTGCTGCCTTCAGCTTCACTTCCAGCGCCTCTTTGGCCTCTGGTTTGGCACGCTCCAACTCGTAATGCGCACTTTGCTTGAGCAGCTGCTTCGCTATCTCACAACTAAAGTCACGGCGTGCAGATTCACCTAAGATCATCGGCGAAGATGCAATAAACCTCTCCACCGCTTTGCTGATAACATCCTGTCCAGCCTCATCGCTCGCACCGTATTTTTTATTGTTTGCTTTAGAGAGCAGATAATCCCCCGGCAGATACAAGGTCTCGCCCAAGGTCTGCACGCCATTGCCTTTAAAATGATAGCCTGAAATCATCCCAGCGAGACTCGCTGAGCCGACAATAGCACTCGACACATGCTGCGGGTTTTCCTCGAAACTTTGGAAGGCCGCCTCGACCGGATTATCCGATTTATGCGGATGCGACTTAATAGGATACATCAGCAATGCCCACGCCCCAAAGGACGCCATTGTGCGATAAATATCGACGTAAAATCCGCCTTTATTCACGTAGCGGTTTGCATATTTTGCATCATGCTCGCTCAACTCGGCAACGTTCTGTAGTAGCCCGGCCTTATATTTTTTCTCTAAAAATGCATGCGCCACCAGCATCAGCATACCCGTATTCTGAATTACTGCGCCTGACTGAATCGGATAGTCGCGGATAATTTTCGGAACAATACGGTGCTTGTCATTACTAAGGTTATTGGTCCAACCATCCACATCGCGGATGTCTTTACCCTCTTTCTTCGCCCCCTTATAGGCGCGGTTCAAATCATCGACTGAGAGTTCGGTTCCCGTCTTCGCGTATTTGAAAAACAACAGCGACTGCACAAGGAACAAGAAGCCACCCGCCGATTGCGTAAAGTTTTTCGGGTTTTTATATTTCCCCAAATAGTCTTTTACCGTCTCAACCAATCCTTTGCTTTGTTTGACCGCATCATTATTGCCGCCACCTGCAAAGGTCTGACACACATCCGCAGCGATATAACTCACCGCACCCAAACGTACTGGGTCTTTCAGGTTATTATATGTCCCAATTACCGCATCTTCTGTCGCATGATACAGTTGCATGAGCGGAAGCATAGGATTCTCAATCGTATGCTCTGCACCCTTCCACAAACCATACTCACGGAACAAGCCAACCCAATCCGTGTCATGCCCTGTCGAATGCGCGACCAGCGTCACATGCCCTTCTTCATCGCGACCATGCGTCACCAAATAACCGCGCTACTTGAGCAAATGTGCGGCGTAATTTGCGTGATGCACCCCTTCACTGCTCGGCTCAAAAATCAGGGTTGTTTTCCAATCCTGCCCGTGCAGCGTCGTTTCCAAAAAGCGGATTTTACTCGTTGGATCAGAGGCGATGTGAATGTTATGTGTGGCGGACACACGACTCCTATGTTACTAATTAATAGATTATTATACCGCGAAACGCGGCCAAGAAACGTTACAGTCCTGTGACAATTAGCATCAAACCGGGGGCATACAGATGAAATCAACCACCTGTTATTCAATACTATTCTTTTTATTTATTGGATTGGCCGCACTGGCCGCCACCGCATCCCCAGATGCAAATGGCGCATGGGGTTGGGAAAGTATCCTTCCTGCAACCTTAGCGATTCTGCTCGCCTTTTTATTCCGCCAAGTCTTTCTCGCGCTGTTTTTCGGCATCTGGGTCGGTGCGTGGCTACTCAACGGCCTCACCCTTGAGAGCATTTTCAGCTCCATGCTCGACGTGGTCGATCCGTTCCTCATGCGCGCCCTCGTGCCAGAGGATGGCAGTACCGACCATATGGCTATCGTCATCTTCACCCTGCTCACAGGTGGCATGATCGGTGTCATTTCCCGCAACGGTGGCATGGCAGGCATCGTGCGCTATCTCTCGCGGTTCGCTAACAATCGCAAGCGCGGCCAAGCTTCTGCTTATGGCCTCGGTTTTCTCATTTTCTTCGATGACTATGCCAATACACTCATCGTCGGCAAAACCATGCAACCCCTCATGGACAAACTCAAAATATCGCGCGAAAAACTCGCCTTCTTGGTCGACTCCACGGCCGCACCGGTCGCCGCCCTCGCCCTCGCCTCCACCTGGATTGGCTTCCAAGTCTCCCTCATGGACGACGCCATTGCGGGTATCGACGGCTTCGAAATGCAAGGCTACAATCTATTCCTCAGCGCCCTGCCTTATAGCTTTTACCCCATTCTCATGCTCGTCTTCATCGCCATCGTGATTAAAACAGGACGTGACTTCGGCCCGATGCTCACCGCCGAACGCGCCGTGCAAGCAGGCGAAAAAAGCCTCGGCCATATGGACGATGCCCAAGACGATGCAGAAGAAGCTACGCCAAAAGCATGGCTCGGCCTCCTCCCCATCCTCACCCTCATTTTCATGACCATGGGCGGCCTCTGGTGGACGGGAGAAGGCTCCGGCATCAAAGAAATCCTTGGCAGTGCTGACCCATTCAGCTCGATGGTTTGGGCATCCATCAGCGCCCTGCTGCTCGCCCTTCTCATCAGCGTCGCCACCAAAGCACTCAGCATTGGCCAAGCCATGGCCGCGATGGAGCGCGGCTTCGCACCGATGCTCATGGCCGTGATGATCCTCACCTTCGCGTGGGGCATTGCAGATGTAAACGCTGCGCTAGGCACGGCTGATTACGTCACCTCTCTACTCGGAGACACCATGGCAGCCGAATGGCTCCCGCTTGCCGTATTCGCTTTCGCCGCGCTCACCGCCTTTGCTACTGGCACCAGCTGGGGCACCATGGCGATTTTGATTCCACTCATCCTACCGCTAGGATGGCAGTTACTCAGCAATCAAGGCATGGCCGATGCCGCACATTACCACATTCTCTACGCGGCCGTGGCTAGCGTGATGGCAGGTGCAGTATGGGGCGACCATTGCTCCCCCATTTCGGACACCACCATCCTCTCTTCCTTAGCCTCCAACTGCTCCCACATCGAGCATGTACGCACCCAGCTCCCCTACGCCCTAGCCGTAGCAGGCACCGCCATCGCCACCTGCATCATCCCCGCAGGCTTCGGCCTGCATTGGGCAATCTGCTTAGGGCTTGGATGTGTCGGATTGTATTTGATTACAAGAAAGTTCGGGAAAGCAGCGTAGTCAGATTCGGCTAAGATTTTTATCTTCTATATCAGCGAGCTTTTGACATGTTGTGGTTTCGCCAGCGCTCACGCCTTCGCGTGCCCCATGCACATAGCCAGTCAGAACAGATGCCTTCTCACGATATTCTTTTGGCGTGACAATTTCTTCTGGACCAAGTTTTTTGAGCTCAGCTTCAGCACTATTTTTATGATAATGCCCTGCAAATAGGCTAGCAGCGCTGGCTCCTGTCATACCCAGAGCAAACCATCCTACGTCTTGTAGATTTTTTCGTGCAGAGCCACCAAAAAGATCCTTCGCACTCTCAGATACAAACCGTTTTCCTAAAAAACAGAACCCTGCGGTAAATGCGGACATTACCAACCCACTAAAACTTGCGCCGGATATGGCAGCACCAATATCCCTGCTACGTGCCGCAGCATCGCGCTTAACATCCTGCTTAGTCTCGTAAATTTTGGCCATTCGTTTCCACTGCTAGTTTCATAGGCTATCCCTATAAAATACCAGATTTTATTAAGCCGAATATTAAGTTTGTGTGACAGTCCATATGAATGGCCAGCCATCCGAAGCTCGCAAAGCGAGCGTGCATGTCCGTCTAACGCTTTTACTTCGGCTCGATACACTCGCCTCATAAAAGCGAAGACATCCCATGATTGCTTCGTGAAATCGCTCCACTGGAGCGATTGTCACTTGCAATGGTCGGGATGACAGGACTTGAACCTGCGACCTCTCGTCCCCCAGACGAACGCGCTACCAGACTGCGCCACACCCCGACACTAAGAAATGCTTTTCTAACCGCCGTCCGCGACTTTGTCATCCATTTTTGGAGTTTTTCTCTTTAATGGTCCCACGTGCTTCGCACTTCGGGACGGGGCCACACCCCGACTCAAAGAAATGCTTTTCTAGCCGCCGTACGCGACTTTGTCATCCATTTTTGGAAAAGAAAACTTACGCGTTAGAAGAAAACGCCGCCAAACGCTCTTTGCATTCCACCAGCGTTTTGCGCAATGCTTCGAGTTGCTTGACCGTTTGCGCATCGTCAATCACAGGCTTGCCCGCGATAACGGCAACGGTCTCTTGCACTTCTACCATTTCACTCTCAACCGATGCTTCCAGCGCATCAAAGCTGTTATTCTCAAGTGCCTTGCGCGCACCTTTAATCGTAAAGCCTTTTTTATATAGCAGCGTCTTAATGGTTTGCAGCGTATCGATATCTTCCGGACGGTAGAAACGGCGGCCACCATTGCGCTTGAGCGGTTTAATCTGTGGGAACTTGGTTTCCCAGAAGCGCAATACATGCTGCGGCACATCAATCAGGTCAGCGGCTTCGCTAATCGTGCGCAGGGCGCGGCTAGATTTCTCTTGCTTGGCAGCGCCAGAATCATTGGCGCTTCTGCCTTGTGACGACGCTTCCGCGAGATCGACCAGATCGATAGGTTTCATGCTTACTCTCTCCTGTTACACTAAACCGTCTAGCTTAGTCACCAAGTGCATCGTTTACTTTTTTCTTCATAATATTGGATGCGTTGAACGACAACACCGTGCGCGGCGTAATCGGCACTTCCACACCAGTCTTCGGGTTACGGCCCACGCGCTCTTTTTTCTGGCGCAGTTTGAACGTACCGAATGAAGACAGTTTCACCACTTCACCCTCTTCCAGCGCCGCGCTGATCTCATCAATCACTGCATCCACCAAATCGGTAGACTCAGAGAGGGACAAACCAATCTCACGGTAGATAGAGTTGCTCAAATCGGAACGGGTAAGGGTTTTGCTCATCAGAATAACCTTGTTTATCAATCTTATTAATTACTTCACCACGTTATAATACAGGAGCCCCAAGTAAGTCCAGCCCCTAATGCAGTCAGTACCAACTTTTGTCCACAACGTAGTTTACCTTGCTCTTGCGCGGCGGCCAGCGCCAACGGAATCGACGCGGCTGACGTATTTGCATGTTTATCCAGCGTCACGATGCATTTTTCCATCGGCATATTTAGCTGTTTGCCGATCGATTGGATAATGCGCATGTTCGCCTGATGGGGAATCACATAATCCACCTCATCAAATGCAATGTCTGCCTTTTCGCAAATCGTCGTAATCGCACTCGCCATTTTTTCCACGCCATGGCGGAACACTTCCTTGCCCGCCATTTGCAAATGGCCTGCGGCTTTGGTCAGACTCACGCCACCATCTGTGCCGAGAATCCCCGCCTCGTTACCGTCGCCATAAATCTCAATCGCATGAATCCCACGCCCTTCTTCGGCCGATGCTTCCAGCACTACTGCGCCAGCGCCATCGCCAAAGAGCACACAAATGCCGCGATCTTCCCAGTCAACAATGCGCGACATCATCTCTGCACCAATCACCAACACTTTGTTCGATTGCCCAGACTGAATAAAACCATGCGCGATACTTAAACCATAGACAAACCCACTGCACGCCGCGGACACATCCATCACCGCCGCACCTTTGCAGCCCAGCTTTGCCTGCACCCACG
Organism: uncultured Azospirillaceae bacterium; assembly: GCA_964342335.1. GTDB lineage: Bacteria > Pseudomonadota > Alphaproteobacteria > Rickettsiales > UBA3002 > CAYFFN01. The sequence continues at coordinate 13,774 of CAYFFN010000013.1, forward strand.
CTGCCGTGGATGGCATGGTCGTGTCTCCCGTGCTGGTCGCCACGATAATCGCATCCATATCACTTGCTTCACATTTCGCCATCTCCAGCGCTTTGCGTGCTGCGGCAGCCGCCATGTCCGACGTCAGCTCATCTTCCGCCGCGATATGGCGTTGTGTAATACCGGTACGCGTGCGAATCCATTCGTCGCTGGTCTCCAGCTTCGCCGCCAAGTCATCGTTGGTCACAACATTTTCAGGAAGATACGAGCCACAGCCCGTAATAACAGAATTTCGCATAACGCCCTTGCTGGTGATTCTAATGAATCGGTTGTTCGCTTTGGGCCGCTTCTGCAACAGCAGACGCAACCGGTGCCTCTGTCATATCGCTCTCTGCGAGTTCTTCAATGATTTTCTTATTAATATCCTGCTCTACGAGCTTCGCCGCCACAAGCACGGCATTTGAGAAACTCTTGGCATCCGCGCTACCGTGGCTTTTCACGGCAATACCATTCAGCCCAAGCAGAATCGCGCCATTATGTTCACGCGGGTCAAACTTGCGTAACGCTTTCTTGAACGCGCCTTTCGCTAGCCAGATACCAATCTTCGCTTGCAGCGAATTATCAATCGCACCTTTAATAGAGCTATAGAGCAAGCGCGCTGTGCCTTCCGCCGTCTTCAGCGCGATATTGCCCGTGAAGCCATCAGTCACCACCACATCCACGGTACCATCGAGAATATCATTCCCCTCAATAAAGCCATAATAATCGATAGGCAAGCGACGCTCCTTCAGCACCTGATGCGCGCCCTGCACAATGCCGTGCCCCTTGAGCTCTTCTGACCCCACATTCAACAATCCAATTTTCGGCTGCTCCAGCCCTAGCATTACACGTGCATACGCATCGCCCATAATCGCGAATTGCAGCAAATGCTCGACCGTACAATCCACATTCGCACCCATATCCAGCAGCACCACTTCTTCACGGGTGCGTGCAGGAACAAACGCGGTAATCGCTGGGCGCTCGATGCCTTTAAGAGTACGGAATACAATTTTAGACATTGCCATCAGCGCGCCCGTATTCCCTGCGGAAACAATCGCGCAAGCGCTGCCATCTCTCACCGCATCAATCGCCAAACGCATGCTCGACTTGCGGCCTTTACGCAGCGCCACAGACGGCTTCTCATCCATACTCACCGCATGGGCCGTATGCACGATTTCGCTCACATCTTTGAGGTCTTTCATTTTGGAGAGAATCGGCTCAATCGCCGCCTCATCGCCAAAAAACATAAAGCGCAAATTCGGGTTTTCGCGCAAAGCAAGACGCGCCCCCGCGATCACTGCCATGGGGGCGTTGTCGCCACCCATTGCATCAATTGCGAGTGGCTTACTCAGCATAATGCTAGTTGTTTACGACTTGTTCAGTCACTTGACGGCCATTGTAATAGCCATCGGGAGACACGTGGTGCGGACGGTGAAACTCACCAGTCGTCGCGTTTTCCACCACATTCGTCTGTGCCACTTTTTTGTGCGCGCGGCGTTGGCCACGGCGTGACTTAGAAATTTTCTGCTTTGGAACTGCCATCGTTCTAATCCTTATTTCTCTGAAGATGCGGGAATATAACGCCTAAAACATAAAAGGCAAGCGGGATTTTGCTAGCAACAGCCAACACCAGAAGCAACACCAGCGGAATTAGGCGAATTAAAGGCGCAAGCATAGCTTTTTTCAATCGTTTCGGTCTTCATAAGCTGTTTCAACTCCTCATCCGTACGCTTACCCGAAGTAAGGGGAATCGTATGCAGCTCACAGCGACCATGTATCATTTCATTCAGTATGTTACGGTGAGACGGCTTTTTCCATTCCTCAGGGTCTTTAATACGCGCACTTTTGAGGAGTCGGTCCCGTGCCTCAGAGTAAATGTTACGAGCAAATGGTTTATCATCAGCCAACATATTCAAAATATGTGCAGGCTTAATATCCATCATAAACACCTCTTTCACCCGCGTTGGGTTAAAGGCATTACTCATCGCAGAAAGTTCTCCAAGCGGCTTTGCCCCAAGCCCCTGTCCATCTATATACATGCTGGAATAACATTTATCCTCACGCATGGCTGGGTCTTTTGCATCTGGATCACCTTCCACCACAATAACGACGGCACGCATGCGGCTTAGTTTTTCTATATCCACCTTATCGTCATTTCGCTGAGACAAATCACGATACGCCGCTTTCAGCTTGTTCTTTAAGAACATATCGATATTAGAAAGCGTGAAATTCTCTCCCTGAATAATAGGTAGCTCCGAATTACGCCCCTCTTCTTCCGCTTCAAAATGCTTCTTTTGTGTTTCAGCATCCTCCGTCAGGGGTAAAAACCCATCTTCACCATGACTATAATCACCATTTTTTACCCAATCCCAGCCCTCCTTAATCATTTCGGCTGTTCTCTTAACACCTAACCTGTCTGCAAATTTCACACGTTTGTTGGGAACCAACCGCATTGTCTTCATTTTAAAAACGTGGTTGTTAGGTGTATTTGTGAAGTCAGGCTCTACAGCTTCTGTTTGGTCATCAATCCCGTAAACCTGCCCTTCGTTCGGTTTCTTACAGGGGAAGCAGTAAACCAACGCATCCTCAGCCACGAATTTGGGATTGGTCATTTCTTCGCGGCAGGTGCCGCAGGGCGTAATAATATCATTCGGCTCAGTATCATTGTGACTTAGCGTCAAATACGTCTCTCGAACCCTTAACTGCCCTTTGAGAATATCTTTCGCATGGTTCAACGCATTTGCCTCTGCATCTGGTCGTTGCAAGCGTGATACGTGATTCTGGTTACTTGCAATAAAGATGCGCTGAGTTGGGCGGCCGTCTTTTTGTAACTTTGTCAGGTCATCTACTATGTGGCAAGCACCGGCTTTAGCGTTCGTATCTGGGTCATATCCACGTTGGGCATAACGATATATTGCCTGCCCAAGCAAATTTACTTTATCAACCTCTTCTAGATTTAGTGCATCTATCGGAAGGGCACGACTCCCCCAAGCATCATAACAAGAGAGAAAAACTTCTCGGTTGCGTATCTCAACCTTGACCTTAGCCCCTGCAGGCAAGCGTGATTCGCCATGTATAGGTTTACTCGCCTTTGTCAGCGTATAGGCAAAGCTATCATCAGGCTTATTCTTCCCGTAACCTTTAGTCGAATTCAGCCAGTCTGGTAGTAAATACGCCACGCTGCTTGCTCCTTGGTTTCTGGGAGCATTCTAATCGTTAAAAAGCTTTAAGAATAGAGGCGTTAGGAAATCTTCACGCGTCTGTAACATTCCCTTTTAGCGTGTATAGCACTTCTAGCGCCTCACGCGGAGATAAATCATCAATATTCAAACCCTTAAGCTCCGCCTCAACCGCGCTTTCCTTGACAGGCGCAGCCGCAAAAAGCGGCAACTCAGGCGCGGCGAAGCCTGCTTGAGGCACGCGGGTCTTGCCCTCCAGCTCAATCAACAGGGTTTGGGCACGCTTAATCACACCCGCTGGAATTCCTGCTAGCTTCGCCACATGGATACCATAAGAACGGTCAGCCGCCCCCTTGCCCACCTGATGCAGGAAGATGATTTCATCTTTCCATTCCTTCACTTGCATACTGTAGCACGCAAGGCGCTTAAGCTCACCTTCGAGCACCGTTAGCTCATGGTAATGCGTCGCGAACAAAGCGCGGCATTGCAGTTCGCCGTGCAGATGCTCCACCACTGCCCACGCAATCGAAAGCCCGTCATAGGTCGCCGTGCCGCGGCCAATTTCATCGAGAATCACCAGCGAACGGCTCGTTGCCTGATTGAGAATCGTCGCTGTCTCGACCATCTCCACCATAAAAGTAGACTGCCCGCGTGCGAGGTCATCTGCTGCCCCCACGCGGCTAAACAGCCTATCCACCACGCCAATATGCGCCGCATCGGCAGGCACAAATCCACCCATCTGCGCAAGGATGGTAATGAGCGCGTTCTGCCGCAAGAAGGTCGATTTACCCGCCATGTTCGGGCCCGTCAGCAGCCAAATCTGCTCCTGCTCTCCCAAAGCACAGTCATTGGTGATAAACGCTTCGCCACTTTGCTTGCGCAGCGCCTCCTCCACCACAGGGTGACGCCCGCCCGTAATCTCAAACGCCATGCTGTCATCTATCTTCGGACGCGCATAACGTTGCTGCTCGGCAAGCTGCGCCAGCGCAAAGCTCACATCAAACGCCGCCATCGCGCGGGCGGAGGCAATAATCCCCTCCCCGCTGACACGAATCTGCGCCAGCAACTGCTCGAAAATCTCCATCTCCAAACGCTGCGCCTTATCTGCGGCTTCGGCAATGCTGCGCGCAGTTTCGGAAAGGCTCGTCGTCGTGTAGCGCAAATAATTCGCTGTCGTCTGGCGGTGGATGAAATCCTCCGGCACTTTCTTTTCATGCGTCGCCGTAATCTCGATAAAATAGCCCAGCACATTATTGAACTTAATCTTCAGCGAACCAATACCCGTCTGCTCACGCAAGTCGGTCTGCATCTCCGCGATGATCTGCTTGGCATCATCCCGCATACGGCGGAACGTATCCAAATCCGCATGATAGCCGCGTGCGACAAAGTTCCCGTCCCGCGCCATCATCGGCACTTCTTCTTGTAGCGCGCGCTCCAACTCTTTGAGCAGCGCCACATGGTCACCCAGCGCATTGAGATTTTGCCTCAACGCTTCAGGCAATCCACTCGCCAAAGCGTCCTTACTATTAAACTGCAACAAGAAGCGCTGCTTAATCGCGTAAGCCGATGCCAAGCCCCGCGCAATCGCCTGCATGTCACGCGGGCCACCACGCCCCAAACAGAGGCGTGAAAGCGCACGCTCCATATCCGGCGTGCTTTTGAGAATCTCGCGCATCGCATGCCGCAGCTCGCTTTGCTGCCATGCATATTCTACTGCATCCAAACGCGCGTGAATCGTTGCGATATCCGTCAGTGGCGACATCAGCCTAGTCGCAAGCAAACGCCCACCCGCTGCACTCACCGTCTTATCAATCACGCTGAGCACACTGCCCTTGCGCGTGCCTGCGAGTGTGGTCACCAATTCCAAATTGCGACGTGTCGCCGCATCAATCACCATCGCATGATTGGCCTGCTGCTTCTGCGGCACGTCCAAACGCGGCATGGCTTCTAACTGCGTGAGTTGCACATAATCCAACAGCGCGCCACACGCCGCGACATCCGCTGCCGCCAGCGTCCCAAACCCATCTAGCGTAGACACGCCATAATGGCTCTTAAGCAAGCGCTCACCCTTCTTGCTATCAAAGATACTATCGGGCTGAATGCTCAGCGCATCTCGGTAATCGGTGAGGGTTTCTGCAATCGCTTCATTACACAAAATCTCACGCGGAGCGAGCCGTGCCAAATCGGCTTGCAGGGTTTCCTTCGCCGTCTCCATCACGAAGAACGCACCCGTAGAAAGCTCCATCCACGCGACCGACAACGCACCACGCTGCTGCGCTATCGCCGCCAAATAATGCGACGCGTTTGGCGAGAGCAGTGACTCTTCCGTAATCGTCCCCGGCGTGACGATACGCACCACATCGCGCTTTACCACTGCTTTATATCCGCCACGCGCTTTCGCTTGCTCGGGCGTCTCCAGCTGTTCGCAAATCGCGACCTTGCGCCCCGTCGCTATCAGACGATCCAAATAACTCTCATGGCTATGCACCGGCACCCCGCACATCGGGATCGCCTCATCGTCTTGCTTGCCACGTTTCGTTAGCGCAATATCGAGTATCTCCGCCGCCTCTTCGGCATCTTCAAAAAACAGCTCATAAAAATCGCCCATACGATAGAAGAGCAAACAATCTTCATGCTCTTTTTTAATCAATAGAAACTGCCGCATAGACGGTGTGGGCGTGCCTTGCAGACGACGCTCTGTCAGCGACTGCATTTTTGCTGCGCTGCAACGTGCATTTTGGCTTTCATCTTGGTCTGAAATGGCTATGGTGTGGGCACTCACGGCGGGTTACGCTCATCGTTATAAATAAATCTTTAGAATTGGTAGGAATAGCATGGCCGACAACAATGTCAAAATAACCGACGAAGAAGCCCTCAAGTTTCACACAGTAGGGCAACCAGGAAAGCTGGCGATTCAGGCGACCAAGCCGCTCATCACGCAGCGCGACTTGTCATTGGGTTACTCTCCAGGCGTTGCGGTGCCATGTGAGCATATCCATGCTGATCCTAACAAAGCGTATGATTACACCGCGAAAGGAAACTTCGTTGCCGTCATCTCTAACGGTACGGCCGTACTCGGCCTCGGCAATCTCGGCGCGCTCGCATCCAAGCCAGTGATGGAAGGGAAAGCGATCCTCTTTAAACGCTTCGCAGACATTGACGGTATCGACGTGGTAATCGATTCTGAAGATCCTGATGAAATCATCAATGCCGTAAAACTCATTTCGCCAACCTATGGCGGCATCAACCTCGAAGATATCGCAGCACCGGATTGCTTTATCATCGAGCAGAAGCTGAAAGAGCTTTGCGACATCCCCGTCTTCCACGATGACCAACACGGCACGGCCATCATCACCGTAGCCGGTCTCATCAACGCGGTAGAACTGACT
>CAYFFN010000014.1:0-18029 GCA_964342335.1 uncultured Azospirillaceae bacterium
GGCGAGCGTGCCTAGCCGGCAAGACGGCGAAATAGCGAACGAAGTGAGTGTACTAATCCGGAGCAGGAGCAATTAAAAACTACTACAGCCCTAAAACATCCTTCATGCTGTAGAAACCCGCGGGTTTGCGGACGGCCCAGAAGGCAGCGCGCATGGCGCCTTGGGCATAGATTTTTCGGTCCGATGCTTTGTGCGAAAGTTCTATGCGTTCGCCAGGTCCTGCGAAGACTGCGGTGTGATCGCCCACCACATCGCCGCCGCGCATGGTGGCGAAGCCAATCGTACCGCGCTCGCGTTCACCGGTGATGCCTTCCCGCGAGAACACGGCTTTCTCATCCAAGCTGATGCCACGGCCACGTGCCGCAGCACGGCCAAGGGCGAGGGACGTGCCAGACGGTGCGTCTTTCTTGTGGCTGTGATGCATCTCGACAAGTTCGATATCGAAGCTATCGTTCAAGATGCCAGCGGTTTGCTCGACGAGGGCGAGCAGGGTGTTTACGCCCACGCTCATATTTGGCGCCCAGACAATCGGGATATCTTCGCTGAGTGCGCGCAGAGCATCAAACTCGTTGGTGCTAAAACCTGTCGTGCCGCAAATATAAGGCTTGTGCAGTTCGGCAGCTTTCTTTGCCAAGCGGATCGAGAGGGCAGGGTTGCTGAAATCGATGATGACGTCGCTCGCGGCGATGAAGCCATTGGCGTCAGAGGTGAGCAGGCCCGTCATATTGGCGAGGCCATTTGCGGCGAGTATTTGGGATGCTTCGCTTTGTTTGCCGTCGCGGATGAGGCCATGCGCCAGCTCGGCATCTCCGTCGCGTGCGATGGCTTTGAGTAGGGCAATACCCATGCGCCCCGACGCGCCTACGATACCGATTTTGGTCATGCTACTTACTTTCCTTTTTGCCCCAACATTTTGGCCAGTAGGCCAATCTTTAGTCGCCGAAGGCGTTAGGCCCATTGCGTAGCACAGCAGTGCGGAGCAGGGGCGATTATATTACTCTTTTAGATCTTCCCAGAATTCTTTTACTTTACTAAAGAAGCTTTCGCTCTCGGGCGAGTTGCTTTGTTTGGCGCCGGCATTGCCTTTGTCAAACTCGCGCAGCATTTCCTTTTGCTTCTTGTTGAGGTTGACCGGCGTTTCCACCATTACCTCAATATACATATCGCCGCGGGCGGAGGAGCGCAATACGCTCATTCCTTTGCCGCGCAGGCGGAATTGGTGGCCGTTTTGCGTGCCTTCGGGAATGGTCACCTTGACCTTGCCGCCTTCGATGGTCGGCACTTCTACGCTGCCGCCGAGTGCTGCCTCGGTGAACGGGATCGGCACGCGGCAATAGAGGTTTGCGCCTTCGCGTTTGAAGAGTTTGTGCGGTTTGACTGAAATAAAGATATACAAATCGCCATTCGCGCCGCCGCGGAATCCGGCTTCGCCTTCACCGCTCAAGCGGATGCGTGTGCCTTCCTCTACGCCCGCAGGGATGCTGACGGCGAGGGATTTTTCTTTGCGTTGTTTGCCCGTGCCCGCGCAACCACCGCAGGGGTTCTTGATGATTTTACCCGTGCCTTGGCAGGTATGGCAGCCACGCTCTACGGTGAAAAAGCCTTGCTGCACGCGGGTCTTACCCATGCCATTACAGGCCGAGCAATTCTCTGGCTTGGTGCCTTTTTTGGCGCCGCTACCGCCACAATCTTCGCAGGAAGCTGCGGTGGTGACTTTGATATTTTGCTGTTTGCCGCGATACGCATCTTCCAGCGCGATTTCTAAGTTGTAGCGCAGGTCAGAGCCACGCGCTGCGCCGGAACTCGCGCCGCCACCGCCGCCACGGCGACCGCCAAAATCGCCAAATAAGTCTTCGAAAATATCGGCAAAGCTGGAGGAGAAATCGAACCCGCCCGGGCCCGCTCCGCCGCCTGCATTGCCACCACCCATGCCTTGGAAGGCATCATGGCCGTAGCGGTCATAGGCCGCGCGCTTTTGTTCGTCTTTGAGTGTGTCGTAGGCTTCGCCGAGTTCTTTGAACTTTTTCTCCGCTTCTGCATCACCGGGGTTACGGTCCGGGTGGTATTGCATCGCCTGTTTGCGGAATGCCTTTTTCAGCTCGTCCGCACTGGCATCACGCGAGACGCCCAGAGTTTCGTAATAATCCTTCGCCATGGCCTCTAATCCTAACCGCTCTTATGAAAAGGGGGCCGCATGGTATCCCGTGCAGCCCCATTTAGCAGAGTGTGTTACGCTTGCTTTTTGTCGTCGTCAACTTCTTCGAAGTCGGCGTCGAGCACTTCGCCTTCGGCAGCTTCTGCGGTTTCAGCACCTTCTGGGGCCTCACCTGCTTCTGCGCCTGCGGCCGCTTCTTGCTGGGCTTTGTAGATGATTTCGCCAATCTTCATCATGGATTGGGTCAATGCTTCTACCGCCTTTTCGATGGCTTCTTTGTCTTCGCCATCTGCAGCTTCTTTCAGTGCAGCAATATCGGTTTCGATTTGTGACTTCTCGTCGTCACCAATCTTATCGCCATGCTCAGCCACGTTTTTCTCGGCTTCATGCACCATGCTTTCGGCACGGTTCTTCGCTTCGATCAACTCGCGGCGTTCTTTATCCGACTCGGCATTCGCCTCCGCGTCTTTGACCATTTGCTCGATGTCATCATCGCTCAAACCGCCAGACGCTTGGATGCGGATTTGCTGCTCTTTGTTGGTCGCCTTGTCTTTCGCAGACACGTTCACGATACCGTTGGCATCGATGTCGAACGCCACCTCAATTTGCGGCATGCCGCGCGGTGCAGGGGGGATGCCTACGAGGTCAAATTGGCCAAGCAGTTTGTTATCCGCCGCCATCTCGCGCTCGCCCTGGAAGACGCGAATGGTCACCGCTGACTGGTTGTCATCCGCGGTGGAGAAGGTTTGTGCCTTCTTGGTCGGGATAGTCGTGTTGCGGTCAATCAGACGGGTGAACACACCGCCGAGGGTTTCGATACCCAGTGACAGCGGGGTCACATCCAGCAGAAGCACGTCTTTCACGTCGCCTTTGAGCACGCCAGCTTGAATCGCAGCACCCATGGCTACGACTTCATCCGGATTCACGCCTTTATGCGGCTCGCGACCGAAGAACTCTTTCACCACTTCGGTGATTTTTGGCATACGGGTCATACCACCCACCAGAATCACTTCGTCGATGTCACCGGCCTTCAGGCCCGCATCTTTCAGTGCAGCTGCACATGGCTTGATGGTGCGTTGCACGAGATCATCCACGATGCTTTCCAGCTTCGCACGGGTGATTTTCACCGCCAAGTGTTTCGGGCCGCTTGCATCCGCAGTGATGAATGGCTCATTCACCTCGGTTTGTTGCGTGCTAGACAGCTCAATCTTCGCTTTCTCAGCTGCGCTCTTCAAACGTTGAAGGGCCATTTTGTCCTTACGCAGGTCAATGCCGTTTTCTTTTTGGAACTCGTCCGCGAGGAAGTCGATGATACGAATGTCAAAGTCTTCACCGCCAAGGAATGTATCCCCGTTGGTAGATTTCACTTCGAATACGCCATCGCCAATCTCAAGGATGGATACGTCAAATGTACCGCCACCCAAGTCATACACGGCGATGGTTTTGCCGTCTTTCTTGTCCAGACCGTATGCCAGTGCCGCTGCAGTTGGCTCGTTGATGATACGCAATACATCGAGGCCCGCGATTTTGCCGGCGTCTTTGGTGGCCTGACGCTGTGCATCGTTGAAATATGCAGGAACGGTGATTACTGCTTCGGTCACACTCTCGCCCAGATAGCTCTCAGCGGTTTCTTTCATCTTTTGCAGAATGAATGCAGAGATTTGGCTCGGAGAATATTTCTCGCCGCGTGATTCCACCCATGCGTCACCGCCATCGGCTTTGACGATGTTGTAAGGCACAATCTCGGAATCTTTCTTGGTGGTTGGGTCGTTAAATGTACGACCAATCAAACGCTTAATCGCGAAGAGTGTGTTCTCCGGGTTGGTCACTGCCTGACGTTTGGCCGATTGGCCCACGAGGCGTTCACCGTCTTCGGTGAAGGCAACCATCGAAGGCGTCGTGCGCGCGCCCTCTGCGTTTTCTACTACCTTTGCATCTTTACCATCCATGATAGCGACGCAGGAGTTTGTTGTACCCAAGTCAATACCAATTACTTTACCCATAGCTGAGTTTCCCTTTTTCTTATTCAAATACAGTTAATTACACGCTTTAGTCGAATGACTTGGCGCGCTTACAGACGTTATATAAGCCACTGAAGTTGCATTGCAAGTGGGGGAAGCAAGATTTTTCGGCTTTATGTTTTGTGCCTTATGGCATGATAGGACAGGCTGATGCATGTGTTGGGCAGAGTGCAGGGGCGCCGACATCTACCCATGTGCCTGAGCTACAACGATAAGTTCTGCATCCTGCACCATAGGTGTCTACTTCATAGCCTGTATTATAACAGCAGCCGCTCATGCCTAGATCGACAGAATCACATTGGGAAGCGCCGCACCCCATGCTGGGCACTACAGTGCAGGTCCCTGTAGGTGTGTCCCATGCACCTGCGTTACAATAGGCGGTCGCATCTCCACTATAACCTGCGACAGTATTGCTGGTAGTGGGGCTGGTCACGCCATCGGCAATGCTAGTGAATTCAGCCTCGCAGCCGCCACCCCAAGAGAGCGTGTCAGTTGGGCATGTGACAGCGCCACTGCCTGAATGACTTGCATAGAGAATGGAGTCGTCAAAATATTCGGATGCTTCAATACTCGCGCCACTGAGAATGGGCGTGCTGACAAAGAGCGTATCGTCATCGCAATTCTCTTCACGCAACTCGCTGGCGCTGCTCGCGCAAATTGCAAGAACAGAGGTCGCAGTCGCTGGCCATGCGCCGAGGCCATCGGCGCCAAGTGAGTAGATGGCATATTGGTAACTACCAATGGCGTTACCGCTCGCATCTTCCATGTTAATATTGGTGGGTGCACCGGCTAGGTCTGTATCGATGGCATACATGATTTTGTTGCCTGCAGCGTCTATGACCGTATCAGGTGATACCCCGATAACACGGAAGGGCACCATACCTACCCACACGTCACTTGAGATGATTTCCGTGATGCCAGTAGGTGCTGCGGCAGAACAATCTGCGGGGCTGCCATAATCTGCGTCGTTCACGTCTGCTGCAATATTGAGCGGGGCAGGGCAGGGTAGCTCGCCATTGGCTGTATGGTAGCGCTCCAATGCGACACGAATCACATCCAGTTTGGCATGGGTATCACTGTTTTGCTGAGAGACTTGCGTGTTGGCTTTATCTCTTAGGGTTACCGCACTAATCGCTGCAAAAGCAACCAAGAGTGCTGCTACAAGGATTAAGGTATATCCGCCAGTGCGGTGCTCACGTGGTTCGGCGCTCTGCGTCATAATCTCTCACATTATTTGTTGTGTACGAGATACCCATCGGCATAGTAGGTATCATCGCCACCTACGGAGGGGTTATACACGAAGCTATTGGTGAGTGTCTCGGATTTAATCGATTCAATCCGGAGATAGCTGCCATCTTCGCGGAGGATTTCATCGCCCACTTCCAGCTTTCCGGTGAGCACGTCATGGCCTTCTTTACCCGTGAGTGCTGGGTCAACGGCTTTCCATCCATCCTTGGTGTAGAAGGGGTGGCCGCCTGTTACGAAGGCTTTGCCGCCGTTGAAGCCATAAGAGGTTCTGGTTTCTACGGGAATTTTGCGGATGGTGAGGACGGTGTTATCCCCCTCATGGCCTTTGAGCACATCACCTACAGCGAGCTCTTCGATGTTCTTGCTGCTGCCATCGGCCAAGGTGATTTGGGTGCCCGCCACAAAACATTCGCACATGGCACCGCTATAGACATAGGTTCCGCTGCTACATGACACGGTGATATGTCCTGTCAGATAGCCGTTTAAGTTATTAATGGTGTCGCTATTTCCATCGGTGAGGGAGGTGGGGAGATAGCCGTAACAGCCAGAGGCGCTGGCATCCCAATATTTGGTGCTTCCGGAGCTGGCGGTGCAGCTTGCTCCAGCTGCAGTACAGGTGCCCGCAGGTGTATCCCACGTGCCGGCGTTACAATAGGCGGTCGCATTACCGTTATAGCCTGCGGCGATATTGCTGGTGGTGGGGCTGGTTGCCCCATCCACAATGGAGGTGAACTCAGCCGAACAGCCCGCCCCCCATGAAAGCGTGTCGGTGGGGCAGGTGATAACGCCGCTACCTAAATGGCTGGCATAAAGTATCGTGTCGTCGAAATATTCGGATGCCTCTACACTGGAGCTGCTTAGAATAGGTGTATCAATGAAGAGCGTGTCGTCATCGCAATTTTCCTCGCGCAGATCAGTGGCACTGCTAGAGCAACCAGTGGCGACGGCAGTGGCATTGGCTGCCCATGCGCCCACTCCGTCTGCGCCGAGTGAATAAATGGCATATTGGTAGCTTCCGATGGCGTTGCCACTCGCATCTTCCACATCAATATTGGTGGGAGCGCCGGCCAAATCATTATCGATGGCGTACATGATTTTGTTGCCCCAATTATCTAGGACGGTATCCGGCGAAACACCAATGACACGGAAGGGCACCATGCCCACCCAGACATTGGTGGAAGAAACTTCAGTGATACCAGCAGGGGCGGCGAGCGAGCAGTCTGCTGGGGCACCATAATTCATATCCACCGGATTCGCCGCAATGTTGAGAGGGGCGGGGCAAGGCAGCTCACCGTTGGTGGCGTGGTAGCGCTCCAGTGCGGTGCGAATGACCTCCAACTTCATATGCGTATCGCTGCTTTGGTGCGAGGCTTCGGTGTTGGCTTTATCGCGTAACGTTACCGCACTAATCGCCGCGAATGCAATGAGCAGTGCCGCCACAAGGATGAGTGTGTAACCGGCAGTATGATGCCTGTGTGATGTGTTGTGCGATACCATATATCTTTACGTTACTTGTTATGCACCAGATAGCCATCCGCATAGTAAGTGTCGTCGCCATCGACTGATGGGTTATAGACATGCGTGTTCTCAATCACTTCAGAGCCGATGGAATCGATCAGCATATAGCTGCCATCCTCGCGGAGGATTTCATCGCCTACTTCCAGTTTACCCGTGATGACATCATGGCCTTCTTCCCCCGTCATAGCTGGGTCAACGGCCTTCCATCCATCCTTGGTGTAGAAGGGGTGACCGCCAGTCACGAAAGGCTTCTCGCCGTTAAAGCCATAAGAGGTGCGGCTCTCCACCGGAATCTCACGAATGGTGATGACCGTGTTGTTGCCTGTATGGCCTTTTACCACATCACCTACCGCGAGCTCTTGAATAGCTTTGGTACTGCCATCAGCCATGGTAATCATTGTGTCGGCTATGAAGCAGTTACAGTAGTTACTGCCATAGACATACGTGCCTGAACTACAGGATACGTTCATTTGCCCATCCAGATAGCCATTCAAGTTACCAATGGTAGAGCTGCTTCCATCCGACATGGACGTTGGAATATAACCATAGCAGCCTGAAGCGGCATTATCCCAATATTTTACGCTGCCTGAAGAGGCGGTGCACGAGCCCGAAGCGGCACAAGTGCCAGACGGAGTGCTCCATGTCGTACCTGAACAGCTGGCCGTTGCGCTACCCGTATAGCCACCTGCGGTGTTAGCGGTGGACGGACTTACACTACCACTTGTGATGCTTGCAAAGCTTGCCGAACAACCGGCTCCCCATGAAAGGGTAGAGGTGGCGCAGCTCGACACTCCAGAACAGCTACCAATGGGCGTATTCCATGAGCCGCCAGAACACGTCGCTGTCGCACTACCAGAGTAGCCACTTGCGGTGTTAGACACGCTGGAAGTAGTGATACCATCACCCGTGGTTGGGAAGGTGGCTGAACAGCCGCCGCCCCAAGAGAGCGATGCGCTTGAGCAGGTGGAGGCTGTGCTGCGGCAACAACATGCTACGCCACAACTACCGCTTGAGCATGGTTCTAAATACACCTCAGAGTCATCGTAGCCTTCAGCTGAACATTTTGCCACGCACTCTGCGTCTTCGTCCGAATAACCACCGACATAGCTGCCATAGTCAATGCTACCGCCAAAGGCACTGGTCACGTCGGTCCAGCTGCTGTCTGTGCAATTCGCGCTACCACAGCCACTGGTATCGGGCTGACGCCCCCATACGGTACAGGTGCCAGAACCGGTAATGCTGTCGACACAATGTATAGTGCTGCCTTTCGTACTTGGATTTGTTGTAACATCATCGCCTTCACCGGCAGTACAATCACCTGCAGAAGAGCGGAAAGCGTTACAGTCTACCATAGCGGCTTCGCTGGTCAGGTTTACAATAGGGCCCCATACATTACAGCTGCTACTGGTGGATGCTGCACAGGTGTTATCCAGCACTTCCCAGTCGCCGTTGTTACAGCGAATTTTTGCACGACCCACCATGCTTCCGGAATCGTCATAGGCGTAGGTAATTGTTTCGTCTCCTGCACCGCTTGTTGCGAGTGGGGTGTATCGGCATGACCCATAGTCAAAGCTAGCGCTAGAACAATCAGCACCTTTGCCAGTCGGAATCGCCAGGGTAAAGTCACCACCGGATTCCACATAAGCAATCTCATCATCTACATCCATTTGCTGCGGGGTGTTATAATCACTTCCGCTGGTGCCTAAGCCAAATTGGCCTTCGTCGTTATTCCCCCAGCAATAGGCATCTTGAGACGTATTGGTGGCGCAGACAAAGCGGCCGTAATTACCCGTTGCACGGGTGCTTCCCGCACTAATAAAGGTAGCATTGGTCATATTACTGGCGGTAGGCAAATCTGCTTGAGCGCTTGCGCCATTACCAATCTGGCCGTTTGCGCCTGCACCCCAACAATCAACCGTGCCGTTGGTACGAATCGCACAGAAGAAGTTGTTCCCTGCGGTGATAGAGACGTAAGAATTTGCAACGGATGTTACTTCTTGTGGAGCATCTACATAGTTCGTGTAGGTGCTATCATTGTCACCTAATCCTCCATCGCTATTACGCCCCCAACAATGGATTTTGCCTTCATGGTCTATCCCGCAGACTGTACCGTTACCTACGCCATCACTGCTGGCATAAGCGAGTTCGAAGAATTTTACAGTACCAGATACTTGGGTGGGATTGTCTACGTTTGGAGTTGTGCCGCCACCGTCTCCAAGTTGTCCACGACTATCCGTACCCCAGCAAAATGCAGCGCGATCACTTGTGCGTACGGCGCAGCCACCATAGTTACTCAGGGCCAGTGTACTATAGTCATGACCGCCAGAAGCGGCTAATGGGTCTACTTCTACGGATGCTGCCGCGGAATTCGCAAGACGTGTTGAGATACCGTAGTCGCGTGTTCCCCAGCAATAGAGAGGGCCAGAATAGGGAGCGCCGGAGCTGCTGATGCCGCAGCTGTAGCGGGAGCTAGCATCAAACACTTCTATACGTTGTGCCGTATCCACGGTTTGTGGTGCGGCATAGTCTTCCGTGGCGCCTATTTCGTAATTGCTGTCGCAGGTTGTATCACAGCCTACTGCGTCGTAGCTATTGTCACCCCAGCAATAGCTTACGCCATCTTTGCCGATACCGCAGGCATTATCACCCCCCGCATATACTTGCGTAATATGGGTGCCTGGACTGAAAAGTTTGGTTTCGCCAATAATATTTGCAGGGGTGTTAGTGGCGTTTCCGTCAAAAAGTTGGCCCCCACTTCGATCACCAAACCCATAATGGTATTCACCTTTTGGGTCGGTATATAGCACTACATCGTCATAATATTCAGATACATCCGCGCTGGCCGCAGTCAGTTGTGGTACATCTACAAAGGTGGTGTCCCCGTCGCAATTTTCCTCGCGCAGTGTGCCGCCGGCGGTGCAACTAGCAACTAAAGAGATATCTTTAGCAGGATAGGCGCCCATGGCATCTTTACCATACGAAACAAGTACATAGGCTTTTTTTCCAAGCGAATTACCGTTTACATCCAGCACATCAACGGAATAGTCCGCGTCAATCAGGTCTTTATGAATAGCGTAAGCAATCTTGTTACCCCATTCGTCGATAGCATATTCACGTGAAATACCGAGGGTGGAGGCTGGCACAGCGCCCAGCCAAACATCATCGCCGAGGTCAGAGAGACCCGTGGGAGAAGCTACACTACAGTCAGAGGAAGTGCCGAAGTTAAATGCAGCATCATCTGCGGCAATCGCCATTGGGGCGGGGCAGGGATAATCGCCACTTTCTTTAAAATAACGCTCGATGGCATCACGCACGATTACCATCTTTTCGTAGGTGCCTTTGGCACTATGGACTTCTTGGGTGCTGGCTTTGTCACGCAGGGTAACGGCCGTTACGCCGGCAAAGGCGACCAATAACGCGGCGACTACAATCAGCGTATAGCCGGATTGGCTTTTTGGGGATGATTTAAACATGTCGATGCTCCTTAGTCTCATTATAGCCCATTATCGGCTGCTTTCCAAACCACATAGTCATCGAAGAAGCTGGTAGTGTTGCCCACTTCGTAATCATGCGTTGTGTCGTAAAATACATTTGTGCTGAAGTTACAGTTATAACTGTTTGGCGTAGAGTCCAAGCTGCAACTGTTCGCGCTAGCAGACTTAATGCCGGTTGCACCCGTCGCTTCTGGCCCATGGCTAATGACCATATAGGCACCTGCTGTGGTTAGAGACAAGTTACCTCCCGGTGTGCCATAGCGGATATCGATGACGCCGTTACCGGAAGATCCCGTTCCTCCCGTAGTGACATCTTCACTCACGATATAGACAAGTTTATTGCCCCAACCGTCCGATGCGTAACGCTCTGGCAGGTTTAGCGCTTTCACTGGAAGTGCGCCGACAAGCACAGTATCACTCGCAATGCCCGTCACAAAGCTGGTATCACAGCTCGCTTCGCCAAATTCTGGGTCGCCATCGCCCGTAACGTTGTTAAAGCGGCGGTCTAGGCGGGCAGGGCAGGGGTAGGCGCTGTTATCATCTACATA
Organism: uncultured Azospirillaceae bacterium; assembly: GCA_964342335.1. Lineage (GTDB taxonomy): Bacteria > Pseudomonadota > Alphaproteobacteria > Rickettsiales > UBA3002 > CAYFFN01. The sequence goes on from CAYFFN010000014.1 coordinate 10,985, forward strand.
TTTATCAATAGCGGTTTGGATATACTCCAAGCGCTCTTCGGTAGTTTCGATGCGTTTGACCGTATCAAACCCATTGATACCCTCTAGCCCAAAGCTCATCATAACGGCGACCAGTGCGAGCACCAGTGCCAGTTCCATTAGCGAGAAGCCAGATTGCGCGCGTCGTTGCATCATAGCTTGCTCCCCCAGATTACAAAGTCATCAAAGTAACTACTGGTTTCACCATCGTTATAAAAATTATCGTAAAAGACGCGGTCTGCCATATCGCAATTATCCCCTTCCGCAAAGGAGCCGATACAGGAAATCTCTACAGCATTATCTCGATAAGGGTATGCGCCGGCACGGTTCTCGCCGAAGCTTACCACCACATAGCTCGCCGCATCTGTGGTCGTGGTTAAGGAGAAATTGGTTCCTGCGGAGTTGCCTGCGCGAATATTGATATTGCCATCATTGTTTATATAGAGCGTGCCGTGTTGCACACTGCTGGCGCTATCAATGGCCATGTCTTCAGATACGGCATAGAGCAGTTTGCTGTTCCATGCGTCGGAGGCATAATTATCGGGCAGTTGCAACGCGCGTACGGGCAGTGCACCCATCAGCACATCGCCGTTTGCATCGGTCACTTCTACAATGCCTGTGCCTGTGGCGGTGCAGTTTTGTTCACCAAATGCGCTGCTTGTGCCAGGTTGCAAGGTGAGGTCTGCGGGGCAGGGTAAAAACCCGTATTTATCGACAAACGCGTCTAAGGCTTCTTCCACGCTCACGAGGCGCTTTTGGGTCACGTAGCGCTTGGAGAAGCTAATAGCATCTTGTCCCATGGAGGCGCCTACCGTCACCAATGTTGCGACAATCGCAATCACCACTGCAAGCTCGACAAGGGTAAACCCAGACTGATGGGAAAGGCGCTTAGTCATTATTTCACCTTCCATAATATCAGATCATCAAAATAGCGGTCTTCGATGTCGCCATCATTATAGACCGCCTCGAAGAACCATACATCTTCGCTGCCAGAGATGGTGTGGTCGCAATTTTCCACATCGATCATATCATCGTGCAACGTGGTAGTGGCAGGAATACATGCTTTGCTGAGTGCCGTTCCACGCAAGCTGTAAGCACCTTTGCCATCTTGCCCGTGGCTCAGTACTACATACGCTGCGGTGCTGGGTGTTTCGGTGAGGTCATAATAGTCGCTGGCGCTGTCGAGATGTCCACCCGTCACGCGTAAATTGCCGTTGGCCGAATCAATATCGGTTGTCAGCGCTGTGGTGACAGCGTAGGTGAATTTATGCTCCCAGCTATCGCCAATATAATCCATCGGCAGGTGCAACGCGCGGATAGGCAGTGTGCCAATATAGGCACTGCCGACGGAGACCACGTTGCCCGTGCCGCACGCTTCAACGCCATAATTGGTGTTGGTATAGCCTAATGTTTGGTCTGCAGGGCAGGGGTAGCGGCCATTGGCTTCGCGGAATTCCTGCAATCGCTCTTCGATCACTTCTAATTTGTCACGTGTGGTGTTATGTGCGGTGCGTTGCATATAGGTGCCGACAATGTCTAAACCGAAGGTCGCGACGAGCGCCACAATCGCCACCACAACGGACAGTTCAACCAGCGTAAAGCCTTGTTCTGCCGTGCGAATTTTGCGCTCCCTAACGTCCATAGCCACCTTGTGATGCAACATCATAGGGCATTATATCCATAAAGGGGTTAAGAAACGATTAAACATTGCCCCTGCTTTTGCTTATGCGCCAGTTCGTTGGCCGGTGTTGCACGGGGGCTGCTAAAAAGCATCATTTCCTTCATAATTCTGTCATATGAATAGGCTATTCTGATGGCACATAAAGGAGCAAGCTATGACAGAACCGCAACAAAGCCAGTTCGTAGCCAAAGTGTCGAACCGAGAATCTGAACCTGAGATAAATTCCCGCGGAGAAGAAATGGTCACGTTGGGTGATATTTTGCCTATTCTTGTTCTACCAGATATCGAGGTTATCAACGCACAAGCGGGCGTGACAGATTTAACGTCTCGCCTACATGATGAGAATCCACAGCGTGCGGGTGTACTCAAGCAGCACGGTCTAAAAGCCCGTAAGGAACAGGTTCTGCACGAATTGCGAGAGGTGCTCAAAGGACATGCTGCGCAAAAGCATCTTGAGTCAGAGCAATCAGGAGATGTGATTGCTTTAGATGACCTCTTTGTTTCTCGCACAGAAAAGCTGCAAGGGCGCTGTTTTGATGTCGATTATGTACGTAAAGATATCGTGACAGATGCTATTCTAAGCGGCGAATTGCAGGTTAAGAGTGATGTGCAAGAGGCGCGCTTCTTCAAACGATTAAGCGAGGAAGAGCAGGCACAAGTAATGACTGCAATTGCAGAGGGCAAGCCTTCGCCTACAGAAATTACCGAGAAACTCAACAACCAGTGGGCCGAGAGTCTTTTGCGTAAAGCTGGTGTAGTGGACGAAGCACCGCAGCGCTAAGCCGCGTCGTTTACCTCGATATGCAGGCCCAAATCATGGGCCGATAAGGTGACATGGTCGCCGTCCTTCACTTCCCCTTCCAGCAGGCGTCTGGCCAGATGGTCTTGCACCTCTTTTTGGATGGTGCGCTTGAGTGGGCGCGCGCCGTAGATGGGGTCGTAGCCCTTTTCGGCGAGCCAATCGCGGGCGGAATCTTCCAGCGAGAGGGTGATGTGACGGTCGGCCAGTAATTTCTCTAATCGTTTGATTTGTATGTCGACAATTGCCCCCATATGGCTGCGCGCGAGGCGGTGGAACAGCAGCACCTCGTCGAGTCGGTTGAGGAATTCGGGGCGGAACGCGCCGCGCACCACTTCCATCACTTGGTCGCGCACCTCGTCTACGTCTTTGCCGTCTGGCAGCTCGGCAATGAACTGCGCACCGAGGTTAGAGGTGAGAATGATAATGGTATTGCGGAAATCGACCGTATTGCCTTGCCCATCGGTCAGGCGGCCCTCATCCAGCACTTGCAGCAAAATGTTGAACACATCGGGATGCGCTTTCTCGACTTCATCAAACAGAATCACTTGATAGGGGCGGCGACGCACCGCTTCGGTGAGGACACCGCCTTCGTCATAGCCGACATAACCCGGAGGCGCACCGACCAAGCGTGCGACAGCGTGCTTCTCCATATATTCGCTCATATCGATGCGCTGCATCGCGGTTTCATCGTCAAACAAGAAACTCGCGAGCGCCTTGGTCAGCTCGGTTTTGCCGACACCCGTCGGGCCGAGGAACAGGAACGAGCCTTGCGGGCGGGAAGGGTCTTGCAGACCTGCGCGGCTACGGCGCACCGCATCGCATACGGCACTCACTGCCTCGCTTTGGCCAATGACGCGCGCGCCAATCACTTGCTCCATCGCGAGCAATTTCTCGCGCTCGCCTTCGAGCATCTTATCGACAGGGACTCCCGTCCAGCGCGAGACGACTTGCGCGATGTCTTCATCGGTTACGGTTTCGCGCACCAGCTCGGCGCTGGCATCTTGCGCGGCCTGCACCGCATCGGCGGCGGCGATTTTCTTCTCCAGCTCGGGGATGATGCCGTAGAACAGCTCGCCCGCCCGCGCCAGATTGCCCTCGCGGCGTGCGGCTTCTTGCTCTTGGCGGGCATTCTCTAGCTGCTCTTTCAACTGGCTGCTATCGGCAAGTTTGTTCTTTTCGGCCTGCCATTTTTCGGTGAGGGCGCTGGAGTCTTTCTCTAATGTTTTCAGCTCTTCTTCCAGTTTTTTGAGGCGCTCTTTGGACGCATCGTCCTTCTCTTTTTTGAGCGCCTCGCGCTCGATTTTTAGCTGGATAATTTTACGATCCAGCTCGTCGAGTGCCTCGGGCTTGCTATCGACCTGCATGCGCAGACGGCTCGCCGCCTCATCCACCAGATCGATGGCCTTATCGGGCAAGAAACGGTCCGAGATATAGCGGTTAGAGAGTGTTGCTGCGGCGACCAGCGCTGCATCGTTGATGCGAATGGCGTGGTGTACTTCGTATTTTTCTTTCAGGCCACGCAGGATGGAGATGGTGTCCTCCACCGTCGGTTCGGGCACAAAAACGGATTGGAAGCGGCGCGCCAGCGCAGCATCTTTCTCGATATATTTGCGGTATTCGGCCAAAGTAGTCGCGCCGACGCAATGCAACTCTCCCCTTGCCAGAGCGGGTTTGAGCAGGTTGGAGGCATCCATAGAGCCTTCCGATTTGCCTGCACCCACGAGCGTATGCAGTTCATCGATAAACAGGATGACTTCGCCCGCCATCGCGTCAATTTCGCTCAGCACGGCTTTGAGTCGCTCCTCAAATTCGCCGCGGAATTTTGCACCTGCCACCATCGCGCCGAGATCGAGCGAGAGCAGTTTCTTATCGCGCAGATTCTCCGGCACGTCGCCTGCGACAATACGCTGGGCGAGCCCTTCCACAATCGCGGTTTTCCCCACGCCTGGTTCGCCAATCAGCACAGGATTATTCTTGGTGCGGCGCGAGAGCACTTGCATCGCACGGCGGATTTCCTCATCGCGGCCAATCACGGGGTCGAGCTTCCCTTCCTCGGCTTTGGCGGTCATATCCAGCGTGTATTTCTCTAGCGCTTGGTATTGATCCTCCGCGTTGGCGCTGCGTGCCGTGCGGCCTTTGCGCATGTCGTTAATCGCTTTGTTCAGTTTTTGCGGGGTGACGCCTGCCTTGCTCAAAATATCGTGGCTGGCCGTGTCTGGCTCTACGCTCAGTGCCTGCAACAGGCGCTCGCTGGTGACGAACTCGTCTTTTGCCTTCTCCGAGAGTTGCTCCGCACCCGCGAGCACGCGCGTGCTTTCTGGGGCCATGTAAATCTGTCCTGCGCCACTGCCTTCTACTTTGGGCAGCTTATCCAGCGCGCTTTGCACATCGGCCTTGATGGTGGATGCGCTCGCGCCCGCCGCCTTGAGCAGTTTGGTCAGTTGTGGGTCTTTCTCTAGCGCCGCCGCGAAGATATGCTCGGGCGTAAAGCGTTGGTGACCACTGCGCAGTGCAATGGTTTGTGCATGCTGTAAAATAGTGCGAGCGAGCTCGGTATAACGTTCTAGGTCCATCTCTACCTCGTTTTACGATTTCTTTTCTTTCTACTATAAATAGTGTAGCCTTTGCGCATGACAAGAGGGCTCACACTGCTTTTATGCTTGATACTCACTCCCGCCTTAGCGCAGGCGGCGGAGACCAAGCGCGGCACCTATTGGGTGGATTTCAGCGGCATTCCCGTCGGCAAACTATGGGTACAGACGCAAGAATCGGGCGATATGTGCAGCAGTAATTTTAGCCTCAAAACCAGCGGTATGGTGCGTATTTTTGAGGAGCATAAGAGCTATGCAACGGCCAAGGCGCAACGCTCTGGCGAGGGCTGGTTGCCGCTTTCTTATTCCAAGCGTGTGGATACAAGCGACGAGCCGGATTATGTGAAACTGGCCTATAATGACACAGGCTCGCTGGTAAAGCGCGCGGTTGAGCCAGAAGATAACCCCAATTGGCGCAAGCCTGTTCCGGCTGAAGATTTGGCAGGGGTGTGGCATCCGGCGGTGATGTTATGTGGGCTGACCGAGTCTATGAAGTCTCAAGCTATTGGCAGCACCAAGGTGCATCCGGTCTATGACGGGAAGCGCTATTTTGCGGTCTATGTGAAGCGCGAGAATGATACGCGCTATAGTCTAAGCCGTGAGGCCATTGCGGGCTTCACGCCCAAAGAGTTGGCTAAGATAGCGGAGGGCGAGCCCCCGCTTTATCTCTATGTCTCGGCGAAAGATAGCTTTCCGAATCGACTTGAACTCACGCTCCCCATTGGTACCATCAACGCGCGGTTTGTAGCCGAGTAGGGTGCTATTGCGCTGCTGCCGTTTCTTCGTTACCCGCAGGCACTACGGATTCTGGCAGTGGAATCTCTTTGTCGTTTGATTCTTTCTTGCGACGTGGCGCGCGCTGTTTTTTCGGCGCCGCCTCTTTGGCTTCCTGTGCGTCACCAGACTCAGCGTTGTTGTCGTTATCGCTCTCGTCTTCGTCGTCATTATCGTTGTTGTTTTTCGCTTCGCGCGCCGCGTTGCGCTCGGCTTCTTTCGCCGCGATGTCGTTCAGCACGCGGCTGTAATGCTCCACATGCTGCATGTAATATTCGGCATCCACGCGCTCGCCATTGCCTTGCGCGTCGCGCGCCATGTTCATATAGCGTTCGCGCTGGTTGGTAGCGTGGCTCTTCTGTTTGCCCAGCGATTGCTGCTCGCCGCCGCCACGTCCTCCGCGACGGTTATTATTGCCGCGACGATGTTGGTTCTTATTCCGGTTATTATTGGGTCTCATGGGGTTCCTCTTTTGGGTTTTGTTGATGGTTATAAGGTGAATAAAAGTACGCGCTCTATGCCCGCAAGGTCACAGCGTGCGCCGATAAATTGATAGTTTTCTTGGGTGGCTATCGCGCGGATTTCCTCTGCTTGTCCTGCGCCGATTTCACATGCCAGTAGCCCGTCTGTTGCCAAATGTTGTTTGGCTTGCTGCAAAATGCTGCGGTAATCATCCAGCCCGTCCGCGCCGCCATCCAGTGCGCTACGAGGCTCAAACTCCCGCACATCTTTGGCCAAATTTTCGCAGTCGGCGCTGGTGATGTAAGGCGGGTTGCTGATGATAATATCATAGCTGCCGTCGATTGTATCGCACCAATTGCTCTGGCGCATTTCGCAGCGCGCGGCGAGGCCCAGCGCGTCGGCATTTTGTTGCGCCATAGCGAGCGCGTCAGCAGATTGATCCGCAGCGGTTGCGGTCGCATTGGGGTATTCTTGCAGCAGGCTGAGCGCAAGGCATCCTGTGCCTGTCCCTAAATCTAAGATGCGGTACGTGGCATCTGTATCCGCTCGTGCAGCCAGTACGGCTTCGATAAGTGTTTCGCTATCGGGGCGGGGGATGAGGGTTGCGGGCGATACTGCAAAACTGGATTTCCAGAAGTCACGGCTGCCGAGAATATAGGCCATCGGTTCGCATGCAGCACGGCGCGCGGCGAGGGCTTGCAGCGCTTGTTCTTCCTT
>CAYFFN010000015.1:0-17409 GCA_964342335.1 uncultured Azospirillaceae bacterium
CCGCCAACAACGTTGCATCATCAGGCAAATGCTCTGCCTCTTTTTCACTTGGCTCTGGCGCATATTCATACACGACCTTATGCGCATGGGGCAGCCATTCGCACAGTTTCTCGCCCAATGCAGGGTAGGTGTTTGCATCCGCAACCACGCATAAATCGGCGCGCTCTTTCAGCGTCTGCACCTGTTCTACGTGGAGGCAATCTTCTATAACGAGTTGGGTCATCGAAACCTTGTATCATCTATGCACAATTTCACAAATGAACTTGTCATCACGCGTGCAGATGACCATAACAATTCCATGCGTATTTTCCTGACTGTATTTGCCTTTTTGTTCATTTTACCGGCCTGTAGCACGGCCAATGAGCAGCCGTATGAACAGTGGCTGCAAGAATTCAAAGCGGAGGCTAAAAGCCTCGGCATTTCTGATAAAACCTTAGAGTTCATGGATGGCACCGAGCCAGACGAACGCGTGGTAGAGCTAGACCGTAAGCAACCCGAAAGCACCAAAACCTACACGCAATATATGGAAGGCATGCTTCCCGCGAGCCGCATCAATCAAGGCCGCGAGCTGTTGGCGAAACATGATGCATTGCTTTCACGCATCGAACAAAAATACGGCGTGCAAAAGCGCTTCATCGTCGCACTATGGGGTATGGAAACCAACTATGGCGGCTATACCGGAAACTTCTCAACCATCAATGCATTGGCAACACTTGCATATGATGGCCGCCGCAGTGACTTCTTCCGCAGCGAACTGATTAAGGCCCTGCAAATCGTCGATGCGGGCCATATCAGCGCTTATGAAATGGAGGGCTCATGGGCCGGCGCGATGGGCCAAAGCCAGTTTATGCCATCCAGCTTTCTCGCCTATGCCGTGGATGAAAACGGCGACGGCCATAAAGATATTTGGGGTACCACCGAAGATGTGTTCGGTAGCATCGCGAGTTACCTCAGCCAATCCGGTTGGGACGATGACCTCACATGGGGCAGGGCGGTAAGTATCCCTGAAGGAATTGACCTTACTTTAGAGGATAACAAAACCTATCTGCCACTCTCACAGTGGCAAGCAATGGGCGTGCGCAAAATGGGCGGAGCGGACTTGCCAGAGGCAGAGCTAGAAGCGCGACTCGTGCTGCCGGGTGAGACCTATGAGCAAGCCTATCTCGTCTATAAGAATTACGATGTGTTGATGAAGTGGAACCGCTCGAATTATTTCGGCACATCGGTGGGAACCTTGTCTGATAAAATAGGCTACTAACATGAAACGCTGGTTACTCCTCGCACTCATCCCCCTCATGGCCGCCTGTTCAGGCGAAACCTTTCAGGACAAAACCCGCATCCCGCCAGATGCCCCTGCCTATATTAAAGGCACTTCCAGCTATCCGGGTGTAAAAATTGGCAAACCCTATGAAATTGCGGGCAAGCGCTACTACCCCAAATACGAGCCCGATTATGATGAGGTGGGTTTGGCGTCTTGGTATGGCCCAAACTTCCACGGCAAGTCTACTGCTAACGGAGAGCGTTATAACCAATGGGCAATGACTGCGGCACATAAAACCCTGCCTATGCCTTCTATGGTGCGCGTGACGCGATTGGATAATGGCCAATCTATTATTGTCCGCGTGAACGACCGTGGCCCCTTCGCCGATGGCCGCATCATTGACCTCTCGCGCGCAGCAGCAGAAGAGTTAGGCACGGACCGTATGGGGCTCGCTAAAGTGCGTGTGGAGTATCTGCCAGACGAAACGGAGCGCTTCATCGCTTCCGTCGGCAAGAGTAAGCCAGCCGAAATGCAAGTGGCACGCAGCAGCTACAGCAAGCCTAAGGACGTCGAGTATCTGACCTTTGATGCGCCGGATGATGTCATTAAAACAGAGAAAACGCCTGTTGCGTATAAGCCAGAGATTCAAGTCGCGCAGAACCAATATATCGAGACCGACAGCCTGCCTCCACTCACTGCCGAGACGCATCAGCAAGTGGAAACCGAAATCAGACAAGCAGAGCCAACCAAGAAAGAGCTCGGCTATGTAGAAGATGCGTTCAGCGTGCTCGATAGTATTGATAACAGCCATAAACCCAAATTCCCTCAGGCATTGCCTACCGATCCTGAGCCTATCAAAAATCTGCGCCGCGTGCAGAAAGTGGATACACCGCTTTATGTGCAAGTTGCCTCCTTTAGCGATCGCGAGAATGCGATGAGTCTGGCGCAAAAACTCTCCACGATTTCTGCCGTCGAAGTGCAAGAAATCAACGTCAAAGGAGCAATGTGGTATCGCGTGCGGCTTGGCCCCACCTATAATCAAGCCATCGCGGAAGAACTAAAAGAGCGTGTCGCCGAGTGGGGCGTCAAAGATGCACGCATAATACAGGATACGCCTCAATGAAAAAACTTCTCTTAAGCCTCGCGCTCATTCTGCCAGCCTTTGCGGCGCAGTCATTCGAAACCCCAGCCAAGCAAGCGATGCTACTGGATGCCACCCATAACACGGTGTTATTTGACAAAGCTTCGGACGAGCAGATGACGCCATCCTCCATGAGCAAGCTCATGACGCTATATGCGCTGTTTCAGGATATCAAAGATGGCAAGCTGAGCTTAGAAGATGACCTGCCTGTGAGCGAGAAGGCATGGCGCATGGGTGGATCAAAAATGTTCGTGCGTGTGGATACCCGCGTGAAGGTGGAGGATTTGATTCAAGGCATCGCCGTGCAATCCGGCAACGATGCGTGCGTGGTCGTGGCAGAAGGACTTTCGGGCACGGAGGAAGCATTCGCAGAGCGCCTCAACCGTTTGGCAGATGAGCTTGGCCTGAAGCACAGCCATTTTGTAAATGCCACAGGCTGGCCAGATGAAGGCCATGTGATGAGCCCGCACGACTTGGTGATTCTCACCCAAAAGATGCGCGCCAACTTCCCGGAGATGATGCATTACTTCACCGAGACGGAATTCTCGTATAATGACATTTTCCAATATAATCGCCATCCACTGCTGGGTGGAGAGCTAGGCGTGACCGGCATGAAAACCGGCCACACCGATGCGGGTGGTTATGGCGTGGTGATTAGCGCTTCCAAAGATGGTCGCGACTTGGTCGCCGTTATCAATGGCCTAGAGAGCAGCGATGCCCGCCGCACCGAAGCAGAGCGCATCATTCGTTATGGCTTCGATAGCTTTGAGACCTACAACTTCCTCGAAGGCAAAGACATCACCCAGCAAGTGAGTGTGATTGACGGCAAACCGAATAATGTGACCATCGCGCCAATGGGCGAAGCGATGGTGCTCATTGAAAAAGGCACGCAAGACACACTGCGTGGCGATATCATCATGCTGGATGATAAGCCTGTAGCCCCGCTGCCAGAAGGCACCATTCTCGGCACATTGAATGTGACCCAAGATGGCAATGTGCTGGCAGAAGTGCCACTCGCCACCACGACGACTATCGAGCGCGCAGGTTTCTTCAAGCGCAAATGGGATGCCTTCAAGCGCTGGAAAGATGCGGAGTAATGCGCGGCCACTTCATCACATTTGAAGGGGGAGAGGGCGCAGGCAAAAGCACGCAAATCAAAAAGCTAGCAGCCACATTGAAACAAGCTGGTGTGCCCGTATTGTTAACCCGTGAGCCCGGTGGATCCCCGCAGGCCGAGGAGTTGCGCAACCTTGTCGTCAAAGGCGAGGCCGATGCATGGGACCCTGTGAGCGAAGCCCTCATCTTCATGACGGCACGCTACCACCATATCGAACATGTGATAAAGCCCGCGCTCGCCAAAGGCACATGGGTGCTGTGCGACCGTTTCTATGACTCCACCTATGTCTATCAAGGCATGGTCAAAAAGGTGGATGGCGCGTGGTTGGATATGCTTTATCGCCATCTTTATGGCAACTTCGAACCCGATTGTACGCTGCTGCTCGACTTGCCTGCAAAGGTAGGGCTGGAGCGCACCACCAGCAGAGGAGGGGACGAAAATCGCTTCGAGTCTCTCGGCCTAGCGTTCCATGAACATATTCGCGAAGCCTTTCTTTCACGCGCGAAAGACTGCCCGCGCTTTGCTATTATCGATGCTTCCAACAATGCGGATGCAGTGCAGAATGTTATAAGCGAAACGGTAAGCACCCGTTTCAACCTTTCTCTTGAGGCGGCCTAATGGAAATCACCACGCCAGCCAAACATAGCGACAAACTCCTCGGCCATAAGTCTGTCGAGGCCATGTTGGTACGCCAGATAGAGCAGGGGAACCTGCCTCATGCGATGCTCTTTTGCGGCCCCAAAGGGATTGGCAAGGCCACGATGGCGTATCGCCTCGCGAAGTTTCTCGCCATTGGCGGCTCCTTGATTCCGAAAGAGCCAAGCAATGCCCTGTTTGACGATTTGCCGCCCATCCCATCCGAGCACAGCTTGGCAGTGGATAATAATCACCCCGCTATAAGCCGTATCGAGAACAACTCCCACGGCGATGTGATGACCATCACCCCACAATGGGACGAGCGCAAAAAAGCCTTCAAAAATGATATTTTGGTAGATGACGTGCGTAAGGTCGGTCACTTCCTTTCGCTCACCCCATCCGAGTGCAATTACCGCATCGTCATTATTGATGCGGCCGATGAGCTTAATATTTCTTCTGCCAACGCTATTTTGAAGCTGCTAGAAGAACCGCCGCAAAATGCCTTGATGATTCTTATCTCGCATCAGCCGGGAAAATTGCTGCCTACCATTCGCTCCCGCTGCCGTACGCTCACCTTCGTGCCACCGTCGCAGGAGCAGTTTGATGAAATCCTGAAATTAGAAGACGATCTCATCTCCGAGAAAGAGCGTCAGGCGCTCTATATTCTCTCCAATGGTTCCCCCGGCTTTGCATTAGCTCTCGCCAGCGGTGAAGCGCTCGCGCTTTATTCCGAGCAGATGGAAGCATCGCTTAACCCTAGCCACGAGCAACTTCAGGCATTTGCGAGTGCTGCACTCAGCAAGAAATACCCGCATCGCTGGGCGCATTTCCGCCATTGTTGGTTTGCGCTGCTCAACCGTGTGATGCTTCAGCGCCAGCAAGTGCTCGGTGGCGAGATGTATCCCAAAGAAGCCGAACAGCTTGATGCATTAGGGGCACGCCTCTCCATGGATGAGTGGATGCAGCTCTGGCAGGATTCTGAACGCTTGTTTTCACGCACAGATGCCGTATATCTAGACCCGCAATTAACCGTACAACAACTCTTTGGTGCGCTTAGCGGGCAAGCCATACGCATTTGATATGAAACTAGACGACACACTCTACATCACCACCCCCATCTATTACGTGAACGATAAGCCGCATCTGGGCCATGCATACACCTCCGTGGCATGCGATGCACTCGCGCGCTATATGCGACTGGCAGGGAGGGAAGTGCGCTTCCTCACCGGCACCGATGAACACGGCCAAAAGGTAGAGAAATCGGCAGAGAAGGCGGGCATCCCACCGCAAGCTTTCGTGGATGAAGTATCCGAACATTTTCGGGATTTGGCGCTAAGCCTCAAGCTCACCAATGACGATTTCATCCGCACCACCGAAGACCGCCATAAGCATGCCACACAAGCTATCTGGAAGAAGCTGGAAGAGGCGGGCGACATCTATCTCGGCAGCTATTCCGGTTGGTATTCTGTGCGCGACGAAGCTTTCTATGCCGAATCCGAGCTCATCGAGGGTAAAGCCCCCACCGGCGCAGAAGTGGAGTGGGTGGAGGAGCCTAGCTACTTCTTCAAACTATCCGAATACCAAGACAGGCTTCTCGCATTCTATGAAGCGAATCCAGACTTCATCTTGCCCGAATCACGCCGGAACGAAGTCATCAGCTTTGTAAAAGGCGGCCTAAAAGACCTCTCCATCTCCCGCACCACCTTCTCGTGGGGCGTGCCAGTGCCGAGCGATGAGAATCATATTATGTATGTGTGGCTCGACGCCCTCACCAACTATCTGACTTCTATTGGCTACCCAGATACCGAAAGCGAGGATTTCCAAACCTTCTGGCCCGCGATGCATATGGTCGGAAAAGATATTTTGCGTTTCCACGCAGTCTATTGGCCCGCATTCCTAATGTCCGCCAATGTCGAGCTGCCAAAGCGCATCTTTGCCCATGGCTGGTGGACGATTGAAGGCGAGAAGATGTCCAAGTCGCTCGGTAACGTGGTCGCGCCAAACCATCTCATCGAGAAATACGGCCTCGACCAAACGCGCTATTTCCTCCTGCGCGAAGTGCCATTCGGCAATGACGGCAACTTCTCACGCCAATCGCTCGTGGACCGCATCAATAGCGATCTCGCCAACAATGTCGGCAATTTGGCGCAACGCACCTTGACGATGATCCAGAAGAATTGCGATGCCAAAGTGCCCACGCCACACGATGAACACCTCATCGATGCGGACAAAGAGCTTATGGACCTCGTGCGCGTAACGCGCTCTGACACGCCAGAAGAAATGCTTGAGCGCATGCTTCGTTGCGAATTTAATCAGGTGATTGCCGAGATTATCGCCATGAGCAGCCGCGCCAATGAGTATATTGACGAGCAAGCGCCATGGAAGCAGAAGAAAGAGAATCCAGCCCGTATGGAAGCGATTCTCTACCATCTCGCGGAAGCCATTCGCTGTATCGCCATCATGCTACAACCCTTTGCGCCCGATGCGACCAAACAACTGCTGGATCAGCTCGCCGTGCCGGAAGATCAGCGCAGCTTCGCGCATTTAACGCCCAGCTTTGCATTAGAGCCAGGCACGCCATTACCAAAGCCAGAACCACTCTTCCCGCGCTTCCAGTTAGAAGAGACCGCCTAACATGCTCGTCGATTCGCATTGCCACCTCAACTATCCAGAGCTTTCTGACTTGGATGCGGTGCTGCGCGAAGCGGAGAATGCAGGGGTGGGGCTGATGCAAACCATCAGCTGCAAACGCAGCGATTTTGATGAAGTCATCGCCCTGTGTGAGCGCGATGAGCGCATTTATGGCTCCATCGGCATTCACCCGCATGAGGCAGAAAACCACACCGACATTACGGTGGAAGAGCTAGTGAAGCGCGCCTCGCACCCAAAAATCATCGGAATCGGTGAGACCGGCCTCGATTATTTCTACGAACATAGCCCCCGCGAGATTCAGCAACGCAGCTTTCGCATCCATATCGAAGCCGCTCGCCAAACCGGATTGCCACTCATCGTACATACCCGCGATGCGGATGAGGATACGATAGCGATATTGCATGAAGAATATGCAAAAGGGCCATTCAAAGGCTTAATCCATTGCTTTAGCACCTCTAAAGAACTTGCTGAAAAAGCCATGGAAATAAAGTTTTCAATTTCCCTTTCTGGCATCCTAACCTTCAAAAAAGCAGAAGAACTACGCGAGACAGTTCGCTCCCTGCCAATGGAGTCACTTCTAGTGGAAACAGACGCGCCATATCTCGCGCCATTGCCCCATCGCGGCAAGCCCAACCAACCGGCCTACACACGCCTAACGGCTGAGAAACTAGCGGAAATTAAAGGCCTTAGCTATGATGAGCTTGCCAAGATAACCACCCATAACTTCTTCACATTGTTTGATAAGGCAAAGGGCCATGCCCATTGAGGTGACCATACTAGGCTGCGGCAGCTCAGCGGGCGTGCCGGTGATAGGTTGCGATTGCTCCACCTGCACCAGTAACGACCCCAAAAATGATAGAACCCGCGCGTCAATACTCATTAAGCAAGGAAATACAAGGCTCTTGGTGGATACTTCTCCTGATCTTCGCCGACAGGCTTTGCGAGAGAAGATACCTGCTATTGACGCCATCTTTTTGACCCATTTCCATGCTGACCATGTGATGGGAATTGATGACATAAGGTCGTTTAATTATATAAATAACAGCACTTTACTACTTTATAGCGATGCGGATACGTTCGATAAGTTCGCCGCAGCATTCCCCTATATTTTGCGCGAAAAACCAGACCATGTGCCCTGGGTGAAACCCGAGGTGAAGCCCATTGAAGTAAAGCAATATGATGAATTTACGGTTAATGGAGAACTTCACGTATCTACCATGTTGCAATATCATGGGAAATCAACCTCCATGGGCATAAGGGTAGGCGATTTTGCCTATAGTACCGATGTGAATAACTTACCGGAACAATCACTTCAACTTCTTGAAAAACTAGATGTTTGGGTTGTGGATTGTTTGCGTGTTGATCCAGCGCCAACACACGCACATTTGGCATTAACGTTAGAGTGGATAGGGAAGCTCAAGCCGAAACGGGCGATACTGACCCATATGAGCCATCACTTTGATTACGAAAAGCTGAAGGGCGATTTGCCATCCCATATTACACCTGCTTATGATGGGCTGTATATTACGCTATAAGCCTTTATAGGGACCGCTCACAACAAATCCTAACTATAATTTTACATAATGTATATTCTAATTATTATGGGCTGCTACGTAGCGCTTGCCCTCCACCCCAAATACAGAGTGGCGTGAGAACCAAAGACAGACCTGCAAAAAGAGCCAGCACATTACCGGAAGCCATATCTCCGGCCATAGAGGATCCGCTACCAAATATGATAATAGGAACCGTCAGTGGCAGAATTAATAACGGCATGATAAAACGGCCGGCGTGACTCAGATTTGCAATAATGGCCGCAAATGCACACAGCAATATGAGGCACCAATTACCGAATAATAACAAACCAATACGCCCCACCTCCAGTACAGATAGCTTTAGCATAATCTCTAGCAGCGGCAGCAAACAAATGAGTGCAACACTGCTAATAAGCCAAGCAACACTCCATTTTGCCAGCAGCCATATCTCCACAAGCATGGGCCGCATGGCTAGCTGCTCCACCACCCCCTGCTCTCGCGCCTGTGTTCCTCCCGAAGCCCCCATCAGCATAACCGAAAGCAAAAGCCCCACCCAAAGCACCGGCATCGCAAATTGCGAGATAATCTGCGCCTCTCCGCCAAAGGCAATGGCAAATACGGTGAGCAACATAAGTAGAAAAACAAGGAAATACAGCCACTCACGTCCTAAAACGGCATGGGTTTTCCATTCATACTGCGCTAATTTCCAGAACATAACATATTACTTTAAGCTTTTAAACAAAATCATTGATATATAATACTTTTATATCGTCGTTAAATATCTGCGCATGGGTGGACATCACCACAATGCCTCCCTGCTCTATCCTGGATATAACCAACGAATTAAACAGCGATATACCCGCATCATCCAAATGGCTTGTTGGCTCGTCCAAAACCCATAAGCTACTGGGAATATACAACAAACGGGAAAGCGAAACGCGCTGGCGCCAGCCCATGGAGAGATCCCCGCAACGGAAATCCGCATAAGGCTCAAGGTCAAAATAATGCAGTGCGGGTGCTATCAACTTGTCATCCCCCAGCAACCCCGCCCAAAATTCCATCATCTCGCGCACGGTAAAATCGGGATTCACCCCCTGCCTATGGCTTATATAAAGCGGCTGCGTCACCCCTTCAGGATACGCAAAGCACCCTGAGGCAGGCTTACGAATTCCCGCAACGGCCTGTAAAAAAGTGGTTTTCCCACTTCCATTCTCGCCCTTAACCACGAGCAAACAGCCAGGCGAAAGGGTCACGCCTAGCCCATCAAAAAGCGAGCGTGGACCAATGCTACAGCCCAAATTTTCTATGCGAAAACAGTCTTTCATATCTTCCACCATGGCAGTAACGACACGCCCGACCAAAATACAACGTTATTTTATGCACCACTATCTAGCGGACATTGCGAAAACTGCAAAAAAGCCTTATCTTATGGGTTCCATAAACCTTACAATAAAAACCATTTAGAGGCTCAGATGACACATAATTCCTTCGACGCAAAATCGCAGTTAGACGTAAACGGCAAAGCGTATACTTATTACTCCCTTCCCAAGGCTGCAGAGTCTATTGGTCTGGATTTGGCGAAACTGCCTTATAGCTTAAAAGTGCTGTTTGAGAATCTATTACGCAACGAAGACGGTAACACCGTATCAAAAGACGATGTGAGCGCCTTCAAGAAATGGCTCGAAGAAAAGAATAACCCGCGCGAGATTGCATACCGCCCTGCCCGCGTGTTGATGCAGGACTTCACAGGCGTACCAGCCGTAGTGGATTTGGCTGCGATGCGCGATGGCGTGTCTAAAATGGGCGCGAACCCAGAAGTGATTAACCCGCTCTCTCCTGTAGACCTCGTAATCGACCACTCTGTGATGGTGGACTATTACGGTGATGACAACGCGTTTGAGAAAAACGTAAGTGTTGAGATGGAGCGCAACCAAGAGCGTTATCAGTTCCTGCGTTGGGGCCAAAAAGCATTTAATAATTTCCGCGTAGTTCCTCCCGGAACCGGTATTTGCCACCAAGTAAACCTAGAATATCTCGCTAAGGTGGTTTGGACGAAAGACGTTGATGGCGAAACCATCGCCTACCCTGATACGCTTGTAGGTACCGATAGCCACACCACCATGGTGAACGGCCTGTCTATCCTCGCATGGGGTGTTGGCGGTATTGAAGCGGAGGCTGCAATGCTCGGCCAGCCAATCTCTATGCTCATCCCTGAGGTGATTGGCTTCAAGCTAACGGGCAAGCTGCCTGAAGGCACAACCGCAACCGACCTCGTGCTCACTGTTACGCAAATGACGCGTGAGAAAGGTGTGGTTGGCAAGTTCGTAGAATTCTATGGTGACGGCTTGGATAACCTGCCCCTCGCAGACCGTGCGACCTTGGGTAATATGTCCCCTGAGTTTGGCTCCACCTGTGCGATCTTCCCAATCGATGAAGAGAACCTGAACTACCTCAAGCTCACTGGACGTGAAGATATGGTTCCGCTTGTAGAAGCCTATGCAAAAGCGCAAGGCATGTGGCGTGACAGCTCTATTGAGCCGACCTTCACCTCTACCATCGAGCTGGATATGTCTACTGTGAAGCCAAGCCTTGCCGGCCCTAAGCGCCCACAAGACCGTATCGTGTTGGACGAAGCACACCAGAAATTTGCTGGTCTTATGGAAGATAACGGCACTTCACCTACAGGTGGCGTAGCAGTCGAAGGTGCAGACTATAAGATGGAGCATGGTAACGTGGTGATTGCGGCAATTACGAGCTGCACCAACACCTCAAACCCCTATGTGATGATGGCGGCTGGCCTCGTCGCACGCAAAGCGCGCGAGAAAGGCTTGAGCGTGAAGCCATGGGTGAAAACCTCACTCGCACCGGGCTCTAAAGTGGTGACCGAGTATTTAGATAAGTCTGGCTTAACAGAAGATCTCGATGCAATGGGATTTAACCTCGTGGGTTACGGCTGCACGACCTGTATCGGTAACTCAGGCCCTCTTCAGGCGCCGATTGAACAATCCATTAAGGACAACGACCTGACCGTATGTTCAGTATTGTCTGGTAACCGCAACTTTGAAGGTCGCGTACACCAGCTGGTGAAAGCCAACTACCTCGCATCCCCTCCATTGGTGGTAGCATACGCGCTCTTTGGTCACATGACCGATAACATCGCAACCGCGCCACTCGGCAAAGATAAAGAGGGTAACGATGTATATCTGAAAGATGTATGGCCAACAAACCAAGAAGTTTCGGATGTTGTTGCAGCCTGCGTGACGCCAGAAATGTTCAAAGCCAAATACGCCGACGTATTTAGTGGTGACCAACATTGGCAAGGTATCAACATCACTGAAAGCCAAACCTTCGGTTGGAACAACAACAGTACGTATGTGCAAAACCCTCCTTTCTTTGAAGGTATGCAAGCCACGGCCGCTAACGATACGATTACCGATATCGAAGGCGCTTCAGTACTCGCATTGCTGGGTGACAGTATCACAACGGACCATATCTCTCCTGCAGGTAACATTGCAGCGAACAGTCCTGCCGGTGCTTACCTCAAAGCCAATGGCGTGGATCAGAAAGACTTCAACTCTTACGGCGCACGTCGCGGTAACCATGAAGTCATGATGCGCGGTACATTTGCGAACATCCGTATTAAGAACGAGATGCTTTCTGGTGTTGAGGGTGGTTACACCAAATACATTCCATCTGGCGAAGAAATGTCTATCTACGATGCGGCCATGCGCTACCAAGCAGAAGGCACCCCGCTAGTGGTGTTAGCGGGTAAAGAGTACGGAACTGGCTCATCACGCGACTGGGCAGCCAAAGGCACGCGCCTGCTAGGTGTGAAAGCCGTTATCGCGGAAAGCTTTGAGCGTATTCACCGTTCAAACCTCGTAGGTATGGGCGTTCTCCCACTGGTATTCAAAGATGGCGTAACCCGCAAATCTCTGAATCTTGTGGGCGACGAAACGATTAGCCTGAAAGGTTTGTCTGCAGGCCTGCGTCCTCACATGGATGTAGAACTGACCATCACTCGCAAGGATGGCTCGACAGAGTCTACCACCCTGCTCTGCCGCCTCGATACAGAAGATGAGTTGGCATACTTCAAAAATGGTGGTATCCTTCAGTATGTTATGCGCAATCTAGTAAGCGCCGCATAGGTTAGGACTAAGAATGACAGATCAAGAAGCCGAAAACGGCACCGAAGATAAATACAACCCGGATAATATCTCGCGTATTATCATGCTGGTCTATGGCGTCATGGATCATGGCGGGCCGTTCTGGTGTTACGTGGCGGTGAAGCCTAGCCAATACGATGCCTTCAAGGCAGACGAAGCAGCGGGCAAAATTGATCTGTATAACTTTGATGCTTACGGTGAAATTATTGTTTCTGCGGAGGGGGAAACCCCTCCGCAAGAAGTCACCATGAAAGTGGCGGAGATGTACAATACCGACCCGTCCACCTTCTTCCAGCCTATGGACCCCAAGCAGGTGATTGAAGATAAAATCGCAGAGCTAAAAGCCACTGACGACGCCTAATTTTTTCCAAAAAACTTCATTTCTGTCATAAAACTGTAATACCCGCTTGTTATAGTGAAGCCAGAAATTGGAGAAAATTATGGCTCAACAGCAACAAGGAATTCAGTGGGGAAAGGTCGCAACTGGCGTTCTAACTATCACGGGTATAGCCGCAGCAGCAGCCGCAATCGGCGCGCTCGTTCCTGGTGGAGATGTGGACCTCATTTCAGCAGATGGTGCAGATAACGGCCTTTTTGACGTAAAAGGCGATGACTTTGGCAAACAAGCTGGAAGTTTCTTCGAAAATATTGGTAATGCCTATGAAGGGCTTTGGAATGGCATCAAAGGTGTTTGGACCGGCGCGGGTGACGTGCTGGGCAACATGTGGGAAAATATGCTTGGCGGTAAAGAGACTGCACTTAATTACGAAGCCTCTGCCATTGAAGGCGCAAACGTTGTTGGTAAGCCTCTAACAGAAGCCGCAAATTTTGTCGGCGACCACCCAATCGCATCTGCAGGTGTTGCAGCAGCTGGTGGTACAGCTGCCGTTATGGCGAACGCTAACAAGCCAAAAGCTAAAGCGGCCCCTAAGCGTATTCTTGGCCAACACACTATGCAGTTGGCACAAAATAGCCCGCATCTCATGCAGGCAACCCATACTGGCGCGGAAGCACATCGCCCAGTAATTACCGCGCACAAAGAATAATAAGAATTGTTACTAGACCATGATTAAGAAAAAGCCCCGCAGCAACGGGGCTTTTTTATTGCTTACTTTTTGTCTTTATCTTCTTCCGGTGCGCCGAAAGGATTCATCATGTTCGAAAAGGCTTTGCTCATGAATTCCATATTCTGTTTGCCGATTTCCTCAAACTGTTGGAAAGGCGAACTCATATCTTGCATGCCCATCATCTCGCGCATCTTCTCTTGATTGCTCATGAAGGTTTGCATGCTGCTCTCAAGGTAATGCGGCACGAATTCTTTGATGCCATCATCGTAAAAACCAATGAGCGAACGCAGGAAGTTAATCGGCAGCAAATGCTCGCCGCGCGCTTCTTGCTCGAAAATAATCTGGGTCAAAATCTGGCGGGTCAGGTCGTCGCCACTCTTCGCATCATACACGACGAACTCTTCGCCCTTCTTCACCATGATGCACAAATCATCCAGCGTCACATAACTACTGGTATCCGTGTTATACAAACGACGGTTTGCGTATTTCTTAATTACGATCGGTTCATTGCTCTTCGTGCGTGCCATATTTTATCCCTGCTTGTCTCTAAGGTTGCGGTTTATAATTGTTATGCTACATCTGGACTAACACGGACACGCAGAGTCTGCAACGAGAATATGATTCATGAGCACGCCCGATTACGCCACCCTCGCCCGCCAATTCATGGATATTTGGCAGCAACAAATGAGCCGCGCCGTCAGCGACCCACACATGGTGGATGCAATGATGAACGCTATGCGACAAGGGCCGTCAGCCTATGAAACCAGCCATTCCGACCGGCGTGATGCCCATGCACCTACAGCTAGCGATGAGCAGCTGGATGAGCTCGCGCGCCGCATCACAACTTTGGAAAAGCGTATATCAGAACTTGAGTCCGATCTCGCAAGTGCAGCAAAGCCAAAAGCCCGCAGCAAGCCCGCAGCAAAACGCAAAACCATCGCCAAGCGAGCCATCAAGCCAAGCGAAAGCAAAGCCACTACCAAGCGATCTACGCGGGCAGCTGGAAGCACTAAAAAGCCTGCTGCAAAACGAACCACCAAACCCGCAACAAAACCCAAAGCAAAAAGCAAAAAACGCTAAGCAAGAAGAAGACGCGCTGCGTGCCCTTTTTGACAATGGTGATTTTTGGCAAGCCGTCGCCAGCGAGTCCGAGCAACGTGCTCATGCGATGCTCGATGGCGTAAACAACTTCCGACAGCATGAATATGAATATGAGGGCCATGCGAATGAGGTTGTTTGGCAAAAAGGCAATGCGCGGCTACTCGATTACGGCTGTAACCTAAATGCCGATGCCCCTCGCCTTATGATGATTCCTTCCCTCATCAACACAGCCAAAATTTTCGACATCCTCAAAGGCTACAGCATGATCGAGTATTTACTCGCCCATGGCATCCGCCCGCTTGTGTTAGATTGGGGAGTGCCAGGATACCGCGAACGTTACTTCGATTGCGCAGACTATAGCTATAAATACGCACTCGATGCCGTGAAGCAATTGCGCCGCAGAAGCGACGCGCCACTCTTCATGCTCGGCTATTGCATGGGCGGCCTATTTGCCTCCGCCGTCGCGTGCCTGCGCCCCGACCTTATAGATGGTTTGATACTACTCGCCACCCCTTGGGATTTTCAGAGCAAGGACAGTTTGCACATCCCGCTAGAGAAAGAGCAGAAAGCCCAACTGCGCGAGCAGCTCCACGCGCAAGACGTGCTGCCCAAAGAATGGCTGGAATGGATGTTCCATCTTATGCAGCCTTACCGCTTTCAGGAAAAGTTCGGGCAGTACCTCACACTAGGCGAAGAGGAGCGCGAGCATTTCATCGCCATTGAGCATTGGGTGAGCAACGGCATCCCCCTTGCGAACAAAGTGGCCGAGGAATGCTTGCTGCTCTGGCCGCAAGAAAACCTCCTTCATAAAGAACAATGGGAAGTGGCTGGACAAATTATTGCGCCGCAACATATCCACTGCCCCACGCTCGCCATTGTCCCGAGCGACGATAACATCGTACCCAGCGAATGCGCCATCGCCCTCGCGGGAAGCATTGATGAGTGCCATATTCTCACCCCGCCCTGCGGCCATGTGAGCATGGTGGCAGGCAAGCGCGCCGAACGGCTCTGCTGGAAACCGCTCATCGGTTGGATTCATGCGCTAAATGGCTAGACAAACGCAGTGGGTTTGTTACAACTCCCTGCAATAAGAAACGCTAACAGGAGCCTCGCATGACCTCTTCTGAAGATATCGTAATTGTAGACGCAGCACGTACCGCGATCGGAAACTTCAACGGCGGGTTCGCATCCGTGCCAGCATCCGACCTCGGCGCGCATCTCATCAAAACCCTTTTAGAACGCAACTCTGTTGCAGCTTCTGATGTATCAGAAGTGATTCTCGGACAAGTGCTGACAGCAACATGCGGCCAAAACCCTGCACGCCAATCTGCCATCAAAGCAGGACTCTCTGCAGAGACGACCGCAATGACTATCAACCAAGTATGTGGCTCAGGTCTGCGCGCTGTTGCACTTGCCTACCAAGCGATTAAGTCTGGCGATAGCAGCATTGTTATTGCAGGTGGTCAGGAAAATATGAGCCTCTCGCCACATGCCGCGCATTTGCGCGATGGCGTAAAAATGGGCAACGGTACTTTCACGGATACGATGATTAGTGACGGTCTGTGGGATAGCTTCAACGATTACCATATGGGGATCACGGCCGAAAACATCGCCGAGAAGTTTAACATCAGCCGCGATGAGCAAGATGACTTTGCTGCCGCATCGCAAGCGAAAGCTGCCGCAGCGATTGAGGCCGGCAAATTCAATGACGAGATCGTGCCCTACACTATCAGCACCCGCAAAGGTGATGTAGTTGTAGAAAAGGATGAATTCCCACGCGCCTCTACCACCAAAGAATCACTCTCCGGCCTGCGCACCGCCTTCAAAAAAGACGGAACCGTAACAGCCGGTAACGCATCTGGCATCAACGATGGCGCGGCAATCTTGCTCGTAATGAGCAAAGCCGAAGCAGATAAGCGTGGCCTTACACCACTGGCAACCATCCGCTCTTGGGCAACCGCAGGCGTAGACCCCGCAATCATGGGCACCGGCCCCATCCCTGCATCTAAGAAGGCATTGGAGAAAGCAGGCTGGAAACATGATGAGCTCGACCTGATTGAAGCGAACGAAGCGTTTGCTGCTCAAGCCGCCTGCGTGAACAAAGAAATGGGTTGGGATACGGAGAAGGTCAACGTGAATGGCGGCGCCATTGCACTTGGTCACCCGATTGGCGCTTCTGGCGCGCGTGTACTGACCACTCTACTCTACGAGCTGAAGCGCCGTGACGGCAAAAAGGGCATCGCAACATTATGCATTGGTGGCGGCATGGGTGTCGCGCTTTGCGTAGAACGTTAAAATAATTCTAAAACTATTGGGGATATAGCATGAAAGGAAGAGTCGCACTGGTAACAGGGGGAACCCGTGGGATTGGTAAAGCAATCGCAATCGACCTACACAAAGCCGGCGCAAAAGTTGCCGTGAACTACGCGGGTAACGATGAGGCCGCCAAAAAGTTCCATGAGGAAACAGGCATTCCGACTTATAAGTTCGATGTATCCGATTACGCTGCATGCGAAGCGGCCATCCGCCAGCTAGAGAAAGACCTCGATGGTCATGTGGAAATTTTGGTCAATAACGCAGGCATCACACGCGATAGCGCTATGCATAAAATGTCTCATGATAAATGGGACGATGTGATCCAGACCAACCTAACCTCTTGCTTTAACATGTCTCAGTTAGTTATTGAAAATATGAGAAATAATGCCGACACTTTTGTTTCAAGTCAGTTTCAAAAGC
>CAYFFN010000016.1:0-17262 GCA_964342335.1 uncultured Azospirillaceae bacterium
AAATGGAAGCTCATGCCTGCGCGTAACTCATGCGCATCATAATCCACTTCGTTGCCGCTAATTTCGGCATCGCCCGTTGCGAAGTAACGGTAGCCGGCATAGAGGTCCCAATCGGTGTCGAGTTCAAAGTTGAAACCTGTACCCAATTGGTAGGCAAGGGTCGTGACATTACTCACATCACCGGTAGAGGTAAGCCCCGCAGCACTATCCGCTTCGCCGCTATGCATCGCAGCACCAATCCCAGCTGAGAGATAAGGCCGCAAGCCCATATCGGGCGTGCCAAATACATAATAGCCATTCACAAGCACCGCGAGCGTGTCGATAGACCCGCTGATAGGAACCGCCGCCGCACCCGTCGGATGCGCACTCTCTATCTCCGCATCGCGGTAAGAGGCCTCCACCTCTACGCGGAAATTATCGTAAAGGCGTGTGCCAAGCGCACCGGAAAAATTATACGGATTCTTAGGCAGATAAAACCCGCCATTCGTATCCAAATCCATCAGATGCGTCGCGCCCACGCCAAGGCTCAAATAACCGCCATGCCGATAGCGCGGCTCCGGCGCTTGGGTATAGCCCGTGCTATAAAGACTGTTGGGATTTTGCGCATAGGCAGGCAGTACGGCCAACAGGCTCGCCAATGCCAGAAAATATAAAAACGCCATTCGCATGGGCATAAGGTAAAGATTTATTAACAATTTGCAAGGGGAGTCTTTGATAACGTCGAAAAGGACCGCCAGCCGAAGCACGAAGTGCACATGTCCGTCTAAGGCTTTTGCTTCAGCTCGATACACTCGCCTCACAAAATCCAAGACTACCATGATTCCTTCGTTAAATCGTTCCACTGGAACGATTTACACTCAAAATGGAGCGGGTAGCGGGAATCGAACCCGCATATTCAGCTTGGAAGGCTGACGTTCTACCTTTGAACTATACCCGCACACGCAGTGCAGCACTATTAGCGAGTGCCGCGAGTCAGTGCAATCAATTTCTCTTTCTGGCATTTCCTTTGCACATAGCTATAGTGCAGCTTCTGGAGGCCCCATGCAACAACTGACAAAATTACTCGAAGAAAAAAACTACCAGCAACTGATTCAGGAAATCGGCCAACTCGTCGGCAAAGACCCGAAAAATGCTAGCTATTGGAAGTTAGGCGGCCAAGCCTATTTTGGGCTGAATAATTGGGAGAAGGCACAGCAAGCACTCACCACTGCAACGCAACTCGGCGCGAATGACGCGCATACGCTGGAGCTTCTTGCCCAAGCCTGTTTCTACAATAAGGACGATTACACCCGCCTACAGGTCTATAGCGAATTGATGCGCCTCAACCCTCAGCAGCCGCGCTATTATGTCGAAACGGCAAAAACCCTCTCCATTTTAGGGCAGGGCGGCGCGGCCATACGCGTGATGGAACATGCCAATAAAGTGGCGCCTAATGACCCAGAAGTGATTATGCAAACCGCAGCGGTCTATAACCCCTCACCCGATAAAGAGAAGCGCGAAAGTTCATTTGAGAAAGTGTTCGCGCTCTATCCGGATTACGTGCCGATGCTGTATGATTATACCGTGCATCGCAAGAATACACTCGAAGACCCACATGTCGCCAAGCTGCAAGAAGCGTTCGACCGCGGGCCAGATAACCAACAGCGTCCAGTCGATTATATGCTCGCCTCCTTCGCGCTGGGGCATATTTATTTTGATGTTAAAGAGCCAAACAAAGCCCTCGATTATTTTGAAATTGGCAATAGTTATCGCTGTGATGAGCAGATGAAAAAACGCATCCTCGCCGAGCGTGATAAATCCAAAGCAGCGGATTTTGCACTCTTCGGCAAACCGATGATAGACGGATTAAAGGGCGCAGGTGATCCGGATGCCACACCGATTTTTATCGTCGGCATGCCGCGCTCTGGCACCACGCTCACCGAGCGTATTCTCGGCGCGCATAGCAAAGTATTTGGAGCGGGCGAGTTACAAGCCATTCCCTATATTCGCAATTATATTCTGCCACGCCAATGCGTGCAGAATGGCACGCTGCGCATCACACCAGACCATGTGAAACATATGGCGCAATTCTACCTGCAAGTATCGCGTAGCGAGGCCGAACAGGCAGCCTATGTCGTCGACAAAATGCCGAATAATTATAAATATCTCGGGCTGATTTATATCCTCTTCCCAAACGCAAAAATCATCCATTGTACGCGCGACCCGATGGATACGTGCTGGTCGATTTACCGCAACTACTTCCCTGGCGGGCATTACCATGGCGGCGACCAGACCTTGCTCGCGGAGCAATATAATATCTACCGCGACCAGATGAAAGAATGGCAGGCGATTCTCCCTGAAGGCTGGATTTACGAAAGCAACTACGAGGCCCTCATCGCCGACCCCGAAACGCAGGTGCGTAAACTACTCGATTTCGTCGGACTGGAATGGGAAGAACAATGCCTCTCCTTCCATAAACAAAAGCAGACCGTACACACTGCCTCCAGCGCGCAGGTGCGCGAACCTATCAATAAAAACTCGCTCAAATCATGGTCTCCCATCGCCGATAGGCTCACCGTCATGCAAGAGATTCTGGATAGTTACGAAAACTAGGAAGCTATCATGTTCCAATCTTCTGCAGAAAACCTCTTTCGAAACTGGCACTGGTTTAGTTTAACCATATCATGCTTCCTTTTCTTCTACACAAGTGAAGTGACTGCATGGCTTCAAACGCATGACATTAGCGGTGACGCATACATG
Organism: uncultured Azospirillaceae bacterium; assembly: GCA_964342335.1. Classification (GTDB taxonomy): domain Bacteria; phylum Pseudomonadota; class Alphaproteobacteria; order Rickettsiales; family UBA3002; genus CAYFFN01. The sequence goes on from CAYFFN010000016.1 coordinate 2,740, forward strand.
ATTGCCTTAATGGTTTTCTGGACCCTTTGCATAGCAGTGCCGTCATTATGTGTGGCACTTTTAAAGCGTGTCTATCTCGCTATTACCTCAAAAAGGACGAATAACATCACCCCCTAATATTGCGAATCATTCTTATTTACATGTTTTCTGGTCTATGGCATAGTGTTGAGAATGATTATCAATCTTGATGGGTATTTCGATGATTATTTGTGTATGTAATGCACTCAACGATAAGCAAATCAGCAAGGCCTGTGCGGATTGTCCGCGCAATGCATGCAGCGAGAAAATCTTTGAAAGCTTGGGCGCGAAGCAGCAATGCGGCCAATGCGCGTGTTATATCGAAGATGTGATGCTGCCCCAAGCGCATGCGGCAACACTTGCAAATGCGAATGCTTCTGAATTGCTAGCCAACTAAGAAATAACGATATTTTATCCTTTCTCTTCTGTTTTCTTTTGCTATAGTTCCCGCAACGAAATGACGAGGCATCCATGAAAACCGATACGCAAATGATTACCCATCTCAACGCATTGCTCAAAAACGAGCTGACGGCGATCAATCAATATTTCCTGCACAGCAAAATGTTGGGGCATCGCGGCTACTCAAATCTTGCAAAGAAAGAATATGAGGAGTCCATCGACGAGATGAAACATGCCGACCAGCTGGCAGAGCGCATCTTGTTTTTGGGCGGCCTACCGAACCTGCAAGATCTCGGCAAACTGATGATTGGCGAAAGCGTGAAAGAAATGCTTGAGGCAGATTTTGCGCTAGAAAAGAAGGCGATTCCCGATCTAAAAGAGGCGATTGCCTATGCCGACGATACCAAAGATTACGGCACGGTTGAGCTGCTTTCCGCTATTCTCACAAGCGAAGAAGAGCATTATCTCTGGCTGCAACAGCAACTCACTTTGCTGGCGGATATGGGCGAGCAGAATTACCTGCAATCCCAAGCCTAACCTATGGGCCATTCGCATCACCATGACGCACCCGTGGGCAACGCACGCTCAGAGGAAGTCTATAGCCCAGAGCTACAGCGCCTGTTGCGTTGGGTGACGATTGTTTCTGTCTCCATCGCGAGCATGTTGGTGGTCAGCAAAATCTTCGCGTGGCTCTACACGGACTCGCTCAGCCTGCTTTCTTCGCTCGTGGATTCCTCGATGGATGTAATGGTATCGCTGGTGAATTTTGTCGCCATTCGCTACGCGCTCAAACCCGCCGATGACGACCATCGCTACGGGCATAATAGCATCGAAGACATTGCGGGCCTTGTACAGTTCACTTTCATCAGCGCCACATCGGCCTTCGTTATCATCCAATCGATTGGTCGCATCCTCGCCCCTGAGCCGCTCGCCCACACCGATATGGGCGTGGCCGTGATGATATTTTCCATGGTGGCAACCACCGTCCTACTGCTCTTCCAGCGCTATGTCTATAAGCGCACCCAATCCAGCCTTGTCGCTGCCGATGCGTTGCATTACCTCGGAGACGTGCTCAGCAATGGCGCGGTAATCGCGGCCTTGATACTCACGCCATTACTTGGCTGGCTTTGGATTGACCCTGCCCTCGCCATTATTTTCTCGCTCTATATCGCCCTACACGCCATCGAGATTGGCAAGCGCTCTTTCGATAATCTGATGGATAAAGAAATGCCCGATAGCGACAAAGCGCGCATTATGGAAATTATCCGAGACTGTGAGGGCGTGCAGGGATTCCACGACCTCAAAACCCGCTATTCAGGCAGCAAGGCTTTCATTCAAATGCACGCCGATATGGATGGCAGCCAGACGCTTAATGACGCGCATAAAGTCGCCGATGCACTTGAGGCCGCATTGATAGAAGCCTTCCCCGGCGCAGATGTCATTATCCATGAAGATCCGGTGAACTAAACTCTATTCATCCACCACAAAAATGGTCGCGCCCGTCGTCTGGCGTTCTTCAAGCTTGTGGTGCGCGCGCACGGCATCGCTCAAATAAAAACTCTGCTTCACGTTTATTTTGAGCACTCCCTCCAGCACCAATTGCATCAAGTTCGTGCAGCCCACCAGATAGCTCGCATGGTCCGCGATGTAATCCATCAGACTCGGACGGGTGAGGAAAATCGAGCCATGCTTTTGCAGCACGCTCATATCAAACGGGGCGATAGGTCCGCTGGATTGGCCAAAGCTAATCATCAGCCCCATGGGCATCAGAGACTTCAATGAGTCCTCAAAGGTCGCTTGGCCGACCGAGTCATACACCACATGCACGCCCCTGCCCTCAGTGACCTGCTTCACCTTCTCCACGAAGGATTCCTCTTTGTAATTCACCGCATAATGGCAGCCATTGGCGAGCGCCAGCTCCGCCTTCTCCGCACTACCGACCGTGCCAATCACCGTCGCACCTAAATGCCGCGCCCATTGGCACAGCAGCAGACCCACTCCACCAGCCGCCGCATGAATCAACACGACCGTATCTTTATTCACCACATAAGTGCGCTTGATAAGGTAATGCGCGGTCAGCCCCTTGAGCATAATACCCGCCGCAAGCTGATCGCTAATCCCATCCGGAATTTTTACCACATTACGCTCAGGGATCGTGCGGAACTGCGCATAGGCGCCAATCGGCCCACCCGCATAGCAAATCTTATCACCCGGTTTGAAGAATTCGCATTCACTCCCCGCCTCGATAACCTCACCAGCACCTTCCAGTCCGGGCGTCCCTGGTAGCTCCATCGGATAGAGTCCCGAGCGATGATAGGTATCAATATAATTCAGCCCAACGGCCGTTTGCTTAATCAGCAATTCCTTCGGCCCGCATTTGGGCATGGGCACGTCGCGCCACTGCATTACTTCTGGCGCGCCGGTCTGTTCTAATATAATTGCCTTTGGCATAGGCGTTGTACCCTCCAACACTCACTGATATATAAGCGTAATGGATATGACAGAAAACACCAAGATAAACCCAGCCGAAGCCTCTTTTGGCGAACCGATTTTTGCGTGGGCGACGCCACCGGGCCGCTCAGGTGTTGCGGTTTTGCGACTATCGGGCCCAAGCACCTCTATGCACGAAACTCTAACACTCCTAGGGGTATGTGTAAATTTGCAACCCCGCAAGGCCCATTTAGTGACATTAAAGCACCAGAATTATGGTGTGATAGATCAAGCCCTCGCCCTCTCCTTCCCTGCTCCACAGAGCTTCACCGGTGAGGCGTGTTTGGAGTTCCACACCCATGGCAGCCGCGCCGTGGTTCGCCTTCTCACCGAGCTCCTCTTAGAGAGCGGTATCGCCCGCATGGCCGAACCGGGCGAGTTCGCCAAACGCGCCTTCCGCAACGGAAAAATGGATTTGCTTCAAGCAGAAGGGCTGGCCGATTTGCTGGAGGCAGACACACTTCATCAGCATAAACAGTCGCTTGCACTTGTTGAGGGCCATATCACCACTGCCTATGAAGCCATCCGCAGCGAAATCATCAAAGTGCGCGCACATGTAGAAGCCTATATCGACTTCCCCGACGAAGACATCCCCGAAGACACTATGACCAACATGCGCGCCGAAGTGAGTGACCTCATCTCACGCATTTCCACCTCCTTAGACGATAATGGGGTAAGCGAGAAAATCCGCGAGGGCATCCGCATCGCCATCATCGGCCCTCCCAATGCAGGTAAATCCACATTACTCAATGCTTTAGCGCGAAGAGATGTAGCAATTACTTCCGCAGAGGCCGGAACCACGCGCGACGCGCTCGAAATCACGCTCGATATTGGCGGCTATCCCGTCATTCTCGTCGACACAGCAGGACTGCGAGAAGCCGATTCTGCGATTGAGGCAGAGGGTATAAAGCGCTCTCGCGCTCACGCACAGGCTTCTGACCTCCATTTAGGCGTGTTTGACTGCGCCTCTTACCCCTGCATAGATACTGAAAGCCGCAATTTAGCGCAGGGAAGCGGATTATTCATTTTTACAAAATCGGACCTTCATGCTGCCCCCGAAATTGCCGAATTAGACGGGAAAAAATGCCTTTCTGTATCCCTCTTGGAGGCCCAATCGGTTGAGCACATCACCGCGGCACTCAAAACGCTTATAGAAGAGCATTACCCCGTGAGCGAGTCACCACTCGTCATACGCGCCCGCCACCGCGATGCCCTGAAGCGCTGTATCGGCCACTTGGAGAGCTTTTTACAAAGCAAGCCCAATGAGTTACTCGCCGAGGATCTCCGCCTCGCTTCGCGTGAAATCGAAAAAATCACTGGCAAAATCGAGCTGGATGCGATACTGGACGTGCTCTTTGGCAGTTTTTGTATAGGCAAGTAAGTAAAAATAATGAAAACGCACAACGACAGCTATGACGTTATCGTCATTGGCGGCGGCCATGCTGGCACCGAAGCCGCAGCCGCGAGCGCCCGTATTGGCGCGCGCACGCTCCTTGTTACCCACAAGCTGGAGACAATTGGCGAAATGTCCTGCAACCCCGCTATTGGCGGCGTGGCGAAAGGAACACTCGTGCGCGAGATTGACGCGCTAGACGGCGTTATGGGTCGCGCGATTGACCGCGCAGGTATCCATTTCCGCATTTTGAATGCAAGCAAGGGCCCCGCCGTTCACGGTCCCCGCGCGCAAGCTGACCGCGCCCTCTATAAACAGGCCGTTCAATCGATTCTGGTCGAGTATGAACATCTCGATCTGCTCGCCGGAGAAGTAACCGACTTGCTGCACGATTCTGCGGGTCTTAAGGGTATCGTTTTGGCCGATGGCACCGAAATTTCCGCTCCCAAAGTGGTCCTAACTACCGGAACCTTCCTCAATGGGCTGATCCATTGCGGCGAAGAGAAGATTCCAGCCGGTCGCGTGGATGAAGCGCCTTCAATCGCCCTGTCAGAGCGGCTTTACGGCATGAAACTCCCTATGGGACGACTGAAAACCGGTACCCCTGCCCGTCTGGACGGCAAAACCATCGATTGGGACGTCTGCACCCCGCAGCCCGGTGACAGCCCTCCCGTGCCCTTCTCTACCTTAACAGAGAGCATTCAAGTACCTCAAATTTCTTGCTATATTACCCATACCAATGTGGATGTGCACGGCATTATTCAAGACAACATCCATCGCTCTCCTATGTATTCGGGTCAGATCGAGTCGATTGGGCCGCGCTATTGCCCCTCTATCGAGGACAAAATCGTACGCTTTGCCGAGCGCGAACGTCATCAAATTTTCCTTGAACCTGAAGGACTTAACGATGATACCGTCTACCCGAATGGCATCTCCACCTCCCTCCCCGCTGAGGTGCAGGATGCCTTCATTCACCGTATACCCGGTCTAGAGGATGTGCACATCATCCGACCTGGCTATGCGATCGAATATGACTATGTAGACCCCCGCGCATTACGTTCTACCCTTGAGGTGAAAAATTTGCCGGGTCTGTATCTAGCAGGCCAAATTAATGGTACAACAGGCTATGAAGAGGCTGGTGGACAAGGTCTGGTTGCAGGTGCGAATGCCGCCCTCGCCTCACAGGGTAAATTGCCCTTCTTGGTCGGTCGCGGAGATGCTTATATAGGGGTAATGATTGATGATCTCATCACGCTAGGCACCCAAGAGCCGTACCGTATGTTCACGTCTCGTTCGGAATATCGACTCCATTTACGTGCCGATAACGCCGATCTTCGCCTTACCCAATTGGGGTATCACGTTGGCCTCATTGGTGATGTGCGATGGGAAAGTTTCGCGAGAAAGTCCGATGCGCTTGATAAAGCGAAGACGTTATCGCAGTCACTAACCATTACCCCTAATAAGGCCGAACCTTATGGTCTGAGCCTGAATAAAGACGGCGTTCATCGCTCCGCATTTGAATTGATGAGTTACCCTGATATTTCGTTTGAAAAACTGACAGAAATATGGGGAAAACTGAAGGATTTCGATTCTGTTACAATTAAGCAATTGGAGATTGAAGCCCTCTATAAAGGCTATCTGGAACAACACACCATCGATATTGCCCGCTTCCGTCAAGATGAGTCGATTTCCATCCCTGATACTATAGATTATGATGAAGTGGGCTCACTCTCGAATGAGATTCGCAGTAAGCTAAAGCAGATTCGCCCAGAGAGCTTAGGAGCTGCCGGTCGTATTCCAGGGATGACACCCGCCGCCCTCTCCGCTTTGCTTATTTATATCAATCAACGTAAGACTGCCTAATGTTGTACGAGCAATTTTGTAAATTGCATCCCGTTTCACGTGAAACATTTTCACGACTGGAAACTTATGTGGAATTACTCAAAAAGTGGCAAAAACATATCAACCTTGTCAGTAACAATACGCTAAATGACATTTGGCATCGTCATATACTAGATGGCATACATGTTGTGAAACATCTGGATGTGAAAGAAAGCGATTTTTTGGTTGATTTGGGTTCTGGCTCTGGAGTTCCGGGGTTAATTGTCGGTATTTTGCTCGATAATAAAATCGAATTAGTGGAATCTGACCAAAGAAAATGTGCGTTCCTAGAAACCGTTTCACGTGAAACATCTCGCCCCAATATCACCGTCAATAATACACGAATTGAACACAGCCTTATCCACAATGCCGATGTCGTAATGGCCAGAGCCTTGGCGCCCCTAGAAAAGCTGCTAACCCTTGCATTTCCTATAGTTTCGAAAACAGGAAAATGCTTATTTCATAAAGGTGAATCACTGGATTCTGAACTTAAGCAAGCAGATGAGGGATGGCGCTTTACAATGGAGAAATACGAGAGTATAACCCAAGAAGGATCCTTCCTAATTGAACTCTCAAACATCGAGAAGCTGACATGACACGTATCATTTCTATTGTGAATCAAAAGGGTGGGGTCGGCAAGACAACCACTTCTGTAAACATCGCAACCTCTCTGGCCGCTGTAGGCAAAAAAGTCCTACTCATCGACCTTGACCCTCAAGGCAATGCCAGCACGGGTTTTGGCTTCTCATCTGCAGAGAGAGAAATCAATAGTTATCATATACTTACAGAGAATGCTTCGGCTGAATCGGCTATTTTGGAGACGGTTGTTCCTAAATTATCCTTGATTCCAGCCACCATCGACCTCACTGGAGCCGAGATTGAGCTCGTGACGATGGAAAAACGCGAATATAAACTGACCAGAGCCATTCAAAGCCTTGATGGCCGTTTTGACTATATTCTGATAGATTGCCCGCCATCGCTTGGTCTACTTACACTAAATGCACTGACGGCCTCTAATGCGGTACTTATCCCGCTTCAATGTGAATTCTACGCGCTGGAGGGCTTAAGCCACCTCCTGAAGACCGTAGAGCTGGTGAAAGCAGGGCTTAACCCTAAGCTAGATATCCATGGCGTACTGCTTACCATGTATGATCGTCGCAACAAGCTGACCGAGCATATTGAGAGTGACGTACGCGAATATCTGGGCGATACGGTTTATAAGACTGTGATTCCGCGTAACGTGCGTGTATCTGAAGCGCCATCGCATGGTGTTCCGGCGATTGTCTATGACATGCGCTGCCCTGGTTCCAAAGCCTATCTAAGCCTTGCGCGCGAAGTGATTCGCCGCGAGAAGCAGATGGCGCAGATTGCCAATAAAGAAGCAGCGTAAGAGGGTAGCATGGCTAGTAGCGCAAAAAAACCCGCCCTTGGTAAAGGCCTGTCTGCCCTGATGGGCGAGGAATATTCGGTTAAAGAAAACGGCGAGAAGAAATTCGTTGAAGCCGCACCGGTCGCGCCCGAAAAAGTGGGGCAGGGCGGCATTCAGCAAGTGCCTGTGTCGGGCCTACAGGCCGGTAAGTACCAGCCACGCCAATTCTTTGATGACGAATATCTACATGAGCTGGCGGATTCGATTGAGAAGAACGGCATCATGCAGCCACTCGTGGTGCGTGCTATTGGTTCCGATAAATACGAAATTATCGCCGGTGAGCGACGCTTTCGCGCCGCGCAATTGGCAGGGCTTTCGGCGGTTCCAGCTATTGTTCGCGATGACATTAGTGACCAGCAAGCCCTTGAGCTGGCACTCATCGAGAATATTCAGCGGCGCGACCTAACGGCCATCGAAGAAGCCGAGGGCTATCAACGCCTCATCAAAGAATTCAAATATTCTCAGGAAGAATTGGCCAAAACCGTCGGCAAGAGCCGCAGCCACATTACCAACTTGCTACGATTGCTTTCCATGCCCGAAAAGCTGAAGACATGGCTCAATGAAGGCAAACTCAGCATGGGCCATGCGCGCGCATTGCTCAAGGCAGAGGATGCCGAAGAGATTGCAAAGCGCATAATTAAAGAAGGGTTGAGCGTTCGCCAGACCGAAGAGTTGGCTCGGGGTGAAGACAGCGCCGCACAAGAGAAAGCGCCACAAGCCAAAGGGCAGGGCGCAAGCGGCTCTAGACCTCGTTCACGTCGCAGCTCGGGCGAAAAAGATGATGATATTTTGGCGCTTGAAGAGAGTCTTTCGCAGAATCTCGGCATGCCTGTAAGCATTGAGGATTTTGGCGATCAGTCGGGCGAAATTACGCTGTGCTATAATTCTCTGATGCAGCTCGATAGTATCCTGCAACGCCTCAATAGCGACGTCACGTTCTAATTACGCGGCCTGCGTGAGTTGTAATACCGCTTGCGCGCAAAGTAACTCCACCGCACTGCTGGTGCTTTTGCAATCCGACTCGGTTTTTTGCAATATCTGCAACGCGCTCGCGAGCTTTTTGCTGCGCCAGCGGGTGGCATGTTGGGCCATCGCACGTTGGTATTTGAAGAACACCATCGGCCGCAATTTCTTAACCGCTTCTTCGCCACGAAACCCTTGTGCGGCGAGCTGGTCCAACTCACGAAAGCGACCAAAATGGCGCTGAAGGCTTCGTAAAATCACGATAGGGGCGGTATTTTGCTGCCACATGCGGTCGAGAAGACGCATGGCCTGCACTTTATCACCACCGCTCACCGCATAGCATAAATCATCCATGCTGCGTTCATTGCTCTCGCCAATCACCTCTTGCAGAATCTCCAGCGTCAATTGCTCTTCCTCTCCCATATAGAGCGAGAGTTTCTCCAATTGCCCCAGTACGATCATTCTATCGCCGTTTAAATGGCCGTTGAGGTAGGCCATGGCCTGCGAATCGGCGCGCAACCCATATCCGGTCAAGGTCGTGCGGATAAGGGCCTCCAAACCGCGCCCTTCATCACTGTAGCAGGGGATGCAGGCGCAATCGGGGTGCTTCTCAGCAGCGCTACGCAAATTCGACTTATTCGTTAAATTGCCCGCAAGCACCAAAAAACGGTTTTCCTCAGACGCGGCGCCATAGCCATCGGCTACGGTCTGTGCAATCGATTCAGCAGGGTCCCGCAACATAATCACACGCTTATCGCCCATCAGGCTAAGCGACTGTAATTCATCGAGCAGGCGGGCAGGGTCTTCTTTGATTTGGTCACCCGTTAGGCTCATTTGCGCGGTTGCGTCTGCGCCATCGCCTAGCCATGCCTCCGCAATCAGCTGCGCACGGTGGCGTACCAAGCCTTCATCCGGCCCATAGAGAAATACGGCGTTGTGCCCTTTGGGCGATTTGACGAGTGGTTCGATATCGCGGGTGGCTATTTTCATTGGGCGGCCTGCTCATAATCCGTGGCGAATCGGTCAAAATAAGAGCGCATTTTGAGTCGATACAATTCCGCCAGTGCCTTCACCACGCGCTCTTGCGCGTCTTGGCGGGCCATAAAGGTCGCGTAATCATCTGTATCTGCTACATTATATCCTGCGGTGCGGGATAAAACCCCTTTATCGACCACCTTCTTATCGACGCCACGAATCAGCTCATAATTGGACGTAAACTGGATGGTATAACGCGACACCGAGCCATCCAAATTAATCGCAAAGGGGTGAAACTTGGTGCGGGTTTGTACTACCAGCCTATATTGCGGTGCTGCACGCCATCCTTTAGGGTTAAACGCGTCTTCTAGCGCAGATTTGAGAAGCTGTCCGTCGCGGTTATCGGGCGTTTCCACCTCGATGGTGGCCAGCCATTGCGAGTCAGCAGCACTTTGCTCACCGTAAAGGGGCTGAAAGCCGCATGATTGTGCAACAAACAGCACAATCGCGAGGCCGAGGCTACGCCGCCACCACATTGACAATCTTTCCGGGCACGACGATGACTTTTCGCACCGTTTTACCCTCAATAAATTGCTGCACATTGGGCAGGGCGAGCGCTTCCTTCTCGGCATCGTCCTTGCTGGCATCACTCGCGAGCTCCAATGTGCCGCGTAATTTGCCATTTACCTGTACCGCGATGGTCATTTTATCAACGGTAAGCCATTTTTCGTCTGCCTTGGGCCAATCAGACCCACAAATAAGGCCTTCGCCACCCATTTCGGCATGCATTGCCTCTGCCAAATGCGGCAAAAACGGCGAAATGAGCGAAATGACGGCTTTCAATGCCTGAACATAGACTACATCTCCCACTTCTGCCTTTTCGAGCTTATTGGTGAATTCGCGAATCAAGGCCACGGCTTTGTTAAACGCAAACTCCTCAATCGCCTTGGTCACGCCATCAATGGTGCGATGCATTTCGCGAAGGATATCCTCCTCAGAGGCGCCTATTTCTGCAGGAAGCGGCTGATTAGCCTCCTTCTGGATAGCATCCGATTTCTCGGCCACCAAGCGCCATAGGCGGTTCACATAGCGCCATGCGCCATCGATACCCGACTCCGTCCATTCGAGGTCGCGCTCGGGTGGGCTGTCGGACAACATGAACAGGCGAGCCGTGTCAGCACCATAGCTGGTGATAATATGACGCGGATCGACCGTATTCTTCTTGGACTTACTCATTTTCTCTGAGCGGCCCTCAACAATTGCCTCGCCATTGGCTTTCTTCGTCTCGGCATCTTCAGGGAAGAGCCATTTACCCTCCGCATCCTTATAGGTCGCGTGGCAAATCATGCCTTGGGTCATGAGGCCTTTAAACGGCTCGGCCACATCCAACACACCACAACGCTGGAGCGCACGGGTGAAGAAGCGCGCATAAAGCAAGTGTAATACCGCATGCTCGACGCCGCCAATATATTGGTCTACGGGCAGCCAATGGTTCGCTGCATTGGACTCAATCCCTTGCCCAGACTGAGGAGAGGTAAAGCGTGCAAAATACCATGAGGACTCAAAGAACGTGTCAAACGTGTCCGTCTCGCGTTCCGCTTTTTTGCCGCAGCTAGGACAATCGACATGCTTCCATGTCGGGTGATGGGCGAGGGGGTTGCCTGGCTTATCGAAGGTTACATCCTCCGGCAATTTCACGGGCAATTGCGCATCCGGCACGGGTACCGCGCCGCAATCATCGCAATAGATAATCGGGATCGGGCAGCCCCAATAACGCTGGCGCGAGATGCCCCAGTCACGCAAACGGTAATTGGTGCGGCGCTCGCCGATGCCTTTTTCTTCAAGTGCGGCAATCGCTTTTTCTTTGGCTTCATCGGTGGTGAGGCCATTCAAGAAATCGGAGTTGATAATGAGGCCATCATCGGTGAACGCTTCATTCTCGATCGTATTTTCGGTCGTGCCTTTGGGCGCGACTACAGGCGTTACATCCAACCCATATTTACGGGCGAAATCGAGGTCGCGCTGGTCATGCGCAGGGCAGGCGAAAATCGCGCCTGTGCCATATTCCATCAAGACAAAGTTCGCGACATAAAGCGGTTTTTCTTCACCGGTGAACGGATGAATTACTTTCAAGCCCGTATCAAAGCCCTTCTTCTCCGCCTTCTCGATCGCCTCTTCGCTGGTGCCCATCTGGCCACATTCTTCGATAAAGGCTTGCAACTCGGCATTGTCTTTTGCAAGGCGTTCGCAGAGGGGGTGGTTAGGCGCCACGGCCGCGAAGGACATGCCATAGAGCGTGTCTGGACGGGTGGTGTATACTTCCAGCTTATCTGCCTCGCCTTTGACCTCAAACTGTACGGACGCGCCGTAAGAACGGCCAATCCAGCGATCTTGCATCGTGCGTACTTTGGCGGGCCAGTTCTCCAGCGTGCTAATGCCTTCTAGAAGCTCATCCGCAAATTCGGTGATGCGCAGGAACCATTGCGAGAGCTTTTTACGCTCCACAGGCGCGCCAGAGCGCCAGCCTTTACCGTCTACCACTTGTTCATTCGCCAGCACGGTATTATCGACCGGATCCCAATTCACCATCGCCTCTTTGCGGTAGGCAAGGCCGGCATCCAGAAACTTCAAAAAGAAGCGTTGCTCATGTTGGTAATAGTCCGCATCGCAGGTCGCGAACTCGCGCGACCAATCATAGGAAAGGCCAATCGTTTTGAGCTGCTCGCGCATGGTCGCGATATTTTCGTGCGTCCATTTGCCCGGATGCACGCCTTTTTCTATCGCCGCATTCTCCGCTGGGAGGCCAAATGCGTCCCATCCCATCGGGTGAAGCACCGCATGGCCCTGCATGGCCTTATAGCGCGCCACAACGTCGCCTAGCGTGTAATTGCGCACATGGCCCATATGGATGTTGCCAGAAGGGTAAGGGAACATCTCCAGCACGTAATAGGTTGGCTTATCGGTCGCATTCTCGACCTTGAAGCATCCCGCCTTATCCCACTCGGATTGCCAATGCGCCTCCGACTCACGGAAGGCGTAGCGCGCTGCTTCCGTCATGTTAGTCTCCCTGCTTGATGCGCAGTTGGCGCGCGCGCGTCAGGATGCTGTCTTCGAGCTGGCGCTCTACGGCATCTTCTACCTTGGCATCTTGCCATTCATTCGTCTCTACATCGCGCGTTTGTTTGAAGATAGACGCCTTAATGCCATCAGCGCGTAGGGTACGGTCCAGAATCAGTAGATTGATTTTAAAACGCTCGCCACGGGCGTTGGGGTCTTCATACCAATCGGTGATGATCACGCCACCAAACGGGTCGGCAGAGGCCAGTGGCATAAAGGCCAGCGTATCGAGCGATGCTCGCCATAAGAAGCTGTTCACGCCAAGCGGGTTACTGCCTGCGGATTCTTCTTCCGCAGGGCCGCCTGCGACAATCAGGCCGCCTTCGCCGGTAATACGGCCACGCTCTTCCTCGCGGCGCTCTTCTGCGCGCTTAGGGAAGCTGGAGTCACTACCGCTCAAACCCGGTAGGGAGTCGCACGCAGCAAGGGTGAAGAGGGGAAGTAATAATAGGAGAGGAGAATATTTCATACGTACTCTTAAGATAATAAAAAAGGCGACGCTAAACTAGCGCCGCCTTCTTCATTTCTCAAGTGCAATCTAAATTAGATTAGAATGCAACCTGGGTACCGAGCAGGAACACAGTACCGTCGTTGTCGTTAGCAGTACCAGTCGCGTTATCGAACTCGTAGAAGCTAACTTCAGCGTATGGAGTCAGGCCTGGAGCCAGTGCGTAGTCAGCACCGATAACCAGGTTCTCGTACTCGTTATCACCAGCTGCAGTTTCGTAGGTTGAATCAAACCACGTTGCAGAAGCTGCGAATGGACCGAAGTCGTAAGCAGCACCCAGTGTGTAGTAGTTAGTGTCATCCAGGCCAGAACCTGCTGCTTGGTTACTGTCATCCCAGTCACCATAAGAAGCAGCCAACATCAGGCCAGAAATGTCAACAGTACCACCAACGTTCCAAGAAGAGATGTCTTCGTTAGCGTTAGTATCAGCATCGCCAGTTACATAAGTAGCAGCGAGGTCGATAGCAGCGCCTTCAAACTCAGTGCCATAAGCAAGAGCGAAGTCCCAAATCTCACCGAACGCACCAGCAGTGTTGTTCGTCTTGGTCAGAGTTTGACCACGGTCAGTTCCATCTGGAGTGTAAGACACACCAACTTGGAAACCAGAGAACGCTGGAGAGTAGTAAGTTACTTTGTTCAGGTTGTCGAAAGTCTCATCGGCAACACCGGTTACAGAACCGTGAGCAACAAACAGAGATGGGGTAGTAACAAAGTTACCAGCACCAGCAAAGTTCGCGAAGTAGTTCCAAGCACCGTCGATACCGCCAGTAGCGCGAGCGATGTTAGAGGCATCTACTTTCATAGACTCAGCAGCACCATCGTTAGAACCGAGTTCGAAACGACCCCAGTTGCTTTCGAGGTAAACGAAAGTACGAGCAGCGTTCGTACCTTGGTTATCTGCGTCAGGAGTTACGTCTGCTTCCAGATCGATCTGAGCACCGTATACCAGGCCGCTGTCGGCTTTACCGTCAACACCGATAGAAACTTCAGTGTCGTTACGGAAACCTACAGAACGCTGGTTAGTGTCCTGATCATCAGAAGTGTGACCGGCTTGGAAGTCGATGAAACCGCCAACCGTTACTTTTGGAGTGTCAGCAACTGCAGCCGTAGAAAGCAAAGCAGCACCGAACAGACCAGTAGTACCAAGTAAGATCTTATTCATAGTCTTAATCCTATGTTTTGGTTGTTAATTGTTTCACGCAGTCAAAAATAGACCACGCGCCACGGGGTAGTTATGGCAATTTGCTTCGTCGCTCGCAACTGCCGCCAAACAAAATCTGACGTTGAAGGCCTGTTTTTTAGGGGGCTGTTGCGTGAATGCCACAATAGATTTTGGGGGTTGCTACTAAG
>CAYFFN010000017.1:0-17017 GCA_964342335.1 uncultured Azospirillaceae bacterium
GTTGATCTGTGAACTAATCTCACGGATTGAGGCAGACATCTCCTCCACCGCAGAAGCAGCGCTCTGCACGTTAGAGCTGGTCTGATTAATCGACTGAGATACATTCTGCGTATATTCGTGGCTCACGCCCGATACTTTCTCCAACGTATCCGCTGTATTCAGCATCTGCTTAGAAGCACCCGCAAGGTTTTGCATCAGCGCACTACAGGTCACACGGAAGCGTTTGATTGCCTCTTGCACTTCTTTAGCACGTGCCAAATCACGCTCGGCTTTTGCCGTTTGCTCTTCGGTTAGCTTATCGGTCAAACGTCCATTCTCACGGAACACTTCCAATGCTTTGGAAAGCTGGCCAATCTCATCTTCGCGTTCCGTAGAACCTACCACCACATCCCAATTCTTCTCTTTGAGTTCATTGGTAACATTCGCCAAACGGCGCAGCGGGAAGGCCACAGAGCGGCTCAAAAGAATAGCCATACCGATGGCACACAGCACTGTCAGCAAACTCGCTAACAAGCTAATCACCTTGAGTGAAGCAAGCTGATGATGCTGCATTTCTCCAGTGCGTGCTTGCGCCTCTTGGTAATAGGTTCGCAAATCATGTATGGTGGCCTTAATGTCCGCCCAAGCAGAAGCATTTTCTTCCGATACTTCTTTTAAACGCGCCAGATCCACCGTGTAAGGGTCTTGCATATAGAGCACCTGCAAATCGGCGATATTTTCTTTCCACCAGATAATTTGCTTCTCAAGAATGGTAAGCTTCTCAATTTGCTTAGCGTCCTGTGCCTTATCAAACAATGTAAGCATCTCGTCATATTGCTTATGCATCGCTACCTTGTTTTTTTCATACACGTCAAGGTAGCTAATATTACCAGAGTTAACGAGGGAAAGTACCGCAGTGTGGCTTCCCGCCACATACTCGTCATACGTATCAATCGCTGCGAGCTTGGCATTCATAGTTTCATTTGCATAAATTCCCTCTCCTACTTGCTGCGTCTTGAGCAGCACTAAGAGAGAAGAGAAGAGTGAAAAGACAACCAAAATCCCAAAGGCAATGGTTACTTTTTTCGTTACGGGCCAGTTATTAATCATACCCCTCTCCTGCGCATTAATTCGGTTAGATTCACTTCAAAGGTGGCGGCGCCAATTGGTGCGCCATCTTGAGGGCTTGGTATGGCAATATTCACCTGAACGCGCCATGTCTTTGTGTCAGAGTTCCATTCCGGATCATCTACAAAAAAAGCGTTGCCATCTTTGAGGAATGTCTTTTGCCATTTTGCTTCGTCACCCTGCCAAAAGTCAGAAGAGATATTACTCTGCCCAACATTAAGCCCTTTATCATCCATCACAAAAATTTCTGAATACAGGCCAATGGAGTGAGCCTGTACCCGCGTCAAATAGCTAGAAAGGGGATTAGACAAAGTAGCAGAAATCATCGGCTTGCTGGACAAATCATGTTCCTGCCGCCATTTGGTATCCAATGCCTCAATTTGTGTCTGCTTCAAACCTGCATAGCGCTTATTTTGGTTGAGCACCGATTGCACTACAATCTCGGTTTTGACATAAGTGCGCAAGTCGTTGATGAACGCCCTGTCAATGATACTAGTGGACGGAACCTGTGCCTGAGCAGCACTGGCCAAAAAGCAGCCAGCCACTGCCAGAGCCAGTCCGGTTTTTTTCAAGTCAACCATAAGTACCTCTTAAAAGTCGATCTGTGAACGGAGCATAATCAAATGCGGATCGTTGTTGGGCGTTGTGCCATTTTGATCCGTTTCATTGATCACATAGTTTAGCATAAATTTGCTATACGCGGTAGGATACCAATTCAAACCAACCGTGTAAGCATCCAGCTCACCACCCAAGATAGGCCCGTCATTGAGGTCCAGATTGCTATAGCGTGCTGCAATCTCCCACGCACCAATACCGCCTTCACTCAAGCTAAATGGATCCAGCGGCTTCACACGGCCGTATGTACCATTCTTAACCTTATAGCCGCGCTGTTCACCCGTGAGGAAGTAAGACGCCGATACATAACCACCATCAAACTCCACATCCGCTGCACCATCGCGGTTTACCTCGGTCAGGTTATATTCGGCCATGAATGCGATAGGGCCGTAAGTATAACGACCTTCTACTGCGTAAGTCTGCCAATCATCCACATTGGCGATCACACCTGTGTCAACCAAGCGGCCATCGATGACATTCGATTCACCACGTGAACGAAAACGCACGCTATCCTGATCCGCATCCGGCTTTCTATGGCGTGCAGACACACCAAGATGCAAGAGCTCGTCTTTTTCCATAATCGGTGCGACAACAAAGCGGCCAGTTACAGACTTACCTTCATCATCGCCTGCTGTGTTGCCTGGATCATCGCCAAACGCACCTAACTGCAAGCTCCATTGGTCGCCATAAAAAGTCGAACCAAAGCCAAGCGTGCGCAATGGACGGAATGTTGTCGTAGCAGAAGAACGCTCCACAAACGTGTTGTGCAAGTTGCTGCTCATATTCTCGATGCCGTTAAACTCTTTGAAGTTACCGGCTTGCAGGAATACGCCATCAAACCCTTGGTAACCAATGAAGGCATCGTTCACCGTAGTTGCATCATTTTCCAAGCCAACGAGGAAGCGGTATACCCAATCCTCTTCTACTTGGCCTTTCATACCGAGCCACAAATAGCGAATGTCGGTCGCGTCACCGAGGTCGGCATCGTCATTGGTCGAGAAGCCTGTATCAACGGCAATACGGCCATCCAGCGCAAAGGTGGTTTTCCCATCTGCGGATTTGAAAGACGGCGCTGGCTTCAGCGACACCTCCACACCATTATCCTGAACCGATTTAGGTGCTGGCTTCGCTTTCTGTTTTTTCAGTTCCGCTTGCAGCGTGCTGATTTGTTTCTGCTGCGCTTCGAGCTGAGATTTCAAACTCTCTACCGCAGACAATAAATCGTCATTGGTTGCAGCCGTAGCTTGATTCGATAGTGAAATAATTAGTGTCAACGCAGTTGCGCCTACGCTTTTGCGTATAGTCATGGATCCCCCCTTGATAATTGTTTCAATCATAAAGGCGAGAATATGCGTTGCGGTCAACCAATCTTAGCAAGTTGCAAACAGCTGAAATAACCCAGCAAAATAGTCTACTACCAAAGCACTGAATTTAATATCGGCACCGAAACGAGCGAAATTGGAATGCCTATCCCAATCATGAGTGCTGCCAAATCCCCGCGCAACTTGTATTCCGTCGCGATAATACCTGAGGTAACCATTGGCGCCATTGCCGCCTCCAACACAACGACCTTAAACGGAATTGCTTCCATATCCATGAAGAGTCCGTAAACGAAATAGAAGAAGAGCGATGCAAAGAAAAGTTTATACCCCAAGCCAATCGCAAGCTGGGCTTTGTAATCCGCCAACTCTTGACGGTTGATACGCAGCTGCATGCCAACCGCCGTAAGTGCCAACGGCACCAACGTAGCGCTCAGCACATCCAGTAACTCGCTTAGCACTGCGGGCATGGGTATCGGCTGTGTTAATAGCGCGAAACATAACGCCAAGAATGGCGGGAACGTCACCAGCTTTTTCGCCATCAATGTCTTGCTCAATTGGCCGCCCGAATAAGCAATCGCAATCCCAATCCCGAGCGTGCTCATCACAAAGAACGAGCCGAGCTGGTCCACCAATATCGCACTCGCTAGCCCTTCTGCGCCGTAAAGCGCCTCGATAAGCGGGAAACCAACAAAAGACGTGTTACCCAGCCCCGCCGTTAACGCCAGCGCTCCAATCGTGTGCGGGTGCCAATGCAATTTTTTGCCAATCCCATGCGCCAGAGCCCATGCACCAAGAAAATGCAACCATGGCATACTCGCCGGCCCCAGCAATTGCGCTAGGGGCATCGCGCCGAAATCTATCTCATGGACGTGCTGAATCACAATCGCCGGCAGTGAGACATAAATCAGAAAACGGTTGATAACCAATGGGGCATTGTCAGGGAAAACGCGCAAGCCACGCAGCCCCATACCCATCAGCAAACATACAAAAAGTATTACCAGTTTTTCCATGACGTTTCTGTAGCAGCTCCCATAAAAAACGGCCAGCACTTAAGGATAAGCGCTGGCCGTTAGGGTAAGAAAAGATTTAGGCGAAGAGGGCTTCTACGGCCGCACGTTCTTCACGCAATTCTTGCTCTGTCGCATCCATACGTGCGCGAGAGAAGTCATTAATGTCGAGGCCCTGCACGATTTCGTACTTTCCGCCTTTGCAGGTAACCGGATAGCCATAAATCACACCCGGCTCGATGCCATAGGAACCGTCCGATGGGATACCCATAGAGGTCCACTCGCCTTCGGCCGTGCCGAGCATCCAATCGCGCATATGGTCGATGGCTGCACTCGCTGCACTTGCCGCAGAGGAAGCGCCGCGGGCTTTAATAATCGCCGCGCCACGTTGTTGCACTTCTGGAATATACGTACCTTCGTACCAGTCTTGGTCCACTTTAGACAACGCCGCCTCGCCTTTCACCGTTGCTTGGTGCAGGTCAGGATATTGCGTCGAGCTGTGGTTGCCCCAAATAGTGATATTCTTGATATCGGTTGAATGGGTGCCGGTCTTCTCGGCCAGTTGGCTCATCGCACGGTTATGGTCGAGACGCACCATGGCGGTGAAGCATTTCGGATCCAGATCCGGTGCGTTTTGCTGTGCAATCAGCGCGTTGGTGTTGGCTGGGTTACCCACCACAATCACCTTCACATCGCGTTTTGCGTGGTCATTAATCGCCTTACCTTGTGGGCCGAAAATCGCGCCATTGGCTTCCAGCAGGTCTTTACGCTCCATCCCTGGGCCGCGCGGGCGAGCACCTACGAGGAACGCGCAATCGATATCTTTAAAGGCTACGTTCGGATCATCGGTTGCCACAATCGAATGCAGCGTCGGGAACGCGCAATCGTTCAGCTCCATCACCACCCCATTCAGCGCATCCAGCGCCGGAGTGATTTCGAGCAGGTGCAGGCTTACCGGTTGGTCTTTGCCCAGCATCGCGCCAGAGGCCAAACGGAACAGCAAGGCATAACCAATTTGGCCAGCCGCGCCAGTAATCGCAATTTTAACGGGTTCTTTCATGTCTATTCTCCCTGAAAATGAGTTGTTTTTGTGCCTCAACCCATAGTCTTTTTGGGCAGCGAGAGCAAGGAGAAAGCCCCGCGAACCATCGCGGGGCTACTAAATAAAGGCAAGTGTGTTATTCGCTAAACTGCTCGAAAGCCAGCAGCGCATCGGCGGCGTACATGACAGACGGGCCACCGCCTAAGTAAATCGCCATGCCGAGCGCTTCTTCCACTTCTGCGCGGGTGGCGCCTAAATCCACCAATGCTTTCGCGTGGAAGCCAATACAGCCATCGCAACGGGTCGAAACCCCAATCGCAATCGCGATAAGTTCTTTGGTTTTTTTATCGAGTGCGCCATCGGCGGTTGCCGCAGCAGCAAGTGCAGAGAAGCCTTGCATCGTATCAGGAATATCTTTGCGCAGGGCCTTCATGCCGTTTGCGATGCGTTTGGTAATGTCGGGATAAGACTTAGTCATAGCAATCTCCTTATATGTGTTTTCCTTCTTGACTATATTAGCATTAACTAATATATTGTCAATATGAAAACACAGATGCCTTTAGATACCATGGCACAAAACGCCGCCAAAGCAGAAGCCATGCTCAAGCTGCTAGCAAATGCTAATCGCTTGATGGTGCTGTGCCATTTGGTGCAGCAGGAGCATACGGTCAGCGAATTGGTTGAAATGGTTGGGCTTTCTCAGTCTTCCGTCTCGCAGCACTTAGCCAAAATGCGCGAGCAGGAGATCGTAAGCCACGAAAAACGTGGCCAGCATGTCTATTACCGCATTGCCAGCCCAGAAGTGAGCGCGCTACTCTCCACGCTCTATCTTATATACTGCAAATAATACATTAGAAGTTTATAATATGAATATCCCCTCCATCACCGCCCATGAAGCAAAAGAGAAACTTGCAAAAGGCGAAGCTGTCCTCGTGGATGTACGTGAACCGGCGGAGCATCGTGCCCATAATATTCCAGAGGCAAGCCTTTGCCCTTCTGGTACCGTATGCTCCGGCGCGCTGCCCAAAACCGATAAGGCAATCATTATTCATTGCCAAAAAGGTATGCGCGGCGCAAATGCCTGCACCAAATTGCTCGGCGAAAATGCCGAGATGGAAGTCTATAACTTAGAAGGCGGCATAGAGGCGTGGCACGCCGCAGGGCTGCCAACCGAGCAAAGCGGCAAGACGGTGCTTCCCCTTAACCGCCAAGTGCAGCTGACGATTGGCGTCTCGGTACTAACGCTTAGCTTGCTTGCTTATTTCGTGCATCCTGCATTCGCACTGGGCGCAGCATTCTTTGGCGCGGGACTGACCAATGCCGGCCTCACGGGCTGGTGCGGCTTGGGCTTGCTGATAGCCAAAATGCCTTGGAACCGCTAACGCATCACTCCCACGGGAATGCCCCGCTCGCATCCGATAACCAATCCACGAACAGGCGCGTTTTGGTGGAGAGATAGCGGTTCTGCGGGAACATCGCATAGATATTACGCGCAGGGTGCGTCTCATATTCTGGCAATATCTGCACGAGCTGGCCGCTCTTTATGTGTGGTGCGGCGGTGAAGATGGGTAGCAGCGCAATCCCGATCCCTTGCAGGCAGCCTTCCAGCATCAACTCCGCGTTATTCGCAAACAACTGCGGGCGCAGCGGAGCCACTCCTATCTTGCCCTCCGCATCTTGATAGCGCCATTCGCTGCGCACTCCGTGGCGGCTGTAAATCAAAGCCGGATAGTCTTTCAACTCTTCGGGCGTCTTGGGTGTGCCATAGCGCTCCAGCAATTCTGGGCTCGCGCACAGCGGAATCGGGCATGGCGCGAGCTTGCGGGCGATGAGGCTGGAATCCTCCAACGCGCCAATGCGCACCACCACATCATAGCCCTCGCTGATCATATCAATATGGCGGTCGTCAAAATCCACTTCCATCTGCACATCGGGATATTGCTTGGCAAAGGCCGCAATCGGCTGGGTGAGGTATCGCCGCCCAAAGGACATAGGCGCATTCACTTTCAGCAACCCTTTCGGCCATGCGCGGAGGTCTTGAATATAATGCTCCGCCTCTTGTAGATCCTCCAACGCCTTGCGTGCGCGCTCACTGTAGATCGCCCCTTCTTCTGTCAGCGAGACTTGGCGGGTGGTACGGTGCAACAGCTTCACGCCCAGCTCGTCCTCCAGCGCGCGCACCTGCTTGCTGACTGCGGGGCCCGTCATGCCCAGCGCACGGGCCGCATCGGCAAAGCTCTGCTGCTTCACCACCTCCAAAAACATAGCAATACGCGAAATTCCGGCCATTTCTATTAGTTACCATATGGAATTAATGAAGTGAAAATAAACCATATTATCATTTATTTATCAACATATATACTCACCCTCATGAACACAAGGGAACAGCCCGTGATCGCACATTACTCCTACAACGAGCTTGGCCGCGCCAACCATGGCTGGCTTGATGCGCGCCACCATTTCAGCTTCGCAAGCTACCACAACCCCAACCGTATGAACTTTGGCGTGCTGCGCGTTATCAACGATGACATCATCAAAGCCGGCGGTGGATTCGATAGCCACCCCCACCGCGATATGGAAATTATCACCTATGTACGCGAAGGCGCGATTACCCACCGCGACAATCTCGGCAATGAGGGCATCACCAAGGCCGGTGACGTGCAAGTAATGAGCGCAGGCACAGGCGTCTTCCATTCCGAATATAACTTGGAAAGCGAAGATACACGCCTCTACCAAATCTGGATTGAGCCCAACCAAAAAGGCGTTCAACCTCGCTGGGACGCACACAGCTTCCCCAAGGAGCAACGGCAAGATGGCAAACTCACTTTGCTCGTATCCGGCGATGGCACTGCCCCGCTCTTCATCCATCAAGATGCGTATATCTATGGCGGCACACTAAAGGCGGGAGAGGAACTCCTGCACCGCCTGCATCATCGCCAAGCCTATCTGCTCGTCTCGAAAGGCGCGGTATTGCTGGATGGTAAATATCTCACAGCAGGTGACGGCGCGGAGCTACATCACAGCGATGTGCTGCAGCTAAGCGTCCAGCACGATGCCGAGCTGCTCTTAATCGATCTCCCTAACCCCACCAACGCAGGAACATTCTCATGACCCATATTGCAATCGTCTACCATAGTGGCTTTGGCCACACCGCCAAAATCGCCGAGCATATAGAGAAAGGCGCCGCCTCTCTCGACGGCACAAAAGTTACGCTGTTAAAGGCAGACGAAATGGTCGATGGGCATAAGCTCAAAGAAGACGCGATCAGCACGCTCGCCAATGCCGATGCGATCATTTTCGGCACACCTACCTACATGGGCTCCGCTTCCGCTCTCTTCAAAAGCTTCATGGAAGCCAGCTCCGGTATTTGGTCTCAACTCGGCTGGAAAGACAAAGTCGCAGCCGGCTTCACCAACTCCCTCTCTATGAGTGGCGACAAGCTCAACACATTATTCCAACTCGCCATTTTTGCCGCTCAACACGGCATGATTTGGGTCGGACAAGCAGAGCCCAATGCGTCTAACGAAGAAGGGCCTTCCGGCCGCCCCGATGCCATCAACCGCATCGGCTCCACCCTCGGCTCCATGGCGCAATCAGACAATGCGCCGGCAGAGGAAACGCCGCCATCAGGCGACCTAAAAACCGCAGAACTTTTGGGTGAGCGTGTCGCGCGTATCACTCGCCAATTTAAAGCCGGTGCATCGGCCTAACCCATTAACCCTCCCATTGAAAGGATCTACCATGAAAACCCTTACCCGCACTTCCGCAGCACTCTTTGCGGCATCTAGCCTGTTCGGACTTTCGGCCCACGCCGAGCCCGTGGCTTATGAGTTTGATGCCAACCACACCACCATCACGTGGCAGGCAGAGCATTTTGGCTTCTCTGAGCCTTCTGGCAAATTTATGGATATCACAGGCTCACTAACACTGGATGAAACCAACCCCGCCAATAGCAGCGTGGATGTGGTGATCCGCCCTGCAAGCGTGGTAACCGGTATCGCCAAATTCGACGAGCACCTCAAAAGCGCGGACTTCTTCAACATCGCCCAATTCCCTGAAGCGAGCTTCAAAAGCACACGCGTAGAATTGGATGGCGACGATAAAGACGAAGCGAAAGTACACGGCACTCTCACCCTGCTCGGCGTGAGCAAGCCAGTCGTGCTGGATGTAGACCTGAACAAAATCGGTGAGAACCCGATGAACAAAAAGAAAACCGCAGGCTTCAGCGCCAGCACCACCATCAAACGCTCCGACTTCGGCATCAACTATGCGCTCCCCGGCGTATCGGATGAAGTCGAGCTGGAGATCGAAGTGGAAGCAGCCGTCGCCGCGGCACAGTAAATCCCATCGAGCTATACCATCTTAGCTCACCCACTGCCCCGTGCCTTGGCGCGGGGCTTTTTTGTTTTCTCCAATGGGTTTTTATGCATTGATGTTTCCATCGAACAGGAGACACCCATGCATAAACCCCTCACCGCCCTCGCATTACTTGCCAGCCTCGGCATCACCAGCAACGCCCACGCCTTCGCGCTGGATGATTGCTACGCCAATGTAGAAGCACTCAACGCCGCCATGGAGCAAGAGACCGAGCTCCCCGAGCGCGCCGTAAATGAAATTGATACGCAGATTAACGCCGCCATCACCGCCTGCGAAAAAGGCAAGATGAGCGAAGGCGAGCAAGCCATCACCGATGCGAACCGCCTCTATGAAGCTGCCGTCGCGGAGTTATATGGCGACGTCACCCCCGCCGAATTCTGGGCCAAGGCGGATTACACATGGGGCAACCGTTCGCACCTCAAAAATGTAGAATATACGATGGGCACGATCAGCTGCGATGACAAGCTGGACTATGTCGCATGGCGCATGGATTTGGACAATCCGGATAATCCTGGGCTAGACGTGTTGGCCGTCACCAAGAATGATCTGGGCGACATCAAAACCGCCTATACCACCTTCCCGCTGGATGGCAGCCAATATGGCATTTGCCACATGGAAGGCTCCACCCCCACCGTCGAGGTGACGCTGGATGAACAAGTGGCCGACCTGTTTGAGCCGGGCGAGCTGGGCGTAGACGTATGCCCGCAAGTCATCCGCGTTGATGATGGCATGTGCGACTCCATCCGCCTGATGTGGCCACAAGACGACCAAGGCGACGAGGTGGAGTTCCTACTCTTTAGAAACTAACATGCAAAACGACCCAACAGTCTGGCGCGAAACGCTACCCACCCTCAAAGCCGATGGAAATAAATACGACCGCGGCCATGTGCTGGTGACCGCCAGCCCGCTGGAGGGAAGCGGCGCCACTAAGCTCGCAGCGGGGACGTGCTTGCGGGCATCATCGGCGGACTCATTGCCCGCGGCATGCCCAGCTTCGAAGCCGCCTGCGCCGGCGCCTATTACCACGCCGAATGCGCCAACCACATCAACGGCCTCTTCATCGCCGAAGATTTGCTGCACGTAATTGGGAAAGTGGTTGGCACGAAAATTATTTAAACGCCACTTTAGAAAAGAAACCTTAAACCACACGCAGTTTCGTCTAATGTGAGCAAATATTCTGCATTCGCATCTAACGGTGGGGCAACGCCACTCGCTGTAGTGCAGTTTGTTTTTTGTGCTCTTATTTTCCCTTGATGAGGAATGCCATCATCTGTTTTGATATCAACGCTCCAGGCTTCCTGCGGCGTAATTACTTCAGCCAGCACTTGCAGTGCAATATACCAACCGGGTGACTCTGTATATAAATATGCGGTATAAAGGGAATTAGAGCTAGTATCTGAAAAAAAGTTTGTATTTCCTGCATACCCAAATTGCGTTGCTGGCATCCAAAAACCATTGCCTGTAGGGAGACGCGGCGCATTATCTTCATCTGCCCCTGCATTACCCGCTGTCGTAAAAGCGGCATTAGAAGACCCACTGTAACTACCTTCTATTAGGCCTGCATTTGCCAAATGCTGCCAAAAACGAGAGGCTTCCCCACCGCGTTCTGACATAAAACTCAAAGGAGTACCCGCTACATAACCCTGCTGTGGGCCAATAATACCATCTCCATCTCCATCACAAGTTGCTGTCCCAGTAGCATCTGTCGTCATGCAGGCATTGTTCGATCCATTTCCCCCAGCAACACCCCAAAAGGCCGTTGCGTTATCCATATCTCCAGGAAGGTTAAAATACTTATCACGAAACGTATATACAGCCGTTACATAGCGCTCCGCCTCTACACTAAACTTCCTTACCTCCGCGGCACGAATAAGGCTTTGCCCTGCTAATATACCGCCCGTGAGCAGGCCAAGTATGACCAACACAATAGAAAGCTCTACTAAACTAAAGCCGTTGACTTTCATAACAATCCCCTTACCCATGCTCCTACAGCCAAACATACCACCCGAACGCTAAAAAATCATTAAAATACAAATTATTGTGTAAAATCAGACAAATAATTCCCAACATGTTGCATCGCAGCGCCCCTTCCCACAGAAAGATATTCTATTGAAATGAGCAAAGCATAATGAAGCCGAGCACTGGCAGATTAATAGTACATCCATGGGTTACATATCTTATCACTCAGGGTTAAATTATACTCCGCATCCGCATCACCGGGCGGCGCAACATTCGCTCTTGTTGTCACCAAAGCCGATGGATCACCTTTATAAGCCATCATTTTTCCCGTATTAGGCTTTCCATCATCCAGCTTGGTATCAACATTCCAGCATTCTTCGCCATTATATGCTGTCGGAGTAATTCTCAGTGTATTTCCTGCCGGCTGACTGAATATGAACGCATTGCCGGCAGAAGCAGTAGAATAAACTGACATCCAAAAACTAGACGAATCAATGCGGCTGCTCGGTACATTTACATCCCGTTCAAAACCACCAGCATCGATAGCTCCTGTATAATTCCCTTTAATAAGCCCTGCATTCGCTAAATGCTGCCAAAAACGATAATATTCATTCCTCTGCGCATAGGTTGAGCCAGTCGTTGCGCCTGAGACTTGTCCATCCCCATCCCCATCACACGTACTACCATCCGTGGTTGCGGCAAGTCTACAAGTCGTATCTGCACCAGTGGAGCCCGCTGCTATACCCCAAAATGCAGTGGCGTTCGTCATATCACCAGGCATCGCAAAATACTTATCACGAAACGTATAAATAGCGCTTGTATGCGAAGAAAGCTCCTGAATTGAACCACGTAATTCTGCGGCACGAATAAGGCTTTGCCCTGCCAATATGCCGCCTGTGAGCAGGCCAAGAATCACCAACACAATAGAAAGCTCCACCAAACTGAAACCGTTGATTTTCATATGTCCCCTCAGCCAATTCTGCCCAATCCAACTGTAACGTCAAGTTGTTAAAAAATCATTAAAATTCACAGCAGGGCTTAACCCTTAGCCCATAAACGCCGGTTTGTTGCATCGCAGCAACCATATTGCGCGCCTCTGATATACAGGAAAAAGAAGGGTTAAAAATTGGTGGACACTCTCTTAGATAGTTCGAACCAATTAGTCGAGCAATTACAGGACTGGGCAGTGATACTCAATGCCCGTGAGCAACGGCTGGCGGCTTGATAAGAAAGTGAATGGATTACGTTTACTATTAAGAAGATATTGAGTATCCTCTGAATATCTGAAACTGAGAACAAGATATTTGTAAAAATATGAAATCTAAGGAAAAAACGTGTATAGACTTGTTTGCTGGAGCCGGTGGCCTTACAGAGGGACTTAGGCAGTCAGGCTTTACGAGTATTTTTGCAAATGAGATTTCATCAGCCTATTCAGAAACACTCAAAAGAAATCATCCTGACTCAGAGATTGAAACTGCTGATATACGCTCTTTAAACGCGAATCAAATTAGAAAGCGATTAAATATTGTAAGTGGTGAGCTAGATATTTTAGCAGGCGGCCCTCCGTGCCAAGGATTTAGCGTAAATGCTCCGACACGATCAACAGATGATGAGCGAAATCATTTATTTTTAGATTTTCTGAAATTCGTAGAGGCTTTTAGCCCTAAGGTTGTCTTGATTGAAAATGTTCCTGGCATGCTTTCATTTGAAAAAGGCAAGACAGTCGCTGCTATACTTAGCAGCTTAAAGCAGCTTGGATATGATGCTACTGTAAAGATTTTATACGCTGCACATTATGGTGTTCCGCAGATGCGTTGGAGGACAATTTTTATTGCAAATAGGATAGATGTTGATCCCACAGATATGTATCCCGTTCCAACTCATTTTGCTATGGGGCGAGCAAACTTTTCAACAAAACACCTAGGCCATAGTATTATTGTTGATGCAAAAAAATTAGATTACTTGCCTAAAAATGTGACTGTTACGCAAGCGATAAGTGACCTGCCAGTTATCGAGAATGGTGGTGGGGATGATGTCATGTCTTATACAAAAAATGCCCAGACGAAGTTTCAGAAGAGCTTACGAGGCAACTCACAAACCTTGTATAATCATAAAAGTGCTGGGTTGGGCAAAGCAAACTTAGATAGATTGCCTCATATACCTCCAGGTGGGTCGTGGCGCGATATACCATATGACCTTCTTCCAGAGGGAATGAAACGCGCACGGCGATCAGATCATACGAAACGCTATGGCCGATTAGACCCTAATGGTATTGGTAGCACCATACTAACTAAGTGTGATCCTCACTGGGGAACATATATCCATTATGAGCAAGATAGAATTATCAGTGTTAGGGAAGCTGCGAGAATACAGTCTTTTCCAGACAAGTTTCGTTTTTATGGGTCACTGACTGAACAATATGAGCAAGTCGGCAACGCAGTTCCACCAGCTCTTGCAGCTGAAATAGGTAAGTCTATATTCGCATATTTAGATAGTGATTCTGCTATCGAAGAAAACAAGCATATATGGCATGTGCCACAAATGCCGTTGTCGCTTAACGAAAGAATTTTAGTCGAAGATACTGCGTAAACTGTTATCTAAGACTGATGGAGCATCTTCAGAAAGATTCGCTATAAAAGCAGCTGCAATATCGTTAATTGGGTGATGCACCTGACGAACAAGCTCTAGGTTACGGTGCTCTCCATCTTGAACCTCTGCACCTAGACGAAACGTTATTACAGAAAGATTTTCTCGGCTTGGGCCACTTGCATGCGGCACATCACCAATAACTTCTTCGAATTTCTGATAGACAGAATCTGGGACAATAAAGAAAAAGCCTACGCAACGCTCAATCTTTTCATAGATATTCCCTTTACGGATGATCTGTGGAATAAGCCGTTTATGAACATTTGCCCAATTTAGGCCATGCCCTGATTTCGGTATGTCGGTGAGATTCTCACCTTCTTTGATTTTACGATAAGCATTCCAATTGTCGCGGTAATTGCCCGTTATATCGATACTCTGGACTTCGATGCCTACGAATTGCTGTGGTTTAAGTTGGTTGTTAACATTTTCATATGATTGTAACACCCAATCCATGCTCAACTGGCCATTAGCTTTAACTTGAATCTCTTTGCCAGAGCCTTGACCGAATGCAATGACTGGATTTTTTGCAGCTGATGCACGATCTTTGAGTTCTTGAAGTGTGCCACCAGAAATTAAATCTTTAGAACGATCTGGCCATGCAGACTCTAGTACATGAGAAAACAATGCATGTTTGCGAGCATATAGCCTCTTTGGACAAATGATGATTTCTGAACCATTGGCTTTGTTTACCCCGTTTGAAACAGAACAGGTGCCATAAGTAACACTCTGATCGTGATTAGTTTTCGTGCAAATGCTGTTTGTAAAGGGACATAGCGCATTTTGAAAAGCACTGATTGCTTCCCGACTGGTGTCATCTGGTCGGTATCCAAAAAGTTCTACGATGTCTCTTCCTGTGGCTCTCATATGAAGAATATATCGGAAAATCTTAATCTTACTAGGAGATATTTTATGACCTTCGATGTTACAGTACAACACGACCTCAAGAAATTGAGGCAGAGCTTAAACGCGCTTGAGACCAAGGTGGCACCACAGGCCACCGTGCGTACCCTCAATCGTGTGGCGGAGAGTGCAAAGGTGGCAAGTGCCAAGCACATCGCTCCGCAAATGAACAGCAGGCAGGCTGCGGTCAAGCGCCGCATCTTTACCCAGAAGGCAACCTTCAAACGGTTGTGGGCAACGTTGGTGGCGAAGGATCGTGCGCTGCAGCTGATTGAGTTTGTGGTCGGAAGCAAGAAGCCAACGCAACAACCAGGTGGTAAGCGTGGGCTGGTTAAGGTAAAGAAATACGGCAAGGTGTCAACGCTATCAGATGCTTTCATCGCGCCGCGCAAAAGCGGCTCTAGCAAGACCACTGTCTACATGAGAAAGACCGGCAAGCGTCATCCACTCAAACTGCTGTACGGCCCTGGCATTATGCAGTTGTTCAAGCAGCGTGAGAACGATGCGATCATGCAAGCAAAGGTGAAGGAACGCTTCCCCATTGAGTTTGCACGCAACCTGAAATTTTACATCAATCGTTTCAAACGCCGCTAAACCTGACCCAATCCCATGGATTATCAACAAGGTACTCCCGACCCGTCCCCCCTGCGGGTACGCCGAGGGCGCGGCGTTTTACTAGCCACAAATTTCAAAAAGCCATTTCGTTTCGCAATTTGGAATAACAAACCTTTGTATAACAAATGGTTAGAGTGGCTGACTGCGAAATCGGGTCTGCTGGAGGCCATTTCGCTAACGTGCTGTATGCACAGAACTTAACCGCAAAACAGGAAAGATTATGAAAGTAGAACTGACCGAAATTGGTCGGGTGATTCCCTATGCGCGGAATCCCCGCAAAAATGAAGCAGCCATAGCCAAAGTTGCAGCTTCGATTAAGGAATACGGATTCCGTCAGCCTATCGTGGTGGATGAGGAAATGGTTATCATTGCAGGCCACACACGCCTA
This sequence comes from uncultured Azospirillaceae bacterium, assembly GCA_964342335.1. GTDB lineage: Bacteria > Pseudomonadota > Alphaproteobacteria > Rickettsiales > UBA3002 > CAYFFN01. The sequence continues at coordinate 15,979 of CAYFFN010000017.1, forward strand.
CAGGCCGCGCAGACGCTGGGGTTAAAGAAAGTACCGGTGCATGTGGCCACTGGCCTCACACAGGCGCAGATAAAGGCTTACAGGCTGGCTGACAACCGCACCCATGAAGATTCGGAATGGGATGAAGAATTGCTGGCGATTGAACTCGGTGAATTAAGTGACATGGATTTTGATTTAGATCTGACAGGCTTTGATGCGATTGAACTGGAAGATCTGCTCGATGGTGAGCCAATGGCTGGATTAACCGATGATGATGATATTCCGGAAGCACCGGAAATACCTGTTTCCAAAGAAGGTGATATCTGGCTGCTGGGCGATCACCGATTGATATGCGGGGATAGCACCAAGGCCAAAACCATGAAGGCTTTAATGGGTGACGAGCTGGCCGACATGGTATTTACCGACCCGCCCTACAATGTCGATTACGGTCAAACCATGAAAGACAATGTGCGGGGCAACAAACGGAAGATTAAGAATGATAATCTCGGTGCTGATTTTCAGAAGTTTCTGACGGATGCCTGCACCGAGATGGTGAAAGTCTGCAAGGGTGCGTTGTATATCTGCATGTCCTCCTCAGAACTCCATACCCTCCATCGTGCCTTTGCAGACGCTGGCGGCAAATGGTCGACCTTTATCATCTGGGGAAAGAATCACTTCACGATGGGACGTTCCGATTATCAACGTCAGTATGAGCCGATTCTGTATGGCTGGCCTGATGGCAATAAGCATTTCTGGTGTGGGGATCGTAGCCAAAGCGATCTATGGCACTACGATAAACCAAAGACTAATGATCTGCATCCTACCATGAAGCCGGTGGAGCTGGTGTGTCGTGGTGTTGAAAACAGCAGCAAAACAAAAGATATCGTGCTGGACAGCTTCGGTGGCTCCGGTACTACTCTGATCGCTTGCGAGAAATTGCAACGTAAGGCGCGGTTGATTGAGCTTGATCCGGCCTATGTGGATGTGATTGTGAAACGGTGGGAAGAGTTCACCGGCAAAGCTGCGAAGCATGCCGGTGAAAAAAAGTCCTTTAAGGACG
>CAYFFN010000018.1:0-16918 GCA_964342335.1 uncultured Azospirillaceae bacterium
GAGCAGCCTGATGCTCAAACTCGCGCAGCTCTATATGAGCGAAGGCCTCGCGACCGAGGCGCTCGGCGTACTCAGCGCCCTTAAAGAGAAAGACCCGTTCTTCTATGACGAGCAGAAAGTCGCAGCATTGCGCGGTGCGGCGTATTTCTTGATGGACCGAATCCCCGAAGCCGCGCGTGATTTCGCCAGCGAAGATTTGCGCAATATCGAAGAGATGAAAATCTGGAACGAAGCCATGCGCATCTTCACCGAAGGTGGCCGCCCCCGTTTTGATTATCTGATTTACGAACCCGCCTTCATCAGTAAATACCCGCCCGACCTTCGCCGCAAGCTCGCGCTGACTGCTGCTGACAACTATATCAACCGCAAGAGCTACGCCCGTGCGACCAAAGTATTCTCCAACCTTGGCGAGGCTGGCATCGCAGAGCCTATCGCCGACGAAATCGATTATCTCTTGGGTAAAATCGCGAGTGAAAATGGCCGTGTCGCGGCAGCACAACAGCTCTGGGAGCCGTTGGTAGAGAACAGCAATAACCGCTTCATCCGTGCTCGCGCGGAATATTCGCTGGTTGCGATGCTCTATAATAATGGCCAGATTGACCTGCAAGAAGCCACGGACCGTCTCGATGCGCTGCGTATCGTCTGGCGCGGTGATTCGCTCGAGCTTGGCTTGCTCAGCCAGCTTGGCCAGCTCTATCTGGATAACAACCAATACTTAGATGGCTTGCGCGCATGGGATGAACTCGTAACCTACTTCCCTGATGCCGAGATTGCCCCTCCCACCAAAGCGAAAATGGCCGAAATTTTTGAATTCCTTTTCATTGATGATGGCGCAAATGATGTCACCCCGCTTGAAGCACTCGCTATCTTCCAAGAGTTCCGCGAGCTCATTCCCGTAGGAGTGAAAGGGGACCTAATGGTGCAAAAACTTGCCGACCGTTTAGCGGCGGTGGATCTGCTTGCATGGTCGGCATCGCTACTGGAGCACCAAGTGAAATTCCGCCTAGAGGGTGAGGCACGAAGCCGCGTAGGCACCCGCCTTGCGCTGCTTTATCTGCTCAACAAAGAGCCAGAGAAAGCCCTCGAGACGCTGGAAAAAACCGGCTATGGTAACAACCCGCAATCGCTGGATGATGAACGCGAACGTCTCACCGCTTGGGCCTTTAGCGAGACCAATCAGCCAGCGCGTGCCATCTCCATGCTTAGCGATGATTTCACCGACCAAAGCAAGGCGATTAAACTGAGCGTTTATTGGCGTATGGGGGATTGGTTAAATGTCATCTCTACGGCGGAAGACCTGCTCGGCGGCCGCCCGAATCTCTCTGCACCGCTCGATAAAACCGAGAGTGAATATCTGCTACGCCTCGCGATTGCCTACAGCTTTGAGAGCAATAAAAAGCAGCTCGAATATCTACGCGATTATTACGGCCCGCTCATGCCCGAAGATAACCCGAATCGCGAAATGTTTATGTTCATCACCGACGAGCGCGGGCCGATTAACCCGTATAATTTTGCAGACGTGACCAGCCAAATCAGCTCCATCGAGAGCTTCATGCAAAATTACCGTGATCAAATCGAGAATGCAGGTTTGAGCAGCGCGTTTAACTAGGCCGCGTCAACAATCTCTGCATGGTGGCGGCATTTCGCCTCCGCCAAATCTACAAACAAGTCCGTGATAGACTCTGGGGTTTTCAGCGTCATTGGGTCTTCGCTGGGAAAGGCTTTGGCACGCATTGCGGTGCGCGTTGCACCTGGGTTCACCATATTCACTTTGATGGGTGAATCGGCCACTTCTAACGCATAGGTATTTACGAGATGTTCCAGCGCGGCTTTGCTGCTGCCATACATGCCCCAATAGGGGCGCTCGCCACCGCCGCCTACGCTAGAGGTAACAAAAATCGCGCGCCCTGCTTCAGAAGCAGAGAGCAGCGGATGCATCGAACGGATAAGGCGGAAATTCGCCGTCACATTCACTGCCATAATGTCATTCCATTGCTTGGGTGCGGCATGGGTAATCGGTCCTAAATGGCCAATTTGCGCTGCATTGCCGACGAGAATATCCAGCTTGCCCCAACGCTCATGAATGGTCGCGCCGAGCTGGTCTATCGCATCGCCCGCATTGGCCAAATCCAGCGGGACCAGTGTTGCGCTACCGCCTGCGGCTTTAATACGGTCATCGAGTTCCTCAAGCGCGCCTGTCGTACGGGCCAGCGCAATCACATGCGCGCCCTCTTTCGCGTAGCGTTCTGCCACCGCCGCACCAATCCCACGAGAAGCACCTGTGACCAAGGCAATTTTGTCTTTTAATCGGGTCATGCTTTTGCACTCTTTTTCGCTGTTTCCTCTTTCTCCGGCGCTTTATTGCCTTCTTGCTGATCGGTCAGCTTAATCGGATATTCGCCGCTGAAACAGGCATCACAATATTGCGGGGCATCGTTGTTGCGGTTGGCTTCTCCCACCGCACGATAGAGTCCATCCATGCTCAAAAAGGCGAGGCTATCCGCGCCGATGAGTTTACACATTTCTTCAATGCTATTATTCGCCGCAAGCAGCTTGGAACGCTCGGGCGTATCCACGCCATAAAAACAGCTATGCGTGGTCGGTGGGCTGGCGATGCGCATATGAATTTCTTTCGCCCCCGCTTCGCGCACCATATGCACGATTTTCTGCGAGGTCGTGCCGCGCACAATCGAATCATCCACCAGAATCACGCGCTTGCCCTCAATGCTCGCCTTGTTAGCATTATGCTTCAGCTTCACGCCTAAATGGCGCACTTGATCCGTCGGCTCAATAAAGGTGCGGCCGACATAATGGTTGCGGATAATGCCCAAATCAAACGGAATGCCCGCTTGCTCGGCAAAGCCTATCGAGGCTGGCACGCCTGAGTCTGGCACGGGCACGACCATATCCGCTTCCACGGCAGATTCCTTCGCCAGCTCGCGGCCAATTGACTTGCGCGCTTCGTAGACGCTTTTGTCTTCCACGCGTGAGTCAGGGCGCGCGAAATAGACATATTCGAAAATGCAAAAACGGCGCGCTTGCTTCTCAAACGGGCAATAGCTGCGTATACCCGCCTCGGTCACCACCACCATTTCGCCCGGCTCAATATCGCGCTCATACTCCGCGCCGATAATATCCAGCGCGCAGGTTTCCGAAGCAATCACATAGGCATCACCCAAACGCCCCAGCACCAGTGGGCGAATCCCGCTAGGGTCGCGCACCGCCATCAAATGGCCCGGATGGGCCGCGATAAGGGAATAGGCCCCTTCCACTTGGCGCAGCGTATGCACCAAACGCTCTTCGAGTGACTCGGCACGGCTGGTCGCAATCAGATGCATAATCACTTCCGTATCCGACGTGGATTGGAAGATGGAACCCTGCTTAATCAACTGCTTTTTGAGCGTATAGGCGTTGGTCAAATTGCCGTTATGCGCGAGCGTAAATCCGCCCAGCCCTAGCTCTGCGAAAAGTGGCTGCACGTTGCGAATATGCGGCTCGCCGCTGGTCGAATATCGGTTATGGCCAATCGCAATGCTGCCCGTAAGCTTCTCCATCACCGAACGTTTATTGAAGTTGTCGCCCACCAGCCCAAGCGCCTTATGCGCAAAGAACTGCTCGCCATCCACACTCACAATCCCCGCCGCCTCTTGGCCACGGTGCTGAAGCGCGTGCAGGCCTAACGCCACGTGCGCGGAAGCGTCTTCCACGCCAAACACACCAAACACGCCGCACTCCTCATGGAAATGATCGTCAAAAGGGGTTTCGTCTAGCAGGTGCATTACTCGTTTTCTTCCAACAGATTTTGCAGTTCATCAACGGACATCCAGTCATCGCTATCGCTCTGTAAATCCGGCGCCGCACTATCCGAGCCCGGCAGCTCCATAGAAGGCAAGCTCTCGCTCAACGGCTCCACATCGTCAAAATTATCTTCCGAGCAAGTGCTCAACTCCGCAAGGTAATCGGGCGCTGCTTCGGCCACCATGGCTGCGCTAGAGCGCACGAAATCCTTCGTAAGCGATGTCTGCACCCACTCAGGGAAGTCACGCTCACACATCATGATACTCATCACATAGTAACCGAGTGCCAAAATGAGCACCCCACGCGCCACGCCAAACAGCAGGCCAAGCGTGTTATCGATAATGCCAATTTCCGAGCGCGGCTTGAGGTAGCGCAGCAAGAACATATTGATGATGGAAATCGCAAGCAGTGCGGTGATGAACGTACCTAATCCGGCAATCCCGCCCGCAACGGTTTGGCTGCCGACCATCGGCTCCACCGCAGCAGATACATCCTCAAACGCGTAGACGGTAATGGCCGACGCGGCAAACCATGCACCCAGCGACATCACCTCGCGCATCAGCCCGCGCAGGAACGCAATCAACGCCGAAACGGCAATCACAAAAAAGACGATAAGGTCAAAGATATTCAGGCTGGCTTCTACCATGGTCTCTCACGTTGGTCTTATTCAAAACAATGCAGGATATCCTGTACATGACGAAGGGGGGTGATGCCAAGCCCTAACTGCTGCTTTTGCCCTGCTTTTCCTTGGCTCGCCAATGCGCAATAGCTGCGCTTAAAGCCGAGCTTCTCCGCCTCCTTCGCGCGCATATCGGCACGTGCGACAGGACGAACCTCACCGGAAAGCCCTACCTCACCATAAAGCACACTCGCCTCAGGGAAGGGTTTATCGCGCAAAGCGGAGATAAGTGCTGCCGCCACCGCAAGGTCCGCTGCCGGCTCGTTCACCTTCATCCCGCCGGCGACATTGAGATACACCTCTTGGTCGCTAAACGGAATCCCACAGCGCGCTTCCAACACTGCGAGAATCATCGCGAGGCGGGCACTGTCCCAGCCCACCACGGCACGGCGCGGCGTTGCCATGGTCGAGCTATTCACCAACGCTTGAATTTCCACCAGCATCGGGCGCGAGCCTTCCAGCCCTGCAAACACGACTGAGCCGCTCACCTGCTCATCCCGCTCCGATAAAAACAGAGAAGAAGGATTCGTCTCTTCTTGCAGCCCCAGCTCGGTCATGCGGAATACGCCAATCTCATCGGTCGCGCCAAAGCGGTTCTTCACCGCACGCAAAATGCGGAATTGATGGCCGCGATCCCCCTCAAAATAGAGCACCGTATCCACCATATGCTCCAACACGCGCGGCCCCGCAATCTGGCCATCTTTCGTCACATGGCCGACCAAAATAATCGCGATATTGCGCTTTTTGGCCAATTTGATGAGCTCGTGGCTGCTCGCACGCACCTGCGTGACCGTGCCGGGGGCCGATTCAATATTATCGACAAACATGGTCTGGATGGAGTCAATAATCACCACATCCGGCCCGCCTGGCACATCAATAGAGGCGATAATATCGCGCACATTATTGGCCGTCGCGAGCTGCACCTGCGCCGCACTCAGGCCAAGACGCTCCGCACGCAACTGCACCTGCGCCGTCGATTCCTCTCCCGAGATATAGGCAACAGATGCGCCATTCGCGCTCAATGCCGCAGTTCCCTGCAGCAAAAGCGTGGATTTGCCAATCCCCGGATCGCCACCGATCAGCGTTGCAGAGCCGGGAACCAACCCGCCGCCAAGCACCCGATCCAGCTCGGAGATACCGGTCATTTGGCGGGCGACTTTCTCCTGCTTAGATTGTAAATCGACAAAATGAACAGCCTTACCCTTGCCGCCAGACATGCCTTTTGGGGTTGCTGTCTCTACGCTTTCTTCCAGCGTATTCCACTCGCCGCAGCCATCGCACTGCCCCGCCCATTTGGCATGCACCGTGCCGCAAGATTGGCACACATATTTACTAGAAGATTTCGCCATGACGCCCTTTTGTTACAGCTCTGTGAAGTTTGCGCAATTTAAGCGGATTTTCGTCGCAAATTTTAGTAGAATAGAGGAAATAAACACAAAAAACGGCAAACAACTTGAAGGACGCTATGGCTAAAGCCAGCTATTATATCGATCAGAACGAGCAATTTCCTATCCGTCTCGAGCATGTGGAAGAGGGTGAGCATGCTGGCGAAGTTAGAGTCACCATTGATCTTACCAATCATACCAATCCAAAGTTCCTCAAAAACATTCAATCCTTCAGCAAGGTTCAGAGCGGCAATGCTATTGCCTACTTTCATGTTGAGAAAGGGAAACCTAATGAGCTCGTGGCTTACATTGCGCCAGAAGGCTCCCTCATTGATTTACGCTTCAATGAGCAGAAAAACCCCAAACCACTGCTTTCGTATTTTGCGAATGATTTTGCTGAATTACGTCGTGAAGGTTACGGCAAGCTCGCCAGCTTCGAAACGCGCATGCTTGGACGATCGGATACGGAGACATTGCGCAACACCGTGCCATTTGATCGCAACATGATGGGTGATATTGCGCCCCACCGCGAACGTTATTACCCCAAAACAGAACTACACAGCCACCTCACCTCAGAGATTCATGGCTCTAATCTCATCAAAATTGCGGCAAAAAACCACGCCCCTTACCCAGTAGAATTATTTGAGGCAATGGGTATTGACCGAGATCGACTTCCTGACCGCACCATTCCCATGAAGCCAGTCGAATTTGCACCTATGGGTGACAGAGGCCTGCCATGTGAGCAGAAAGACGGGGAGAATGTTGAGGGTATCGACGTTGCAGAATTTTTTGAAAACCCTGAAGCGCCACTAGAAGACCTTAAACCCAAAAGGGCCTATAGAAAACTAGTTCAAGAATTTAATCAGGCACTAGAGGTTCCTCCGGATAGCGTCTACACCTTCGACGGTTTAGAGCGAAAACTCTATCGCTTTCGCAATCCGCTCACCAAAAACAGTGCATTAATCGAACCTATTATTTTAGCGGTCGCTCAGCAGTATGACAAAGAAGGTATTCACTACACCGAACAGGCTGTAACGGGTGCACTCAACCCACAATGGCTTAGCAAAGCCATCCCCGCTTTAGAAAAAGCAAAAGAATTATATAATGTCGATATGCGGTTTTTGGTTGGCATCCCAAGAAATTTTGACCCTATCCGCATGAAGCAAGAAATTCGTAAAGTAGAACATATTGCCCAATCGCCTTATATTGTTGGCGTTGATTTTCTTGGTTACGAGTCCAATAAAACAGAAAGTTTTGCTAGCGCGCTACGAGATTTGGCCAAATTCGCCTCTCAACGAGAAAAACGCCACGACCCAGAAACAGGGGAGGACTATGTTGACTTTACGTTGCGTATTCATGCGGGCGAGACAAAGAAAAACAGCGGCAACGTTATGGAGGCAATGAAGATTGCCGATAAATATAATGTTCCTTTACGGATTGGACATGGCATCCATGTGAACTTCAATGATGAGTTTAAAACGCTAGCATCTAGCATGGCAAAGCGGGGAATTCTGGCCGTTGAATTCAATCCCGATTCCAACATCGCAACCAATAATATCGACAAGCCAAGTGATATCCCGATCAATGAATGGCGTAGCCTCGGGGTACCGTTCGTTATTTCCAGCGACGGCTCAGGTGCCTACCAGACCACCTCACAAGAACTAGTGCAAAGCATGCTTGCCGCAGGTGCAACCGTTCAAGACCTAGAAAACATCAATACATTTGAACGCGCCTTTATCAAACAAAGAGAATTGGCATTTGATTTCCGTGAAGAAGAATCCATGCCTTTCGACGCGCTGATTAATAGCTACAAAGAGATTAATCAAGCCATAGAGCGTCTCCGCAGAAAAGTGAGAACGGTGGTTGAACAAAAAGGCGAACAACCCATTCCTGATGAGTTAAAAAGCAAAACCCCTGTACTCATTGCAGGCGCTTCAGGTAGCAGCTGGAAAAATATTAGTGCTGAAGACCAACAGGAAATCGAAATTGGTGTGCGCATGCTGACGGAACTTCTTGATCCCAAGAAAGCCTATTTCTGCTGCGGCCGCCTAAAAGATAGTGGCATCACCCATAGTTTATTCTCTGCCATTGCAGACTATGAGCAGTCACATGAAAACAAACCTCCATTCTCTCTTATGGCTTTATTAGCAGACATGAACGACTCAAAAATACCTGAGCAAGTGAGCGACATCCGTAAGCTAGAAGGCGGACTAATGGCTGTGCCTACCGAAATGGTTGACTATATTAAAGAGCAAAAAGGCATGGCGATTTATGCAGGGGGCGGCGCCTTCACGCGCGACTTTATTCTCAATTCCTCTACAGAAGAAATTCCGCACGGCATAATGAATGGGCCTTACGGTGCATCAACGGAGAAATCTCAAATATGCAGCGACGATAAGCAGTTCATGGGCGCGATGGGCATGGTCGAACATGTCCAAGAAATGGCGCAAAAGCTGAACCGGAATCCATTCAAAGACAAAGAAGCACTCACAGAAGAGTCCTTAAGCAAATTGTATCAGCGCATCAAAACAGAAGTGGAACAAAAAGACCCTCGCGCTTCTTTAGTAAGCGGACATGCGGCACGCATGCGTCGTGCCGCTGCGCGTGAGGATAGCATCACTCGCTAGAATCTAATCGGTCCGTCGGCTTTGCCGTGGACGAACTGGTCGACATATTCATTGCCGGAATTGTCCAGATGCTCCACGCTTCCCTGCCAGATAATCTTGCCTTCATAGAGCATCGCCACGCGGTCGGCGATTTTGCGTACGCTCGCCATATCATGCGTGATACTCAGGGTTGAGGCGCCCACCTCTTCGCGGCATTTCACGATGAGGTCATTGATCACATCCGCCATAATCGGGTCGAGGCCGGTGGTCGGCTCATCAAAAAAGATAATCTCAGGATTTGCGGCAATCGCACGCGCAAGGCCGACACGCTTCTGCATACCGCCGGAAAGCTCCGAGGGCATCAAATCTGCTGTTTCTGGCTTGAGGCCAACCGCCACCAGCTTCTCAACGGCGAGGTCTTTTGCGTCTTTCTTGTTTAGCTTGTCTTTACCTTGCAGCAGCGCAAAAGACACGTTGTGCCACACAGGCAAACTATCAAACAACGCGGCGCCTTGGAACAGCATGCCAAATTTGCGCATGATGCGGTTACGGTTGCGGCCATGCAGATGGGTGACGTCTTCGCCGTCCACCTCAATTTTGCCGCTATCCGGCTCCAACAAGCCAAGCACGCATTTCAACGAAACGGATTTTCCGGTGCCCGAACCACCAATAATCACCACAGATTCGCCTTGGGCCACATCCAGATTAAAGCCATCCAGCACCTTCTTGGGGCCGAAGGCTTTCTTGACATTCGTCATGCGTATCTTTGGGTCTTTGCTGCTCATGACGCGAAAAACAATTCTGTGATAAAGTAATTAAATAACAAAATGAGGATAGAGGACGACACCACCGCATTGGTCGTTGCCGCCCCAACACCCTGCGCGCCACCGCGCGAATGGTACCCGTGGTAACAGCCCATCAACGAGATGATAAAGCCAAACACGCCCGCCTTCACAAGGCCGGATACTACGTCCCGCACTTCGAGAAATTCCCACGTGCTCAAAATATACGGTACAGGCGCGAAGCCCAGTTTCTGCGTACTCACCAAATACCCGCCATATACCCCAACAATATCGGCAATGAGCACCAAGCAAGGCAGCATCAAGAACCCTGCAAGCAGACGCGGGAAAACGAGATATTTGAATGGGTCAGTACGTAAAGTCGTCAATGCGTCGATCTGCTCAGTCACGCGCATCGTGCCGATTTCTGCGGCGAAGGCTGCACCAATACGCCCCGCTACCATGAGACCCGCAAGCACAGGGCCAAGCTCACGTGTAATAGACAATACAACTACGGTAGAAATCGCGCTCTCCGCAGAAAAGCGCGAGAAGCCGCTATAGCTTTGCAGCGCCAATACCGCACCGGTGAAAATCGCCGTCAGGCCAATCACGGGCAGCGAGTAATAGCCAATCTCCACGACCATGCGCCAAATCTGTTTTGGGTAATAAGGCGGCGCCATGCCTGCACGAACGCCATGCCACATAAAGAGGCTCAGACGGCCTAATGCCTCCAAAAAGCGAATGAATGCGCGACCGACGCGAGCAACGGGATTCCTCATGCGGCCTCTCCTGTATAGACGCGCTGCACGCGCGCACCAATACGGCACAGCACCTCATAACCGATCGTATCGGCCAGTTCGGCTATCGTATTCACGTTTTGGTCATCCCACATCAGCATGATCGATTCGGTCCGTTCCAGTTGCGCTTCGGGCACTTCACTCACGTCAAAACTCAACATGTCCATGGTGACGCGCCCAACTAGCGGCACCTTAACCCCCGCACACAGGCCAGACAAGTTATTACTTAAGCCTCTTAGCATCCCATCGGCATATCCGGTGGCAACTGTGGCAAGTCGCGCACCTTTTTCGCGCATTACCGTGCAGCCATAGCCAATTGGCTGGTCGCGATCGAGCGTGCGCACTTGCAGAATCGGCGCTTCCCACTTGGCGACATTCTGCAGCTCAATCGGGTAGCTATTATGCGGCAAAATGCCATAAAGCGCACAGCCTGGGCGGGCGAGGTCACACGCCCAGTCTTCGCCTAAGCCAATCCCACCACTATTACATAGGGAGCGCTTCGCATCGGGCAGATGCATCGCCATCGCCGCAAAACGCGCACGCTGCACTTCGTTGATATCATGCGCCGGATCCGAGGCATTGCACAGATGCGTCATCACCACCTGCACGTTGCATACCTCTAGCAATTCGGGTCGATCATAGCGAATATCCTTATATTCGCTCTCGGTCAGCCCCATGCGCGCCATCGCCGTGTCAAAGTGCAAAAAGCTCGGATTCCCTGCAGTGACAGCCTGCCAGCATTCCATCTGTTTTGGCGAATTGAGTACTGGCGTCACATTTTGAGCAATGCAAATCTTCGCTTCCTCTTGGTTCTGTGGGCCATAGAAAAACACCACGGGAACCTCCGGCAATGCCGCGCGAAAATCGAGGGCTTCCTGCAGGGTGGCGACGAAGAACTGTGTGCAGCCTTCCTGCACCAAACGCGTGGCGACCGGCACCATCCCGCAGCCATAGGCATCCGCCTTCACCACCGCTGAAACCTGCTCACCATAAAACGCATCCCGCAAGGCGCGATAGTTCGCGGCGATAGCATCAAGATTCACATGGAGGGTTGGGGGAGGGCTACTCATGTCTTTCAGGTAGATAGGCATCATCCGCCCGATCTTCAAAGCGCGTGAATTCGGATTGGAAGGCCATGGTCACCGTACCAATCGGGCCGTGACGCTGCTTGGCGATGATAGCATCGGCGAGGCCATATACATGCTCCATCTCCTCTTGCCACACGGCATGTTCGGGCGTGTCTTCACGCGGTTGTTTCCGCGCGAGGTAATATTCTTCGCGATAGACGAACATCACCACATCCGCATCCTGCTCAATACTTCCCGATTCGCGCAGGTCAGAGAGTTGCGGGCGCTTATCTTCGCGCTGCTCCACCGCACGCGAAAGCTGAGAGAGTGCAATCACCGGAATATTAAGTTCCTTGGCAATTGCCTTGAGGCCCTGCGTGATTTCCGAGATTTCCTGCACACGGCCTTGCGCGCTGGTTGCCGCAGAACCACGCAACAGCTGCAAGTAATCCACCACTAGTAGCGAGAGATTATGCACGCGCTTCAAACGGCGCGCACGGGTACGCACGGCGGCAATCGAAAGGGCAGGCGTATCATCAATATGGTACGGCAAGTTCGAAAGCTCATGCGAGCGTTGCACGAGTGTCGAGAATTCATCATTGCTCAATTCACCACGTAGCAATTTATGACCACCAATAGCTGCCGAGCTGGCAAGCATACGGTTGGCGAGCTGCTCACCCGACATCTCCAGTGAGAAGAAGCCCACGCTACGCGGCTTCTCACCTGGCGGCAGATGCTCATCCTCACGCGCCATAATGCGCGCGGCGTTAAACGCAATCGTGGTCGCGAGCGCGGTCTTACCCATCGAAGGACGGCCGGCGAGAATAATCAAATCCGAAGGCTGCAAACCACCGAGCAGGCGATCCATATCGGTGAGTCCCGTCGAAATGCCGACAATCCCGCCATCGCTTTTGAAGGCCAATTCGGCGCGCTGAATCGCTTCGGTCAAAGAGTGGCGCAGTGCCACAAAACCGCTGCCCGTTTCTTCCGTCGTCGCGAGATTGAACAAGCGTTGTTCGGCTTGCTCGACCTGCTCGATACCACTCTCATTCGCGCGGTGATCATAGGCATCGTTCACCGTGTCTTCACCAATCTGAATCAGCGAACGCTTTACGGCGAGGTCCATGATGATCTGGCAGTAATCCTGCACGTTCACCACGGTCGCGGCATTGGCGACAAGCTGCGCAAGATACGCATCTTCAATGCCATCATCGGCCGTGAAATGGTGTTTGAGCGTCACCGGATTGGCAACCATACCTTTATCGTTAAAGCTGCGAATCGCATGGAATATGAGCGCATGAATCGGCGCGTAAAAATGCTCGGAAGTGAGGTTGCTCGGCACTTGGTTGAGCGCCTCGTTATTCATCAGAATCGCGCCAAGCAGAGCTTGCTCCGCCTCTAGGTTATGTGGCGCTTGGCGCAGAGGAGCAACGTTATCGTTCTCCGCTTTTGTGTCGGATGCGTTTTTCAGTGGGCTTGCCATGGTGTGTCTTTTTTATAATTGAATCTGAAACGTAGCGAGTCGCGAAACAACCTGCAATCGCGTAACAGAAAAAAAGAGGGGCTGTGAATAGTGGGGATAAAAAAAGCCCCGCTCATAGGCGGGGCTTTTATTTTTCGAAGTGTTGGCCAGAAGGCCAATCTTTAGTGCGCGAAGCGCTTAGGCCCATTGTGTAGCACAGCAGTGCGGAGCAGGGGCGATAAGATACTTACGCAGTCTTTTCTTCTTCCTCTGCCACCTCTGCAGCAACTTCTGCAGGGGTTTCTGCATCAGATTCTTCTGCGGCAGCTGCCACTTCAACGGCTTCTTCAACCGTCTCTTCTGATACCAGAGACTCTTCTTCTTTCGCTTCGCCTTCCAGCAATTCTTCTGGGATTGGGCTATCCGCGTTGCGCGCCACATGTACGCGAACCAGCGTTTCCACTTCCGCATGTGGGCGAATGCTCACCTCATACAGACCCAGTGCTTTAATCGCTTGGTGCAGGTCGATCAGACGCGCATCAATGGTGTGGCCTTCTGCTTCGAGTGCATCCGCGATATCGCGAACCGCAACCGAACCGTAAAGCTGACCACCTTCAGATGCTTGACGTACTACAGTAACGGTCAGGCCTTCCAGCTTGTTCACCAGTGCTTCTGCTTCTGCTTTGCGCTCTGCATCTTTTGCAGCCAGTGCATCTTTGCGGGCTTCAAACACTACTTTGTTTGCTTTGGTCGCGCGCAGTGCCTTTTCCTGTGGGATAAGGTAGTTACGAGCGAAACCAGCTTTAACATCTACTACGTCACCAATCGCGCCGAGGCGGGCAACACGTTCTAGCAAAATAACTTCCATTTCTGCTCTCCTTATTGCGCTACGTAAGGCATCAGCGCGAGGTTACGCGCACGCTTGATCGCCTTGCTGAGTTCACGTTGCTTCTTGTTCGATACAGCAGTGATGCGGCTAGGAATAATCTTGCCACGCTCTGACGTGTAACGGCTCAGAAGTTTTACATCTTTATAGTCGATCTTTGGCGCACGTGGGCCAGAGAACGGACAGGTTTTCTTGCGACGGAAAAATACTTTACGTACTACAGGGATTTTTTTCTCTTCAGACATGTCGTATCTCCTTATGCTGCGTTTTCATCAGATGCATCAGAGTAATCATCATTACCGCGCATCATCACAGATGGTTTATCTTCCAGCGCATCCACTTTAATCGTCAATACGCGTACCACGTCTTCATTAATGCTCATCTGACGCTCTACTTCCGCAACGGCTTCATAGGGTGCATCGATAGAAAGCATCACATAGTGGCCTTTACCGTTCTTTTGAATTTTGTAAGCCAAGTTACGAAGACCCCAATATTCTTCGCGCACGACTTTGCCTTTCGCCGCTTCGATAATATCAGTGTAATCCTTGGTAAGCTTTTGCACGTCTGCCTTAGAAAGGTCAGGACGCGTAATAAACGTCGTTTCGTAAAACGCCATTTTACTCTCCTTTGTTAACGGACATCTACCGGCCCATCCGGGTATCCTGGTAATTAACACCTCCCTCACCGAGAGAGGAGACCGGGTTATAACGCTTTTTGAAGGGTTTGCAAGTGTTTTATGTGCGCAGACTTTCATGCGTTCTCTCAAGAGAATGCCTTACAAAGGACAAAGCCTCAGGTTCAACCTGACATTGCACCTGCCCTGCCAGCGGCATCCAATAGCTATTCAGGAAAGAGAGTGCATCTTTCACTTCAACTTCTTTACCGTGAGAGCTTAGTAGAGGCGCCATCTCTTGTGAGAGTTTAATAAAATTAACCGTTTGAGGAAATTGATTGTGCAAGCGCATATAATCCTCCGGGAAATCGCGCTTAATCGCCTTTGCGTGGCTTAGTGCATCCTTTGCTAAAAGACGTGGGTCATTATGTGTCATTTCATCCACCCCTTCTCTCGTAAAACGCCATGTAGAAGAATCATCAATAACAGGGCTTTTTGCTAACTCTTCCAAACGCGCCAGGCTCTCATTCAAGCCTTCCATATTGCGCTCTAAAGCGCCCTCTTCTTGGCCTAGTGTATTTCTTCCGTAAACATCGCCTGAATACCCATCCTCACCAAAGAATAATGCACTATGCATATGCCGCACTTTGACCGAAACATGCATTTTCTTTCCGATAGATGCCGCATATCGACTGTTTGATAACCTATCAGCAACCAAAGCAATGGTGGCCAATACTACTTCTGCCTCGTGGTTAGAAAAATTATTGTTTTCTGGCAGCTCACCCTCTTCTGCCCCTTTCCAATCGGACGCCGCATCTTGCGTGGCAATCTCTCTATCCAGCAATGAGAGCTTTCCATTCCCATCAAAACCAAACAGGCTGGATTCCCCGCGCAAAACCCGTTTTGCCTCGTTTAGCGCTTCGGGGCTAAACTGATCGAGATTAACTTTATTCGTTGCCCGCATAAATCATTCCTTAAGCATAGGAGATACTAGCTATATGAAATATATTAAAGAATTATGACAGGTTGCAAAATTTCTAACGCGCTCCTATACCACTACCCAAACCAACTTTAGCCAGTAGGCTAATCTTTAGTCGCCGAAGGCGTTAGGCTCATTGCGTAGCACAGAAGTGCGGAGCAGGAGCAATTAAAAAGGAGTTCACTATGACCACCGCACTTATCTGCCCGGGACAGGGCTCACAAACCTTAGGCATGGGCAAGCCACTCGCTGAAAGTTTTTCGGCTGCGAAAGAAGTGTTTCAAGAAGTCGATGACGCGCTGAGTCAAAAGCTCTCCGCGATTATGTGGGGCGAGGATGAAGCCGAGCTCACCCGCACCGCCAACGCCCAGCCGGCTATTATGGCCTGCTCGGTCGCTGCCCTACGTGTACTGGAGCAAGAATGTGGGTTTGATGTGAGCAAGATGGCCTTTGTCGCGGGTCACTCCCTCGGAGAATATAGCGCGCTGACTGCCGCGAAAGCTTTCTCGCTTGCCGATGCGGCCAAGCTGCTGCGTATCCGTGGCGATGCGATGCAAGCCGCCGTACCCGAAGGCCAAGGCGGCATGGCGGCGATTATTGGCCTGTCTTTGGAAGACGTGGATCAAATCGCGATTGAAGCCGCAGGCGTGGATGAGATTTGCGATGTTGCAAACGATAACTCCCCCGGCCAAGTCGTCATCAGCGGCTCGGCCAAAGGCATCGAAGCTGCGATGGAACTCGCTAAAACCAAAGGCGCGAAGCGTGCGCTTCCGCTGCCTGTTTCCGCGCCCTTTCATAGCTCGTTGATGTCGCCCGCCGCAGAGATAATGCGCGAAGCATTAGACAAAGCAGAGGTGCATGACCCCGTCGTGCCCGTGATGGCGAACGTGACCGCTGCCCCTGCCCAAGCCGCAAATGACATTCGCGATTTGCTCGTACGTCAGGTAACCGGACGCGTGCGGTGGGTAGAATCGGTAGAGGCAATGGCCGCCGCAGGCGTGACCAGCATGCTCGAAGTAGGCCATGGCAACATACTCGCCGGCCTCGTGCGCCGTATCAATAAAGAGATTGCCGTAACCAATATCGGCAAACCGGAAGATTTGGAAAGCTTCGCGAAAGCGGCATAATAAAATACAAACCCTTTTGGCCAGTAGGCCAATCTTTAGTGCCCGCAGGGCTTAGGCTCATTGCGGAGACCAGTAGGTCGGAGCAGGAGCAATTAAACAAGGAGAAACACTATGTGTGAAGTAACAGGTAAAAAAGCACTCATCACTGGAGCAACCGGCGGCATTGGCGAGGCGATTGCCCGCAAGCTGCATGCGCAAGGCGTGAAAGTCGCTATTTCAGGCACGCGCAAAGAGAAGCTGGATGCGCTCGCGGCGGAGCTAGAGGGCGCCGTCGTGCTCCCCTGCAACCTCACCGATTTGGAGGCTGTAGACGCCCTGCCCAAGCAAGCCGAAGAAGCACTCGGCGGGTTGGATATTCTCGTCTGCAATGCGGGCGTGACCAAAGACAATCTCGCTATGCGTATGAAAGAAGATGAGTGGGACGATGTCATCGCCATCAACCTGACTGCCACGCACCGCCTAAACAAAGCCGTGTTGCGCGGTATGATGAAGCAGCGCTCTGGCCGCATCATCAATATCGCCTCTGTCGTAGCCGTAATGGGTAATCCGGGTCAGACGAATTACTGCGCATCCAAAGCGGGTATGATCGGTATGAGTAAAGCCCTCGCGCAAGAAGTCGCGTCTCGCGGCATTACGGTGAACTGTGTCGCACCCGGCTTCATCAAAACCCCGATGACCGATGCGCTGAACGAAGAGCAATCCGCGCGCATCACCGCAAACATCCCCGCCGAACGCTTCGG
>CAYFFN010000019.1:0-16727 GCA_964342335.1 uncultured Azospirillaceae bacterium
GGATAACCGCTGAAGGCATCTAAGCGGGAAACCCACCTCGAAACCAGTTTTCCCCATCAGGACCGTGGTAGACCACCACGTTGATAGGCTGGGTGTGGAAGCGCAGTAATGTGTGAAGCTAACCAGTACTAATAATCCGATTGGCTTAATTTTAAATGATTTCGTGAGTCGCCGATACTCCTCATATGCAGGACAAAGCAGTTCGCTGTTTTGCTCTGAGCGTTGAGAAGTTCGCTAGAACTAGCATCAACAATCAGAAAACCTATTCTTATCAGTGGTTAGTTGCCAGTGGTCAGGAGTCAGTTTTAACTGATTACTGAAGGCTGAAACTGCCAACTGAACAAAAAGCCCGTTTAGACGGGCTGGTGATTATAGCAAGGGTTGCCCCACACGTTCCCATCCCGAACACGACCGTGAAACCCCTTAGCGCCGATGGTACTGCATCTTAAGGTGTGGAAGAGTAGGTCGTCGCCAGCCCTTTTAAGCGGGCTTTTTTGTGTCCTTTTACGTTAATTCCCTGCTTCGGCCTACTGGCCTACGCAATGGAACTAAGCGCTTCGCGCACTAAAGATTGGCCTACTGGCCAAAGCTATTCTTGGCTGCAAAGCGTGCATTTTCGGCTTCCGGTGCTCACGTATGGACGTACGCTGCGCTCCGGCTCCGAAAAGCGCTCACTTTTCGCTCAAACCCACACACAAAAATCACATCTTTATAACTGCGGCTAAACACATGTTTCGCCTGCGCTGCTTACGTAGCTCCCGCTACGCTGCGCTGCTACGCTCAAAACGTAAAATTTTCGCACGAAAATGCCTCAGAAATGGGGGGCTTCACTGTTATCGCATTTCCTCCTATTTCTGCTATACTCGGGCCCATGATACGCCTCTTTCTCCTCTCCACCCTTATTTCTATTGCCATAGGCGGCTATTATTTGAGCCTGAGCATAGGGAGTGTGGATGAGCCGGG
Source organism: uncultured Azospirillaceae bacterium (assembly GCA_964342335.1). Classification (GTDB taxonomy): domain Bacteria; phylum Pseudomonadota; class Alphaproteobacteria; order Rickettsiales; family UBA3002; genus CAYFFN01. The sequence goes on from CAYFFN010000019.1 coordinate 964, forward strand.
GATGAATGTGTCTAAGGCCCAACTATGCGCTAATGAGGTCTCTGAGGGCTTTCGTGGCGTGAAGAATGATATCTTTAGCCGTCAGGTGAGGATTCAAACCCTTTCCTTCTGTATGCAGGCGGTGGGGAATATGGGTGCGACGGAGGCGGATGTGCGGCGTCACACGCAGCAAGTAGAGAGTTTGAACAAGCAATATCACGCGCTCGAAGGTGCGAAAGAACGCGCACCGTTGATGTTCTTGTTGGACGAGAAAACCTATAAAACTGCGCTGTAGCGCCAAACCATTTATCGCGCCTTTATACATTTGGTGCGCTCTCCCTCTCTCTTTTTTACATCGAATGCTGAATGGTGGCATACGTGAACAAAAGAAATGGAGAAGAACCATGAAACAGCTATTAACCCTCGCAGCACTTACGGCCGGCGTAGCAGCCTGTGCCCCAGCACACACGCCTCACCATGGGCACGCACATGGCGATGTGCATATGCATAAAGATGCAAAGCATGACGCTAAAGGCCCGTATGAGGCAGATGATTACAGCGATCCGAAAACCCATTACAATAAATATGGCGAGCGCACGCGCTCCTATGAGGGCGATGAAGGCGATGTCTATGTCTACCGTGATGGCCGATATGTGATTTATGACCGTGACGGAGAACGCCCGGACAGTGACTATACGTGGAACCGTGATTGTGCGCCGGGCCGCGTATCCAAAGATAATTGCTAGAGGAGGTGGCTATGGAAACGAAACGTATCCCTCATATTGCGTGTTTAAGCATCATTCTGATGGCGTCGGTAGGCTGTACCGCCAAAGTGAAGACACCTGACGCTAAAATCGAAGGAAATGGCTACGAAATCGAATTTGATGGAGGGCATAGCGGCAAACATTGTCCTCCCGGCCATGCCAAAAAAGGCTGGTGCTAACCCACTCGTCTTTCGGTAAGCAAGCACAAAGCCCGTGACCATATGGTTGCGGGCTTTTTTATTGACGGTTCGCAAAAACGTCTCAAATTTTAACGATTTGTTAACCCCCCCCCCCTGTATTTTGAATGGAGAGCAAAATACAGGAGTTGAGTAATGGTTGATTATGTAACAGAAGGGGAAGTGAAGGCCGCTATTGATGGCATCCTCGAAAATCGTGGTGAAATGGTTGAGGAATTTGGCAGTGTCGGAGGAAAGCATATCGATATACCTTTTCTGGAAAAGAACGTGGATATTTACTCCGATGTAATTAGGGAAATATTGGATAATAGCTGGCAAGGTTATCAGCACCGAGATTTAAAAACGAATGCGGAGATTATGCGTGCTAATATCGGCTTGGATACAGGGCCATTAACCATTGAAGCATTTGTTCAGGCTTTAGAGGAGGCCGATATTTGCCAAGTAACCCAAGCGGTCAATCAACAGCGTGCTCTGGAGGATGCTCAAGGCAAGGCTATGAGTGCATGTATGGAAAATGGAGGTGACCGCTTTTCGTGTTATGCCGAGGCTGAAAACGCTACTCCAGACCCGCAGAGTTTACCGCGCTCCTCTTGCGGATGTTTATTGGCTAAGGCTACGCGCTTGCTCAACTAACAGAATCGGAATGCCGTCGCGTACGGGGTAGGCGAGTTTGGCGGCTTCACAGATGAGTTCGCTGGCCTCCGCATCGTAGGTGAGGGTGCCTTTGCTTTTGGGGCACACCAGTAATTCGAGAAGTAGAGGGTCCATTGCACTTTGCATGGATTGAAATTAGCGTAATTTGAATGCGCAGCCAATAAAAAAGGGCACCCGAAGGTGCCCTTTTAGGGAGCGTGTATGTCTCAATTAGAGATTATCGACCGTGCTATCCACTTTGCGCGCTACGTGCATCACGAGCGACAGGGCAAAGAGTGCCAAGAAGATAAAGAATAGAATTTTTGCAATACCTGCAGTTGCTGCGGCTAGGCCACCAAAGCCCATTACACCAGCCACAATGGCTACGACGAAAAACATTAATGCGAGCTGTAACATGATTAGTCTCCTTTTGTTTGTTACGAACAAGCAGAGCATGTCACTCTCGCGGTAAAGCCTCTATATGCTTGAGTGTGAGAGGGTATAAAGGGGCCGTAAATGCAGGAAAATTCACGATTGTTATTTTTCTGCATAGAAACGCTTGCAATTTACGCGAGCCACGCTATTTTCCCGTCCTACCTCATTTGGTGAGCGGGTGTAGCTCAGGGGTAGAGCGTCACCTTGCCAAGGTGAATGTCGTGAGTTCGAATCTCATCACCCGCTCCAAAACTCCCTCTTATGTGGTCTGAATAAATCCTGAAAATGGCCATAAGAGAGGGGTTTGTGGAATATGGTATCTTATCCCGTCTAATCTGGTTTATTGACATCTGCCCCCAATAGGGGCAAGAATGGGGGCATGTTTTGGAAGTATAACCACACTTGCCCCCTATGAGGCTGAACGATGTAAAGATTAGAAACGCAAAACCAAAGGAAAAGTCTTACAAGCTTTTCGATGGGGGAGGGCTGTATCTTGAGGTAATGCCCGCGACCAATAAATCACCTAAAGGCAGTAGGTTATGGCGTTTGAAGTATAGGTATGGGGGCAAGGAAAAGCGTATTAGCCTTGGTAAATACCCAACCGTGACATTGGAAAATGCACGAAAGAAGCGTGAAGATGCAAAAATACTTCTCGATGAGAATATCGACCCTTCTGTAGCGAAGCTGGAAGAAAAAATACTCAAGACCGTGAGTACGGCGAATAGTTTTGAGTCAATTGCTAGGGATTGGCTGGAAAAGAAGCGTCACGAGATTAAGCCTAAGACACACAAAAACATTGTAGATAGGCTGGAAATGAACCTGTTCCCGAAAATCGGGAAGTTACCTATTCAGTCTGTGACTGCACCTGTATTGATTGAAGCCTTGAAGCCTGTGGAGCAAAGAGGGGCGCTGGATACGGTTAAGCGCTTACGGCAATATGCAGGGCAGATTTTCCGCTATGCTATCGCACAAGGCAAGGCCAGCTATAATCCCGCACCTGATATAGTGGATGCGTTGCAAACCAAGCCTGTAGAGCATTTTAAGTCTATGCCGCTTGAAATGTTGCCAGAGTATCTTGCGAAGATTGATAGCAATGAAGCACGACTGTTTAGACAAACATGCCTTGCGTTAAAGCTAATGACCCTGACCTTCACGCGCAAAGCAGAGTTGAGCCATGCCCGATGGGATGAGTTGGACTTTAAGAAGAAGGTTTGGACGATTCCCGCAGAGCGCACGAAAATGAAGAAAGAGCACATTGTGCCGCTCTCTAAGCAAGCGCTTGCCTTGTTTGAAGAGCTGAAAGAGCTGAATGGTGATAGGGAATGGGTGTTCCCTAGCGTGCAGAAGCCTCGCCAGCCCATGCACGAAGATACCATGTTGCGTGCGCTGTATAAGCTAGGGTATCAAGGCACGGCAACCATTCACGGCTTTAGGGCTTTAGCGATGACTACCATAATGGAAGTGCTTGGTTATCGCTATGAAGTGCCAGACTTACAATTAGCGCATAGCAAGGGTAATAAGCTAAGAGCAGCCTATGACCGCACCAAGTTTCTTGCTGAGCGCACTAAGATGATGCAGGAATGGGCGGATTATTTGGAGGTAATCAAATGAGAAAAGATATGTGGTTTCATGACCAAAGCAGAGAGTATGCAGAAGGCGAATACCCTGAGGCAGGCAATAAAACACCCAGTTTTTATGCGGCAATGATTATAGAAAGGGCTTCAGAATTTCTTTTGCTGGAGCGCGAAGACAGCCTAGTGATGGACATGCTGGCTGATGACTCTGTTGTAAGTCATGGCGATTCTATCGCGGATGATGTTGATGCGGGTGCTTACGGAAAACTTCATACCGAGACCCCTCGCGCACCAGTCGCAGCCATGATGGCAATAGGATATGCAATAGATGCAATGAAAACTGATACTATAAAAAAAGATAAAATTACCACCATGGCATGGCACTATGTTACTCAAGCTTTTTATTATCTAGGGGTTACGGGTGAAAGTTTGCTGATGCTTGCTAGTGAAGAAACAGCAATTGAGAACTTTGCGAGAAAAGGTGCGCTTGCTTCACATAAAGAAAACCACGACATGAAAGCTCAAGTCCAAGAGTGGTACGCAAAGAATAAAGAAAATTATAAAAACATGAGCGAAGCTACTGATGCGGCCTATGAGTTGAAGCTCGTGCCTGTTAAACATAGAACGCTCTATGATTGGATAAGGCAGAGTGAGAAAGAATTACGGTCTGCCCGCAAAATGTAATCTTTGCCGCTAAACGATACATTGCGCGTGCTAGCATGTATCTTCTGTATTTATGTTTTGTAACATTGCCTCGTGTCTTAACGAACGAGGAAACACAATGACCGATAAAATTACACTTCCTGAAGCAGGCTTCCTTCGCTTGCCAGAAATTCTAAAACTTATTCCTGTTGGCCGCTCCACATGGTGGGCAAAGGTAAAATCAGGTGAATACCCAAAAGCGGTGAAACTGGGCGAGCGCACTACCGCGTGGCGAGTGGAAGATATTCGCGCCTTGATAGATTCTCTCAATGGTGATGATGCGTAGGCGGGCTTCGCTATGGGCAAAAGAAACTATCCATTGAAGCGCATCAAATACTGGTACGCGTATGATATTGATGAGGTGTGTGGCTTGTATAAGGACTCCAAGCTGCACCCGCGCACAGTGCATGGCTGGATTAAAAACGGCCTAGCCACAATAGATGGGCAAAAACCCTTCTTGGTATTTGGGCATGAGCTGAAGCGGTTTCTTGGTAAGCAGAATGCATCTGGCAAGCAAAAGACCGCGCGGGATGAAATGTTCTGCTTCAAGTGCCGTGACGTGAGAAAGCCATATAAGCGGGAGATTCAATTCACGCAGCGAGGCCATCTCACCAGCATGAAGGCACTATGCCCTGACTGCAAAAATACGATGAATAAGGGAGTGAAGTTGGATGACGTTCCCTCCCTCAAGAGAATCTTCACCGTGGTTGATGTTTTGAAATTATATGATTGTGAAGCCTCCACCGTAAACACTCACTTGCTTGCACAGACTAAAGCGCAGCAAAGTGAGTCATTTCAGCATGAGTTATTCTAACCATGAGCAATGAGCGCGACACACGCTTTAACGCTATAAATGAGCGGATGAAATACAAATACCGTATTCATCTAAAGCGTATCGGAAGGAAAGATGCAAAGACCGTCAATGAAGAGCTAAAGCATTTGCGTTACTATGAACGCTTTACAGCGTTTGAGAGTTTCAAAACCTTTAGTGAAATGGTGGCGGAGAAATACATCAATCAGCTGCTCGCAGATGACAAATCACTTAGCTACATTGATGACAATCTGAGAGCATTGCGGGGATTTCTGATATGGCTCAAGGAGCAACGCGGCTACAAATCTAGCATCAGCTACAATCATATTCAGTATCTAGGACTAACCAACAACCAACGCCGCACGGCAAAATCTAAGGAGTATAAAATGGCCTATAAATATGAACAGATAATCACTGCAATACGTAACATGCCCAGTAACACGGTAAAGGATAAGCGTGATAGGGCGATGGCATCGCTGCAAGCATTATGCGGCCTGCGTATAGGGGAGCTTCGCACAGTAAAGATAAAAAACCTCGTGCAGGAAGATGGCCAATACTTCATCTTTGTGCATCCCAAGGATATGAGCGTGAAGTTTGCCAAACAACGCCAAGCCAACTTCATGCCCTTGCCAGAGGATATAAAACGCAATGTATTAGAGTGGATGGAGTATTTACGCGCACAGGGGTTCAAAAAGACAGAGCCGCTATTTCCGCAAATATCCGCACGATTTAATCAGCATAATTTGTTGGATAAGACGCTTACGCTGCATGAGATAAAATCCGATACAACCATTCGCGACATTTTTAAGCGGGTGTTTGAAGCAGCGGAGATGGAATATATAAACCCGCATAGCTTCCGCCACACGATGGCACGCTTCGCGGAGCGGCAAAAGCCCGAATTTCTCAATGCGGTGCGGCAATCACTCGGCCATTCCTCCATTGATACGACTCTGAATAGCTACGGCCAGCTATCAAACTATGAACAAACCAAACGGTTTAGCGAAACGGTGATTGCGTTTGAGTGGTAATTAATGAGTAAATATAATGCATTTTAACTGTTTGTTAATAACTTTGCGGTATGCTGAGTATTAGTGAGGTAAACGTTATGCCAAACGATGTAAGATATGTAGCATTTGATTTAGAAGTGGACAGACAGGGGCCTTCTGAATTTTTTAGTGATGGAGTGATTTCAGGTGCAAGGTCAGGTGGACCTCGCTACACTGGTGTGAACGAGGATAATGGTGTCGGTATACGCTTTAGTGGAAGTACAACTCGTCAAAGGCTCAGTAGTCTTCTAGGTTACACCTATGAAGGGATTCGCTCACTTCCTGCTCAAGATTATGTTGGTAATGCATTAGATTTTAATGCCGCTATTGTTGGAGCAAGCGTCGCATTCTCGGATGATGGAGTTGCTATTCGCGCTGCTGGTGATGCGGTAGTGTTTGCCGTTGGCCAAGATGGGCGTGTTTTCGTGCTTAATGATACACAAGGTGCCGGTGGACAGGCAGTTGCCAATTTTATTCAGCCGGGATCGCCAGGCACTGGCGATATTGAGAGAACCTACAGCTGGGCTGATATAGAGGCGCAAGTTGGCCCAAACCCAAGAATTGTAACAGCCTCTGACGGTTTATATGGCCGCTTAGACGGTGCAGCAGAAATACAGCCGTACTTGGAAGAATTGATTAGGTCAAATGGCCTCAATGTAAGTGATCCTAACTTTTCTGCATCTTTCCAAAAAGCAGCTTATGGTGGCGCAGCTTTTGAGGGCAAGCCTGATGATATCATCATTATGTCTGCACAGCATCAGCCAGGGGAAACATTGGTGCTTCATGCATTTGATGGAGTAGGGGCCGGAGAAAGACAATCTGCAGAAGTGGCAGATATGGCCAGGGCATATGCACTAGATGCTGTAGTAGGTAATGGCCCAGCTCCCCAACGAATTCAGACGAGTGCTTACCGTCGCTCAGGAGGTATGATTGCGGGTGCCATTGAAGCTTTTGAGGCAAAAGTAGCCGCTGTTGGAGATGCTATCTCTGGGTTTGGCCGCCCTCCTGCAGAGTTGTCTCCTGGTTGGGAACGTCATCATTCTTCACTCGAAAGGGGTCCCGTTGCACGTTTAGAAGTGACAGACACATTCCCTCATGCAACAGCCGCGCAAGACTGGGCTGAACGCCAAGGTTTAGCCGTAAGGGCCATTAACAAAGGTGACCAAGTATATTTATATACAGATATAGGTGATACAGCAGCACAACAAGCAACGAATACAGCAATAAATCGACGTGCAGTCTTAGATGCTTCGGGTCTAACGTTTTCAGAGATGTTGCAACGAAGCCGTGTAGAGAGAGTTCCTACCAATCGCGGTGAGAGCATTATGTTTAGGGGCGGGGATTTGCAAACGTTAAAATTGGCCTTCGACGATTTAGGGATCGATACGGTTGTTGAACTGCCAGAAAGTGATTTCGGGCGAGGAGACTTTGCTTTGCGCGTGCGGTCAGCTGATACGACACGTGTAGATCGTATACTAGCTGATGCATCCGATGTAGTAAGAACGGGTGCTACTAATACTGCCCGTATAGCTGCTGCTGGTTGGCAACGACATACTTCGGAAGCGTTTGGTGGTGAAGTAGCGAGGCTTGATGTAACAAGCTATGTTAGAAACGCAGAGCATGCGCAAAGTTGGGCTGATTCGCAGGGGCTGAACGTCAAAGTTGCTACAAAAGATGGCAGAGTTTATCTCTATGCGAATCCCACAGATACCATAACGCAAGGTAATATCAGCTCTGTGCTAGGTATTGAGAATGGAACACAAATGCAAATGCCCCAGCAGCAACAACAATTCCAGCATCAACCGACAGAAGAGCAGAGACTAGCGCAAGATGGTCAAAGGAGGGGTGCTTCTGCAGCCGAAGCAAGTCCTCCACCAGCCGCACCTATCGCGGAAATGGCAGATAATACAACGGATGCCGCACGCACTACTACCCGTTTGGAGCAAACGGCAGAACTAGTGAGAACAGTTACGCTTAGTGACCTGCGGGAGCTAGCAGAAGCGGCACGGTTACTGCGCGCTGGAAAAATTGGCTCAGCATTGTCTAAAGGCGCAGTGGTGGGCGCTGTGCTTACAGCAGGCGGCGTTGGCCTGACGATGTGGGCGAATGACCTGAATGAACGCATCGCGGACGGCCTTTTGGAGGCAGGAGAACTAACGCCTGAGCAGCATGCAGAGTATCTGGAGACATTCCGTCCTATTTACGCGCAAATGGAGGTGTTAGCCGCAGACCCTACGCCGTTTGCACTTATAACCACTCCTGCGGTGGAATATGAAGCTTACCGAGCCTTCCGTGAATTTTCTGACCGTCATCAGCTTTCACCTGAAGTACATGAAATGCTCAACCCATCCATGATAGCCAGCACCGCAAGGTCCGAGCAATATGCCAACTTTGCGTATAACACATTGCTTGAGACGGATAGACGTGATGTGCCAGAGCCATTATTAGAGCTTTATGACCTCGCACAACGCCGAGAAGTGGCGGAAAATAGATATTTCAACCACACCTCTAATCAATGGCACGACAATCGATATAACGCTTTCAGCCATTACCGAGAGACGGATGACCGCCTTGAAAGTCAGCGCGATGACCAAGTGCGTGCCTACCAAAAGGAATTTTTCTCTATGGTATCGGATGACCGTGAAACCGCACGTCAGCTCGTAGAAATGATTCCCACAAACAGATTGGTGGGAATGATTCAGGATATTCCTGTGCAAGAGTATGAGAATCTACCGCCATTGGTGCAAAACTATTTCGATGCAGTAGCCGCAAGAACAGAGGCTGCAGACGAATTAAGAGAACTTGGCCATAACCGAACACATGACCGTGATCTTGCGAACGCAAGAAACGTGGCACGTGCGGAACTTGGTGCGGCAAATCGAGATATGAACGCGGCGCTGCGGGCATTAAGAAATGACCCTGATGCACTCGTAGAATTTGCATTAGATGTGTTCGAACAACGTTATGGCATAGAGCCTCCCAGCCCTGTAGAAGCAATTGGCCAATATCTAAGCTCATTTGAGATTGTCGGCAAGCGGAATTACACATCGTCAGAGCTAGACAGCGAGACCGTCCAGAAAGTGCAGGCTTTTATTGATGCGGATAGAGATGGAGTCATCAATCAAGAAGAACTGCAAGCCGCCAGGGCAGCATATGAGGCCAATCCTGAAGATGTTTCCATGCAAATCGTGGGTGACATGACAGCATCACAAGACATACAGCGCGGATAAAGCAATTACACTAGTATTTTATTAGTACTTTTTGCCTAGTGTCTAAGTTGTCTTTGAGTAAATTGGGGTGGCTTCTTGGGGGCAATTATGGGGGCAGTAATTGTTTTGCGAAATGTTCTATCATATCAATATCAGATTGTTATAAGATAATTACGAATCTCATCACCCGCTCCAAAACTTTCTCCAATATGTCTCGCCGTAACGTAGGCGGGCAATTCGATTCCTGCCCCAGCTGCGGACTAGACTTCGCCTACACTCCGTTCAGCTCAGTAAGTCCTTGCGCTTCAATCGCGCCGCCAAGCTCCCAGCTTGGCTTTGGCTCATTCAGCCCATCACTCGCTCCAGTTTCCTAGTGTTTTTCTATTTTTAATGAATATGCATAAGGGCGTGCACCATCGCTTCGATGATGTCGTGCTCTTGGATAGTGTCTGATTGTATGTGCGTTTGCGGGCGTGGGTGGTGATGGGGGCGGTATCCCTTGCCCGAAGAGGGTAGGCGTAGCGTATCGACGTCAATGAGCGCCAATTGCATCCGTTCTGCGCAATAGTGGTTGGCCACGACCAGAGCGGTTTGCATGGGTACATCCGGTAATGTGTGATGCAGCTTATGCGCTATCACGCGCGCAGCCGCGCCATTTTGTTGAAAACAGCTCGCAATATGCGCGTGTAGCGCGCTGTGCCCTACCGTGTAAGCTAGCGCATGTGCGGCGCTATCATTGCCAGCCAAGCTGAAGGCATGGTTGGCGTAGTTATGGATGCGCGTTATTTTTGCGGATACATTGGGGGGCGCGCTGGCTTGCTCGATTGGTGCAAAAAAGTGATCTGGGTTGATTTCACCGCGGCGTATGGCTTCGCTCAGTGCGATGGCTTCCTGTATTAAGGGGCCTTGTGGATGCATGGCGGCGCTTATGGAAAGCAGGTCGTCCCTGCGGTTTGCTAAATAACTGCATGCGGCCGTCTCCACATCTTGCGCGGAAAGTTCGGGCAGTGCTTTGGCAATATGGCGTTGCAGTAGACTGCCTAGCGTGCCTTCTGGGCAGAGCGTGTCCGCTAGTGTCTGGTATATGCGTTGATAGCCTTGTGCCGTCGCTAAGATATGGATGGCCGCTTCGCGTTTGCGTTCTGGCCACCATGGATAGACGAGTTCGCGCAGCAGCGTGAGGCGCTTAGCATCCGCAATTGGCGCGATATGCGCCGGGTAGGCCTTTGCTATGCGTTGCTCTATTTGGTTATTAGATGTGGCGAGTGCGTTCATAAGAATGACGAGATAGACAGGTCATGTGCACATGTCAATAGTAATGAGAATCATTCGCAACTTGTATGTATAATGTGGATATTAGCTATCACCAGCTTCCGCGCGCTTGCGGTAGAAGGTGGATTTGCCGATGCCTAGGGCTTCGGCGGCTTTGACGGTGTTCTTTTCGCAATGGGCCCAAGCTTTGTCCATCGCATCCATTTTGATGGCCTCCATGGAACGGATGGCGCCGGATTCATCTAGCAGCGGGATGTAATCGCTGGAGGAAACGGGCGGGACGTAAGGCTGGCCGGGAGAGGTGGCGACATTGTGCTGCTGGAAATGGAAGGGCGTGATCTGCTCCATGCCGATTTTGTCGCCGTCACAAAGCAGCACGGCACGGTAGACGGCGTTTTCCAGCTCGCGGACGTTGCCAGGCCAGTCATGGGTGTTGAGCCAGCGGCGTGCGGGGCCGTCAAAGCTGGTGATGGTCTTTTGCTCGGTCGCGGCGTGGCGCTTGAGGAAGAACATGGCCAGCGGTTCGATATCCTCGCGCCGGTGGCGCAAAGACGGCATGAGGATGGGGAAAACATGCAGGCGGTAATATAGGTCCTCGCGGAAGAGGCCGGCTTGCACCATCTCGTAGAGGTCGCGGCTGGAGGTGGCGATGATACGCGCCTTAACCGGCTGGCGGTCCTCCGAGCCTTCGGGAAGGAAGTTCTTGCGCTCTAAGGTATAGAAGAGCGCGGTTTGCGCCTCCATGGGCAGCTCGCCTACTTCGTCGAGACAGATAGTGCCCTCTGCCGCTTTGGTAAACGCGCCGGCATTGATGCGGTAATCGCCCTTTTTGGTACGCACGCGTGCGCCGAAGAGGGCGCGCTTGGCGGAGTCTACGTCGGTAAGGGTGCCGCAATTGACCATCACGAAAGGATTGCCCGCGCGTTCGCTCTCACCATGGATGGCGTGGAGGAGCATTTCTTTACCAACCCCGCCTTCCCCGGCAAGCATGACGGTGACGTCGGATTGGGCGGCGCGCATGGCCAGCTTGACGGTGTTTTTGAGGCCCTTGTCGTAGCCTATTAAATCGGAGAAGAGGGTTTTGCCCTCGCTACGACGGCTGATACGCCCCAATTCTTCTTGTAGTTCGTGGAGCTTGAGTAGGTTGGTTAAAGAGACGCGCAAACGTTCTTTGTTAGCCGGCTTGGTCATGAAGTCGGCCGCACCAATTTGAATCAATTCAATGGCCTCTTCGGCATTGTTGCTAGCAGTAAGCACGATGACAGGAAGTTTTGGTCGTTCAGCTAAGAGGCGTGGTAAGCATTCCTTCCCGCCCATTTCTGGCATTTCGAGGTCGAGGAGGACAGCGGAGATTTCCTCTTCCGTATCTTCTTTGACCCAATAGATCGCCTCGGCGCCGTTAGCAGCCTGAATGGTGGGGAAACCCAAGCCATTCTCTAGCAATTTACAGAGCAGGGTGCGTTGGACTTGATCGTCCTCTACGACAAGGATTTTGGACATAATGCGCCTCAGTTACCTCGCTAGACTATCCCAAAATAGAAAAATAGCAAGCATTATTCCCAAAACAAGAATCCCATAACGGGAAAAGCGATGTGAATAACTGGCCTTATGTGCAGCGCAGAAACGATTTATATCTACGTAATTCAGTCTTTTAATGATTTTGTTGAGAAAAAAATAGCAGGGTGGGAAAATGAATCATAAGCCAGCAAAAACAACAAACACATGGAGGCAGGCATGAAATTAGTCAAACACGGAGCAGAGTTTCAGTTGAAGCAACGCTTGAGTAAGCTCACTGAGTTCGAGCAAGCGCAATGGGTGCTGGTGCAGTACCGCCTGTCGACCCTGAATGCGCGTATTGCACAAAAAGATGCAACCAATATTGCAGCTAATACAATTGGCCAGCAAGTTGAGTCAGCTAACTGTGAGTTATATATGTGTGAAGACAATGACTTGCTGCTATTAGCTTCAGCGGCATGTCAGGATGTGCTCGACGAGATTGCGTATAATTTACGCTATATGTTTGCCGATGCAATGTCCGCCGAGCAGGCAGAAAGCTTCACACATATTACTCTATTATCGGAACAAATGGATGCAGCGAAAGAGCTTGCAGAACGCAAGCTACTAAAGACGCTGCATACAAAGAACACCCCCTCGGGCGCGGCCAATGATGCTCCCACTTCCCCAACTGCCGTGGCCGAGGGTGTGACCACACACGCGAAGGGTTCGGCGCCCCTGTTACGTATATTACTCGTAGAGGATGATCCGCTGAGCCGTCGTATGGCCAAGAATAAGTTGGCCGATGACTATGACGTGATTGAGGCGGAAAGTGGCATGGATGCCCTGGCGAAGTATGTCGATTTTGAACCGGATATTGTGTTCCTCGATATTGGCCTGCCGGATATCTCTGGGCATGATGTGCTGAAGAAGATGATGGCGCTAGACAGCGAGACCTATGCGGTGATGTTGAGCGCGCATAGCTTTCGCGAGGATATATTGCTCTCGCAGCAGCTGGGTGCGAAGGGGTTTGTGTGCAAGCCGTTCACCCAGATTAAGTTGCTGGAGTATACAAAGAAACACCCAAAATATACAGAGGCCGTTAGAGCCTAATGGTCAGGATGGACCAAACCAACAGAAGTAAATGGAGGCAGCAATGCAAATAATTCAGACACCTAAATATGCGGATATGTTCCTAAACGAAATCGCGATTAGCCTACAGGCGGATGCCTTGAGCTGGGAGGGCTGGTATGGTCTGCGCGTGATGGTCGATGAAGACGAGAAATGGCCGCTTAATGAGAAGGAAATCTTCCAAGTGGCGCGTACATTACGAACGGTCAGTCCGTTCCAAGAGGGGACGATTCTGTGCCTGCGCGATGGTTCGCTCTTCGCCTTTTACCAGAATCCGGTACATGATTTCTCGATGCAGCCCATCATGGAAGAGCTGGCGCGCACGGTGGGGAGTGAGTTCCCCAAGTTGCAAAGCCACTCGTTTAATCTGCGCGAGGAACGCTCGCTGGTGATTGAATTTGCAGAGCGCCATCTGGGTGAGCTCAAGCGCAATGAGGTGGATTTGGAGCAAGTCTCGCAGACCTCTCACATGCTGATGCCGCATGCGGGTGATTTCTTGGATAATTGGATGACAATCTGCGATAGCCGTGAAGGCCGCGAAGTGCCGCATATTCTGGTGATTGATGATGACCCGATTGCGCGTCGCATCGCCCGCAATGCCCTTGCGGATAAATACCCGCTCTCAACGGCGCGCAATGCCGCAGAGGGGATTGAGAAACACTTATTGGTTGTGCCGGATATCGTTTTCCTAGATATTGGGTTACCGGATGCGGACGGGTTTATGGTGCTGAGCCATATCCACAGCCTTGATCCGGAATGCACGGTAGTGATGTTCAGTGGAAATAGCTTCTTAGACAATCGTGTCAAAGCGTTATCTTCTGGAGCCGGTGGGTTTTTGCCAAAGCCGTTTAATAAAAAGGCATTTGAGCATTATATCAGTGACTGGGAGCACCGCCATATCGTACAATAGGTAACTCGTATTGGGGAGGCATGTATGAGCACTACGGAAAATAGTTTGTATGAACGTATAGGTGGTGCGGATGCGGTGCGCGCTGCGGTGGTAAAGCTATACGATAAGATTTTGGCAGATCCGCTGCTCATCCCCTTCTTTGAAGGAATCGATGTGGAGCGCTTGCGAAAGAGTCAGTCTGCCTTTGTGATGATGGCATTTGATGGGCCGCTACATTATAGCGGCAAAGGGCTACGCCATGCCCATGCTGGGATGGTGCAGCAGGGGCTGAGCGATGCCCATTTTGATGCCGTGTGCGGGCATTTGGTCTCTTCGTTAGAGGAGTTGAGAGTGCCGGAGGCGCTTATAGCAGAAGCGGCGGCAACTTTGGAAACCACGCGACAAGATATTTTGAATAGGTAGTATGATGGATAAACGGCAAGACAGTGAGGGAGTAAGTGCGGAGCGTGAAGCGGCGCTGGCCCAGCTGAAAGCCGAAGCGCTGCGTCGGGATTTAGAGGACACGATTGAAGAAAGCAAACTTTTGCGCGGCAAGGCAGAGCAGTATGACGAAGTGGCGCAGAAGAACAGTTTGCTGGAGCAGGTGATTACTTATGCGGGCGATGGCATTGTCGTTACTGAAGCGAATAAGGATGCGAAAATTGTCTATGTGAATGACGCGCTCTGCAAAATGTCGGGTTATTCGTCGGATGAGTTGGTGGGACTGTCGCCGCGCATTTTTCAGGGAGAGAATACGGACCGCAATACGCTCAACCGTATTGGCCGCTGCTTGGAGGCGGGACAACCTTTCAAAGGTGAATTGGTGAATTACAGCAAGAATGGTCGCGCCTACTGGATTGATATTAGCATTATGCCTATCTATGAGCGAGACGGAAGAATATCCCATTTTGCTGCGATTGAGCGCGATATTACCATGCGTAAGAGTTTTGAGACTGAGCTGGTACGTTCCAAAGAAATGGCGATGGCGGCGAATGAGGCGAAGGGCGATTTCCTCGCGAATATGAGCCATGAGCTGCGCACGCCGATGAACGGTGTGATTGGCATGGCAGGGCTGCTCAAGGATATGCACTTGAGTGAAGAGCAGCGCGATGTGGTGAATATGATTCGTTCGTCCGGTGAGTCGTTGTTGATGCTGCTGAACGACATTCTGGATTTCTCTAAAATTGAGGCGGGCGAGCTGACGCTGGAGGAAACGCCGTTCGATTTGAATAGCTGTTTACACCAGACAATCCGCTTGCTGGAACCGATGGTGAAAGAGAAGCCGGTGAAGCTTTCCTATAGTTATAGTCCTACTGCACCAAATTATGTGATTGGGGATCAGGCGCGGATTCGTCAGATTATTACGAATCTCATTGGCAATGCGATTAAGTTTACGGGGGAGGGGTATATCAAATTGGATGTGTCATCGCGCCGAATCAGTGACCGTCGCAGCGAATTGCATTTTCGTATTGATGATACGGGTATTGGTATTCCGCCTGATAAGCTGGAACATATTTTTGAGAAGTTCACGCAGGCCGATGCGTCTACCTCGCGTAAATATGGCGGGACGGGGCTTGGGCTCGCGATTTGTACACGTCTGGTCGAGCAGATGCAGGGGATGATTGGCG
>CAYFFN010000020.1:0-16058 GCA_964342335.1 uncultured Azospirillaceae bacterium
ACGGGTCTTTCCCGTGCCCGCTCCGGCGAGCACCAGCAATGGGCCCTCCGTCGTCAACACCGCTTCGCGCTGCTCGGGGTTTAACCCATTCAGATAGGCGAGGTCTTCGTTTTCGGGGCTTGCGTTCACGGCTGGGGCGGCTAAGGTCATACTATTATTCATCAGAGAAACTTATGACCGATTCCACCCCGTTCGACAATGCCAAGCTCACGATTCGCAAGGCTTATCCACAAGATGCGCCCGCACTCGCGGCAATGCTCGTTGCACTCTGCGAGTTTGAGGGCACGCAAACCCCATTCGATGCACTCAAATACGCCAAGACCATCCAACGCCTCATCGAATCGGATAACAGCAATTATTTCTTTCTCATCGCCGAGTCTGACGATGTGCCACTTGGCTTCATCTCTTATTATTTTGGCTATGACCTCTCTAGCCTCTCCCAAGGCGCACATGTGGGTGACCTCTTCATCCGCGACGAATGGCGCAACGCCAAAATAGGCAGCAAACTTATGGCCGCCGTCGCCAAACAAGTGATGCACCAATCCGGCCAATGGATTTCCCTCACCGCACTCAAAACCAACAGCCACGCCAAAGACTTCTACGAAAAGCGCGGCGGTATTGCCGTGCCTGTTCAGTTCTACGCATGGGGACAAAAAGGCCTCGAAAAACTTATCAAGGCCGCAAGCTGACCTTTACTTTTGTGGGTTTTTCTAGCACAGTATTTGCACGGCAAGACATGATTTGATACCATCGCACCCTCACCAAACAGGATGAACATGCGCGTTACGTTACTTGGTTGTTTTGCTTTAGCATTCGCCTTTTTATTTGCCACAACACCTGCCCATGCAAACAGCAAATATGCAGGCCTTGTGGTCGACGCTGATACCGGCGAAGTGCTGTATCAGGACGATGCAGGCGCGCGCCGTTACCCTGCCTCTCTTACCAAAATGATGACGCTTTACCTCACCTTTGATGCCATGCGCAAAGGCCAGATTAATGAGAACACGCGCATGCGTGCTTCCAGCAAAGCAGCGAAGCAGCCCCAAACCAATATCAGCCTAAGAACAGGTGACTCCATCACTGTTGACCAAGCTATTCGTGCATTGGTCGTGCGCTCTGCGAATGATGTCTCCATCGTGCTCGCCGAACATTTAGGCGGATCCGAGTGGAGCTTCGCACAGAAGATGACCCATATGGCGCGGCAGCTCGGCATGACGGGTACGGTCTTCAAAAACCCGCACGGCCTCCCCAATTCTGGTCAATACACGACCGCAAAAG
Organism: uncultured Azospirillaceae bacterium; assembly: GCA_964342335.1. GTDB lineage: Bacteria > Pseudomonadota > Alphaproteobacteria > Rickettsiales > UBA3002 > CAYFFN01. The sequence goes on from CAYFFN010000020.1 coordinate 1,279, forward strand.
ACATGGCCAAACTCGGCATCGCCCTCAAGCGTGACTTCCCACAATATTATGATTACTTCAAAGAAACCGAATTCCGCTGGAAAGGCCGAACCTACAAAGGCCACAATAACGTGATGAAAGATTACGAAGGCGTAGACGGCATCAAAACCGGCTACATCAACGCTTCCGGCTTCAACCTCGTCACCTCTGCTCATAAAGATGGGTATAATCTGGTTGCCGTAGTGATGGGCGGCAAAACCAGCCGCTCGCGCGATGACCATATGAAAGATTTGCTCGATAGAAACTTCTACACACTCGCACAGCGCGGCGATGCACCGCGGCGCTTTGCCAATGCTCCAACGCCCGAGCCAAAACCGCGTAGCCTTGAGCAAGCCATCGCAGAGCGCCCTGCACCGCCCTCACCCTTTCAGCAGGCAAGCGCCTCAACCCAAGCCAAAGTTGCCGCAAAAGCAGAAGAGCGCAAGCCCATCACCGTCGCGAGCCTAGGCAATAACATCATCAAATTCATTCCAAGCACTAAGCCGGACACACCCAAGCCAACCCAAAGCAGCTCCAACACATTGGATAGCAAATTAGCCGCATTACAAAACACCAGCTCCAAGCCAGCAAAAGGCTCATGGGCGATTCAAGTCGGCGCCTTTAAAGCCAAAGACTCCGCGCTGGAGGCTGCCTCCAACGCCATCAACCGTGCGCGCACCGAGTTAGCCGATGCCCGCATCGCAATTTCCGGTGGCGGCAGCATCCACCGCGCCCAAATCGGCAACTTAACGCAAAAAGAAGCACGCGAAGCCTGCAAAACCTTGCGTCAATATGACAGCCAGTGCTTCAGCTTCCAATTGGGCAGCATATAATTAGTTCATACAATTTTAACTATTGTGTGTTAGGCTCCCAGAATGAGTAAACGTTTATTTCAAGTTTCAGGCAATGATCCGCTTCGAATGATTGCAGGCCGTTTGGGCGGCATAATGGATCGCGTCGGTGATGCCATTAACGAAAAAGTAGTAGGCTCTGTTATTGGAGCATACCACTCTATCAAAGAAGCAGGGGTAGGCCTAATGGCTATTGGCTCTTCTCTTTCCGGTGGCTTGGGCGAAACCAACTCGCCAGATACTCCCGTGCAACACACCTCTACCGAGCATGCATCCGCTATGCAGAAGCTAGAAGCAGCCCTTGGCGTCCAAAACACGCAAGAAATTGAAGGTCCCGCTGAATCTCCTTCCCTTGAAACCGCTCAAGGTAAAGATAAAGGCTTTAGCCGTGCCGATTGGGAACTCGCTGAGGCGCTCCGCAATCGCGGCAAAGACACCGAAAACGTTTAAGCTATCTCCCTAGAAGGGTGAGAGTACGTCAATCACCTGATGGCCCCAGCGTGGCGCTTGCAGATCACTGATATTACCACGGCCACCATAATTGATGCGCGCCTCAGCAATTTGCGATGAATCCACCGTATTATCCGAATCCACATCCTGCGGGCGCACGATACCGCGCACCGAAAGCTCACGCACTTCATGGTTCACACGAATTTCCTGCGTACCGCTAATCACGAAGTTGCCGTTCGGCAGCACTTGCGTAATCACCGCTGCGATTTGTGTTTCGATACGGTCTTCACGCTTAATCTCGCCCTTACCATTCGTCTCATTGCTGGAGCCCAGCGCGAGCAATGGCGTCACCTCCGGCATCAAAATACGCTCGAATCCAGCCAGCGTCGGGTTATCTACGTTTTGGTCATTCTCGCGGGTACGCTTGGTTTCGTTATCCACCTCAGCGCGGTCATCAATTTCCACTTTCACTTTGAGAATATCTCCCACACGCGCCGCACGCTGGTCGCGGAAGAAGGCGCGCGAACCTGGCTGCCACAGTGAATTAGCATAGAGCCTCTCTTCAGGTTGCGGGTCTGGCAAGGGCCATGTCATCGGCATATATTCTGGTGCAACATGCGGGTTTTCCACCTCAGTCATGTCTGGGGCATTGCCCACATTCTCAAGCTTATCAATCGTACTGGCACAGCCAGTCAGCGCTAACAAGACTGCAGAAATCCATACTGTTTTCACCATTGCCATTCTCCTACCTGTAGCTTTGCGCACTCGTAAGCTGGTTATATTCAATCACTTCCGTATCACTTGCTGAGAGCACACGCGCCTGCAAAATATTTCCGCTATCCACGTTACGCACACGGATAATATCGCCCACAGAACCATCTTCATTCGCCTCGGCCATGGTACGAATATGCACCCCACCATGGTTAAAATGCACTTGCACCAGCTTGCCGCGCTCAACCGCAACTGGCTGCTCCACTTCATGCTCACGAATCGGACGATTCTGCGAAATCACACGGCGTGGCGCCTTACCAATCAGGCGGCTTTCATCCATGATCGTATCACGGCGCAGACGGTTTTCTGGCACATCCTGCCATGCAATATCAATGTCCGAAATCACGTCATTTCCTGTTAAACGACGGTTCAACACGGGCACACTCACCACCGCAGCAAAACGCCCATTCAACTCCTGCTCTTGGAGCAGCTTGCCGTCTGAGGAAATACGCATATAAGCACTCCAGCGCTTACCATTTACATCAAAGGTCAGGCTGCTAATCTCCACCTGAAGCGGAGCATCATGACGAATGAACATGGTGCCAGACTGGCTCATCACCGTCGCTTCCACCTTCTCCGCCGCACCCAAGTCCGCCAAGTGCTTGCTAATTTGCGCATTCACATGCTTAGTCGTCAGCACATAGCTTGGCGTCTCCGCCGCGAAAGCGGCGCTGTGCGCCAGCGCTGCAAAAAACAGCGCCAGCATGCCAACTATAAGCATCCAATCTATACGTGTACGGGTCATATTAACCTCCTATCTTACGCTGACTGGGTCAATGCTTGGAGCATCTCATCAGACGCAGTAATAACCTTCGAGTTCATTTCATACGAACGCTGCGCCACAATCAGGTTTGTGATTTCGGTCACAGGGTTCACGTTCGAGTTCTCCAAGTAACCTTGCAGGGTCGTACCGAAGTTATCTTCCCCTGCGATACCCACGATAGGCGCGCCTGACGCTGCCGTCTCAAGGAACAAATTGTCACCAATCGCATCCAATCCCGGAGGGTTGATAAAGTTAGTAATCTCCAACTGACCAATCTGAGCAGGGTCCACCTGACCATCCAGCGTCACTTCCACTTCGCCTGAGGCATTGATGGAAATAGAAATCGCATCATCCGGCACGTTAATACCTGGCTGCACGATGTAACCATCCTGGGTCACCAATTCTCCATCTGGAGAGAGCTTGAAAGCACCGTTACGCGTATAGGCAATATCACCATCAGGGAGCTGAATCGTGAAATAACCCTGCCCTTGCATCGCTACATCTAGCGCGCCTTCGGTCTGCTTTACGGTTCCCTGGTCGGTATTACGATAAATCGCGCCAGTCTTCACACCCATACCAAGCTGCACACCCGTTGGCACGACTGTACCCGCATCAGACGAGTTCGAACCTACACGACGCAAATCTTGGTAAAGCAGATCCTGAAACTCTGCACGCTGCACCTTATAACCGGTGGTCGATTGGTTCGCGAGGTTGTGCGAGATCACATCTACGTTGGTTTGTTGGGCCTGCATACCCGTTGCTGCAATATCTAAAGAACGCATTACTAACTCCCTTTACTTAATTATTTTGGACTCTGACGCGCATACGCATTCGACGTTTTGCGCTGAAGGTCATAAATTACTTCAATAAACTTGGCCGAGCTGGACGTGGCGCGTGAAAGCTTGGTTGTCTCGACCAGCTCCTGCACTGGCGATACATTCGAGCTCTCTAATGCCCCATGCAACACGCGCGACTCGGCTGCCGCCAGCGGTTGCTGTTCTGTTTTGTAGAATTGGCTACTTACGCGCACCAGCTCTTGCGGGTCGGCAAATTCTGCCACACCAATTTGGCCCAATTCCGCCCCTGCATCTGAGCGAATGGCACCATTCTCCCCAACAGTAACTTCGCGTACTTCTGGTGGGATTGCGATTTCCGCACCGCCATCATCCAAAACGGGATAGTTATCCGTCGTAACCAATATACCGTCGTTATTCAGTTTAAAGTTACCTGCACGTGTATAGCGCACCCCTGCAGGCGTCTCAATACTAAAGAAGCCAGGACCATCAATCGCCACGTCAAATTTACCACCCGTCACTTTAATCGCGCCGTTCTGTTCAACGCGGTACGAGCTAATATCTTGCGAGAACGCCATCTTATGGCGATTGCCGTCATCCACCAAATAGTCCGTGAACATCATCTTTTCGGCGTGGTAGCCAACCGTATCTACATTTGCTAGATTATTTGCCGTGGCGTCCATCTTGCGCATTACGCCTAGCTGCCCAGAAAGTGCGATATATACACTGTTATCCATCGTGGTTTCCTTACCTTAGTCATCGGCTATGTGCCTCGACAGAAGCTATGCAGTTTCCGTGCCAGAAAGAGAGCATCGCTCCAGTTTTTTTGATATTACGGATAGTTATTTAGAATTGTTGCAGTAAAACCGCCCCGCGCGGCAATTTTTGCTTATTGTAGCGCCAAGCCGCATCGGCTATTGCTAATCTTGGCATCCTGCTTGCATAATGGTGCAAACGCTACAAGGAGAAGTACATGGCTGACGACGAGAACCAAGACAAAACCAACCCAGAAGCCGAAGGCGAAGCGGGTGAAGGTGACGCCAATGTTGGCGGCAAGAAAAAGCTTCTTATCATTATTATTGCAGCCGTCCTGCTGCTCGGTGGTGGCGCAGGCGCATTCCTAGCCATGAGCGGTGGCGACGAAGAACATGTTGAAGCCGATGAAATCGATGCGCATGAAGACAACCACGGTGATGGCCACGGCACATCAGCCACCGGCACAACTTATTACGAGCTTCCCGCATTCCTCGTAAACATCAATAGCGGCACCCAGCGCACCAGCTTTTTGAAAATGAAAGTCACGCTTGAGCTCGCAGGGGGTGAAGAGGAAGTAGCAAAAGTAGAATCGTATAAACCCAAAATTATGGATGCATTCAACACGTACCTACGCGAGCTGCGCACTAGCGACCTATCTGGCTCCGCGGGTATTTACCGTTTGCGCCAAGAATTACTCACACGAACCAATAAGATCCTACACCCTATGGAAGTAACGGACATTTTGTTCAGTGAGATAGTCGTACAGTAAGAAGAATTGGCAGGAGGCAAGCATGGCTGAAGATGATGAAGGCGTTGTAACCGCTGAAGAAGGCATGTCTGAAGAAGAAGCTGCGGCAATGGCTGAATGGGAGTCCATGGCCGAAGAAGGCGAAGGTGAAGAAGGCGAAGAGGGTGAAGCCCGCGTCCTAAACCAAGACGAAATTGACCTGCTACTTGGCTTTGAAAATGATGAGGATGAAGGCGATAAGAGCGTCGGCATCAAGGCGATTCTCGATAAGTCGCTCATGGCTTACGAGAAGCTCCCAATGCTCGAGGTCGTATTTGACCGGATGGTGCGCATGCTCTCCGCCTCCATGCGTAACATGACGGCCGACAACGTAGATATCAGCATCGATTCCATGACCTCCATGCGTTTCGATGACTATCTCAACTCCATCCCCCTCCCCGCATTGCTCGGCGTATTCCGCGCAGTAGAGTGGGAAAACTTTGGCCTCGTAACCATCGATAGCGCACAGATTTATTCTGCCGTAGACGTATTGCTTGGCGGCCGCCGCTCAAACCGCCCGATTCGTATTGAAGGGCGCCCTTACACGACAATCGAACAAGATATCGTAAAACAAATGATTGAGCTGGTGCTCATGGATATGAGCGCAGCGTTTGATCCGCTCAGCCCCGTAACCTTCCAATTTGACCGCTTGGAAAACAACCCGCGCTTCGCGACGATTACACGTCCGAACAATGCGGCACTCCTCGTACGCCTGCGTGTAGATATGGACGAACGCGGCGGTATGATTGAGATTCTCTTCCCGCACACCACGCTGGAACCTATCCGCGACCTACTCCTGCAAATGTTCATGGGGGAAAAGTTCGGTCAGGACACGCAATGGGAACGCCATCTCGGCCGCGAAGTGCAACAGACCGATGTGGAGATCGAAGTCGTCATGGACGAAATGACCGTTCCCCTCGGCGACGTAATTAATTTTGAAGTCGGCAGCACCATTCTGCTAGACTGCAAACCCGACGCAGATGTAAAACTGCGTTGCGGAGATGTAGACCTCGGCACCGCAAGACTGGGGCGCATGGGTGATAAAATCGCAGTATCACTCAATAATGACATTAGACGAAAGAAAGGCGGCAGCTAATGACTAATATCGTACTCACCCTGCTTATTGATGGCACCATGGCGTTGCTATTGCTAGCAACCATTGTGTATTGCAGCAAGCTCAACCGACGCATCAAAATCCTACAAGACAGCAAAAGCGAACTCTCCCAAGTCGTACAAGAATTCGACAAGGCGGCGGACCGCGCCACGGCAAGCATCGCCGAGATTCACCGCGCGACCAGCCGTTTGAGCGAGAATTTGCAGCACAAAATCGATAAAGCCAACTATCTGGCCGATGACCTGCAATTCATGATCGAAAAAGGCAATAAAATGGCCGGCGGCAAACCTGCCCCTGCTATCAACGTTAACCCTAGCCGCTCTTCACAAGCAGAAGAATATGCCGCCGAAGCCTCATCACGCCGTCGCGGCGGTGGCGCCGAAGCTCTGGCCAAAGGCCGTGCCAAACGTGACGATGTAGTGCGCGGAGACGAAGCAAGCACAGACGATGCTTCCAAAGACAAAAAACGTGCAGCACTAGAGTCTGTACTGAAAAAAGCAACCGGACAAGAAGACGATGGCAAACGTAAGCGTTCCCCTATGGCCCGTATGCGCTCCAAAGCCGAGCAAGAGCTTTTCGAAGCCATGAAAACCGGTAGCAAGTCCTAACAGAGAGATCGCCCCGAGCAATGAAACGTAAAAGAAACTCCGAGAAACTTTCGCGCGCGCCGCGCTTCCGTTTGATTCCATTGGTCATGATTATGGCGACCCTACTCTTTGGGGTGAAGGCCGTAGATGTCTATCAAGGCAGCCAAAAACTCTCCGAGTTCCTTATTGCGGGAAGCGCAGTAGCGGAAGATGAAGCGCCAGAGCCTGTTGAGCTGCACGAAGGTGAAGAAGACGAGCACGCTGAAGACGATGGACACGGTGGCGAAGGCAATGCACCTGCGCAGGAAGAAGAAGTCTACACCCCTCCCGCGCAACGTGACCGCCAACAATATAGCCAGGTAGAACTCGATATTCTGCAAACCCTCTCTGCTCGTCGTGAAGAGTTAGACGAGCGCGCACGTGAAATGGATATGAAAGAGAAAGTGCTCGCCACTACCGAGATGCGCATCAATGACAAAATTGAGCAAATCAACACATTGCGCTCTGAGGTCGAGGAATTGCTAGAGAAGTATAAAGGCGAAGAACAAACCCACCTCACAAGCCTCGTGAAGATTTACGAAAACATGAAACCCAAAGATGCCGCAGCCATCTTTAACGAAATGGATATCGAAATTCTATTGGATGTCATTGACTTAATGTCCGAGCGCAAGGTAGCCCCTGTGCTTGCAGGCATGAATCCGGAGAAGGCGCGCGAAGTGACCGAAGCCCTCGCCGAGAAGCGCCGCTTGCAGCCTGCACGCGATGCACTGAAAAAGATGTAGATTCCATTTGCCGCAATGCTTCTTTGCGACTAGTTCTAGCCCCATGAGTACTACCAACGATATACGCAAAGCGTTTCTGGACTATTTCGCAGGCCACAACCACTCGGTTATGCCGTCTTCTGCGCTAGTTCCACACAACGACCCTACCCTCATGTTCACCAATGCGGGCATGAACTAGTTCAAGAACATCTTCACGGGGCTGGAAAACACACCAGAACCTCCGCGCGCGACCACTGCGCAAAAATGCGTACGCGCAGGCGGAAAGCACAATGACCTCGACAATGTCGGCTACACCAAGCGCCACCACACTTTCTTCGAGATGATGGGCAACTTCTCCTTCGGCGATTACTTTAAAGAAGACGCTATTGCCTTCGCATGGGAGCTGCTCACCAAAGAATTCGGCCTTTCCAAAGACCGCCTCGGCGTCACCGTCTACCACACGGATGACGAAGCCCTCGATATTTGGAAGAAAGTCACCGGCTTCGCCGATGAGAAAATCCTGCGCATCCCCACGAAAGACAATTTCTGGGAGATGGGCGCGACTGGCCCGTGTGGCCCTTGCTCCGAAATCTTCTACGACCACGGCGAAGATGTGGGTGAATGGGCACTGGATGAAACCGGACACGACCTCTTTGGCGAACGTTACGTCGAAATCTGGAACCTCGTTTTCATGCAATTCGAAAAGAAGGAAGATGGCAGCCAAATCGAACTCCCCAAACCCAGCATCGACACAGGTATGGGTATCGAGCGTATGGCAGCAGCCCTCCAAGGCGTCACCAGCAACTACGAGATTGACCTCTTCCAAAAACTTATCAAAGCATCGGAAGAACTCACCAGCACCAAAGCCGCAGGCGACAAACTCGCATCCCACCGCGTGATTGCCGACCATCTGCGCTCTAGCTGCTTCTTGATGGCCGATGGCGTGCTCCCTTCCAACGAAGGCCGTGGCTATGTGCTGCGCCGTATCATGCGCCGCGCGATGCGCCACGCTCACATGCTCGGCTGCAAAGAGCCGCTCATGCACCGCCTCGTGCCGGCATTGCTCGCAGAAATGGGCGAAGCCTACCCCGAACTTAAGCGCGCAGAGTCACTCGTGACCGAAAATCTGAAGCTTGAAGAAGAACGATTTAAGAGAACCTTAGAGCGTGGACTTAAGCTATTAGATGAAGAACGCGCCTCTATGGCTGGCGACCAACTCTCTGGTGAAGTTGCCTTCAAACTCTACGACACGTACGGCTTCCCGCTCGACCTAACGCAGGACATTCTGCGCGGCCAAAACCAAACCGTTGATACCGATGGATTCGATGCCGCCATGGAAGAACAAAAAGCTCGTGCCCGTGCGGCTTGGGCTGGCTCCGGCGAATCTGCCGTTGGCGCACTCTGGTTCGACCTGAAAGAACAACATGGCGCGACCGACTTCCTCGGCTACGCCCAAACCACTGCACAAGGCAAAGTCCTCGCTTTAGTGAATGAGGATACATCCGTTGAAACCATCGAGAAAGGCCAGACGGCTTACCTCATCACCAACCAAACGCCCCTTTATGGCGAGTCCGGTGGTCAAGCCGGCGATTGCGGCCTCATCAGCTCCAGCACCGCCAAAGCCAAGGTGATTGATACTATTAAGCCAATCGAAAACTTCCACGTCCATAAGCTGGAGGTCACAGAAGGCAGCTTCAAAACAGGCGATGAAGTGACGCTCAGCATCGATACCGTGCGCCGCGACGCCATCCGCGCCAACCACTCCGCAACACACTTGCTACACGCCGTGCTGCGCCGCCATTTGGGTGACCATGTAACGCAAAAAGGCTCTTTGGTAGAGGCAGAGCGCATGCGCTTTGACTTCTCGCAACCTAAAGCGTTGGAACCAGAAGAAATCGCCGCGATCGAAGCCGAGGTAAACCAGCTCATCTGGCAGAACAGCGACGTATCCACCAAGCTAATGCCGCCAGAAGAGGCGATTGAAGCAGGCGCAATGGCCCTGTTTGGCGAGAAATACGGCGACGAAGTGCGCGTGCTCAGCATGGGACTTGATGGCAGCAAAGCCTATTCTGTAGAACTTTGCAGCGGCACGCATGTGAAACGCACAGGCGATATCGGCCTGTTCAAAATCGTGAGCGAAAGCGCTATTTCCGCAGGCGTCCGCCGTATCGAAGCCGTGACCAATGTCGGCGCTATGGCCTATTTGAGCGGGCAAGACATGGTCGTGCGTCAACTAGCCGCGCAGTTCAAAGCCAAGCCAGATGAAGTGCTGGAAAAGGTAGAGAAGCTGCAAGAAGAGAAGCGCACCCTAGACAAACAGCTCGCCGAAGCCAAAAAGCAAGCCGCACTAGGCGGTGGCGGTAGCGGTGCGATTGAGCCAGAAATGGTCGGCAGCCTTGCCTTTGTGAGCAAGCTCTTCCCAGACCTTCCTCCGAAGGATATGCGCGACCTCGCGACCGAGCTCGCTCAAAAGCATAAGGACGCCTATATCGCCCTCGCCTCTGCGTGCGATGGCAAAGCGTCCATTATTGTGGCCGCTGGCTCTGACGTAGCGAGCCCAGATTGCCCCTCCCTCGTGCGCCTCGCATCCGAGATTGTCGGCGGCAAAGGCGGCGGCGGAAAGCCTAACTTTGCACAAGCCGGTGGCCCCGATGCTGACAAGGCTCAGGCCGCGCTTGATGGTATTAAGCAACAGCTTGCCGCTTAAATAGCCCCCTTACCCCTGCCCGTTCGCTTTCTCTTTGGGGTTATTGCGATTTCGGCTATGGTGCTTGCACAATAAAAGCAAGCTAACAGGAGCTACACATGACTGATTCAATCGAAAAACTCTCAAACGCAGACGCGCATCCCGTAACGGTTGCCTTTGGTGACGGCATTGGCCCAGAAATTATGGAAGCCACGCTGCACATTCTCGCTGAAGCACGCGCCAACATCCGCGTAGAGACCATCGAAGTGGGCCAACGCTATTATGAAAATGGCGTAAGCACCGGCATCCCGCCACAAGCATGGGATAGCATCCACCGCACCAAAACCCTGCTGAAAGCCCCCATCACCACTCCACAAGGTGGCGGCTATAAGAGTTTGAATGTGACCATGCGTAAAACGCTCGGCCTTTATTCCAACGTACGCCCTTGCGTATCTTACGAACCTTTTGTGGATACCAAACACCCAATGAACATGGTGATTGTCCGCGAGAATGAGGAAGATTTGTACGCAGGTATCGAATACCGCCAAACGCATGATGCCTTCCAAAGTGTGAAGATCATCACCCGTTCTGGCGCGGAACGCATTCACCGCTATGCTTTTGAATATGCCCGCCAAAATGGCCGCAAGAAAGTAACTTGTATGTCCAAAGATAACATTATGAAGTTGTCAGATGGCGCATTCCACGAAATGTTCGATAAGGTTGCTGCGGAATACCCAGATATCGAGAACGAGCATTACATCATCGATATTGGCTCTGCACGCGTTGCAGCAAACCCAGAAATCTTTGACGTGATTGTGACCGAGAACCTCTATGGCGACATCATCTCCGATATCGCAGCAGAAGTATCCGGCTCTGTAGGTATTGCGGGTTCCTCAAACATCGGTGCTGAATATGCGATGTTTGAAGCGATTCACGGCTCTGCCCCAGATATCGCAGGTAAAGACATTGCCAACCCATCTGCCCTACTGCAAGGCGCTATCATGATGCTGGTGCATCTCAACGAGATTGAGACTGCCAATACCATCCAAAACGCATGGCTCAAAACCATTGAAGATGGCATTCACACCGGCGACATCTACGGCGACCACTCTACGGAGAAAGTGGGCACCAAAGCCTTTGCGGCTGCAGTGGTGGAACGTCTTGGTCAAAAGCCTACCAAGTTTGCCGAGGCGGATTATCAGCCACGCAAAAACAGCACCCCAATCCGTGCCGTTATGGCCGAGCCAAAAGAAGAGCGTAAGCTTGTAGGTGTAGACCTCTTCGTACATTGGCGCGACAAGCCGCTCGATGAGTTGGTGCAAAAGCTCCAAGCCTCAGAGTGTGAAGGCCTAACACTGAAAGCCTTATCTTGTAAGGGCCTGATCATGTGGCCAAACTCAGACAACAACATGGATGTCACCGACCGTTATCGTTGCCGCTTCGCACCCGCTGCTGGCATCGGCGAGGCAGTAACCCATGAGGCTGTGGCAGCCCTTCTGGGAAGTGTCGCTAAGAATGGCATCGACTTCTTGAAGATTGAGAACCTCTTCACCTTCGATGACAAGCCAGGATTCGTGAAGTCTGCAGGCGAATAAGCCTACACTACAAAAACAAAAAAGGCGGCCAATGAGCCGCCTTTTTATTATCCTAAACGCTGCGCGATCTTAAAACGTCGCTTCATCCATTGAGGCGCGCGCTCTTCCATCATCAGCAAGCAGGGCGTAAGGAACAGTGTGAGAATCGTAGCGAAGGTTAGGCCACCCGCAATAGCCGTAGAGAGCTGCACCCACCATTGTGCGGATGGCGCACCAAACGTTACCTCGCGTGACACAAAATTGATATTCAGCTCCAGCACCATCGGCAAGAGCCCCAGCACCGTCGTAAACGCCGTTAGCAAAATCGGACGCAAACGTTACGCGCCTGTGCGCTGTAGCGCCTCAATGATATCCATCCCTTCGCGACGGAGTATCTGATAGGTATCGATAAAGATAATATTATTATTCACCACGATACCCGCGAGCGAGATAATCCCGACGCCACACATCACAATGCCAAACGCCTCACCCGTCACCAGCAAGCCAAGCATGACCCCAGCACTGGAGAGGAACACGGCACTCATAATCACAATCATGTGATAGACGCTATTAAACTGCGTCACCAAAATCAGCGCCATAGAGAAAAGCGCGATCATAAAGGCCGTCGCTAGGAACTGGCTCGCCTCTTTCTGCTCTTCATCCTCACCCGCATATTGCAAGCTTACTTCCGGCGAAATATCCGCTTCCGTCTCCAGCCAATTGCGTAGCTCTTGCAGCTTCATATCCACGTTTAAGCCTGGCTCTAAATCCGCACGCACCGCCATCATTCGCGCCCCATCGATGCGCCGCACCGTGCTGACCTTTTGGCGTGCCTCGCGCGTAATGTAATTGCTGATAGGCACAAGACCATTCGGTGTATAAACCCGCAACTGCTCCAGCTGGCTCAAATTGCGGTATTCTTCAGGGAAGCGCGTGATGATATCAATCTCGTCATCCGCATCATCCGGCCGGTACGTATTTACGATAATACCGTTACTCGTCATCTTCACGAGCTGGCCAATCTGAGCGATATTGATGTCATACTGCCCTGCGAGCTCACGGTTCACCTTCAGCTCCCACTCAATACTCGGCACTGGACGATCATCCGTCACATTGATAAACCCGCCCACTTCTTCCATGCCACGACGGAACTCTTCCACGGCTTTGCTCAACAGCTCAGGACGGCGAGAGGTAAACTCCACCTGCACCGCCTTACCAACGGGAGGCCCTTCTTGCGCCTTATTGGTTTCCACCTCCACGGCAGGAATCGTAGCCGCCAGCTCACGCATCTCCGCTAGAATATCATCCGCCGCACGGCGATGACGCCAGTCCTTCAGCTCCACATTAATACGGCCAATAATATCCTCAGGCGTTTCAAACCGCAGCGATATCTTGCCCGATTGCGTGTAGCGCGTGCGAATCTCATCCATCAGCGGCTCAATCTGCTCTTCCACCTGTCGCACCAACGCATCTCGCTCATTTACGGACAAATTCCCGCGCGACTTGATATCCACCTGCACATTCTCTGGCTCAATCTTCGGGAAAAATTCCACACCACTGCCAAACATGCCATAACCAACAAAAAGCGAGAATGCTAAGGCAATCACCGCGAACATCACCGTAATCGGGCGACGAAGCGCCTTCGCCAGCAGCTTCACATAGCCTAGCGTAAAGCCGCCCAGCTCGTTGAGGTTGCCGTGCTCCGCCACGCGCGTACGACGCGCTTCCTCTGGGTCAATCTTCGGCTCACGCCCCAGCTTTGCCCCCATCGTTGGCACAAAAATCAGCGCCATCAGCAGCGAGCCACTCAGCGTGAGAATAAGCGTAATCGGCATATACTTCATGAACTGCCCAACCATCCCCGGCCAGAAGAGCAGCGGCATAAACACCATTAAGGTGGTTGCTGTTGAGGCAATAATCGGCCACGCCATGCGAATCGCGGCCTTAGGGTAAGCCTCATGCATCGGCACGCCATCCATCATCAACCGGTCGGCATATTCACAGACGACAATCGCCGAATCCACGAGCATCCCAATCGAAAGAATAAGCGCAAAAAGCACCACAATATTCAGGGTAAAGCCCAGCAATGAGATGCAAAGAATCCCAAACAAGAACGCACCCGGCACCGAGAGTGCGACCAGCCCCGCAGAACGGAAACCCATCACCCACAACACCACGACCATCACAAGGATAACCGCGAGGATGATGTTGTTTTGCAAATCTTCGAGTCGGTCACGAATCTTATCCGACTCGTCACCCGAATAGAGTACCTGAACGCCGTTCGGCCAATATTGCTGCTCTTTGGCGATGAGCGTGCGCACCTCATCAATCGTCTCAATAATATTCGCGCCCGTGCGCTTGGAAATCTGTAACGCTACGGCTGGCTTGCCGTTCACCCGTGCATAGGTTTGCACATCCTTAAAGCCGCGGCGAATATCCGCAATGTCACTCAATGTCGTGACCGTCGTGCCATCCACTTTCAAAGGAATGTCTTGCAGGTCAGGCAGCTCTTCAATCAACCCTGGCAGTTTGAGTGAGAACGCCCCTGCCCCCGTATCCTGCTCCCCAGCGGGGATAAGGATATTGTTATTATCCACCCGCTCAAACACCTCTGCGGGGGAAATCTTATAACTCTCCAGCACCATCGGATTGATGATGATTTCCAACACCTCTTCGCGGTCCCCGACCATTTGCGCCTCAAGCACGCTAGAGACACCTTCCAGCTTGTCCCGCAAATCGCGGCCCACCTTCACCAAGGTACGGTGATCCACATCCCCCGTGAGCATCACATTCAGCACGGGAAACTTGCTGAAGTTCATTTCAACCACTTTGGGCTCATCCGCATCGGTAGGCAGGTCAGGCTTCGCC
>CAYFFN010000021.1:0-15537 GCA_964342335.1 uncultured Azospirillaceae bacterium
GTTCAGAGAGATGGTTCACAAATTCCTCTGCCAAGTCGAGCAGTGCGGCATTCAGTTGCTGCGCTTCTGCCGAATCAAATGCATGTACTTCCAGCGAGGTTACACCAGAAGAGGCATCGTATATGACTTTTACATGGTCGGTGAAGTAGCTCAGGCGGCTTTCTTTGCTTATACCGGTACCCATCGTAGAGAAGTAGTCACCCGCTTCATTGTTGAAGATGGCATCGACATCGATAGTTTTGCTGAGTTCTTGCAATACGCTGGGAGACTTCAAATATTCCACCAAAATCAGCGCATCTTGTTGATTGAGTTGGTCGGAGATGCCCGTGAAGATTTGGCCGACATCCATGCCGCCATTGCCTTCGGACTTGATGGCGTATTTCGCTTCAGACACATATTGGTCAGAGGCGATGAAGATGTAATAAACAAAAGCAATCAGGGTGGGGATGAGCACGAACAAGGCGAACCCTTGGCGCGCACTTGTGAAGGAGCGGAGCAGTGAAAGCATGTTTTTGTGACCCGCGTGCTTAGGCGCATAGCTGCTGCCTTGAGGCGGGAGTGCCGTAGGTGGGGTCTGTTGTGGGTCGTGCGAGGTCATACTGTCTTTTACCTAGTTTGGGTTTGCATCACAAGCCATCATATACGGCGAGGGCTTCTTCTGGGTCTTCATAAATGGTGAGTACGCCCGCATCGAGCACCCCGGCCATGTCGGTAAAGCGGCGGATGATGGAGGCATTGTGCGAGACGACGATCATATTGGCGTGTTCGCGGCGAGCATTGAAAAGCGAGAGGGTTTTGCGCGCAAAGTTGGCGTCACCTGTGTTGAAGCCCTCATCAATCAGGTAGCAGTCGTAATCCACGGCCATACTGATGGCGAAGGCAAGGCGCGCTTTCATACCACTAGAGTAGGTTTTGATGGGCATGTCGAGATATTCGCCCAGCTCGGCAAAGTCTTCTACAAATTCCATAATAGGTGGGACAGCGAGGCCATGCAGACGGCAGACAAAGCGCACATTATCGCGCCCGCTCATGCCTGCATTCATGCCGCCTTTACCAATCGGCCAAGACAGGCGCAGGTCAGAGGCATCCACGTAGCCACTATCGGGCACTTCTAGTCCAGAAATGATGCGTAGTAAGGTGGTTTTCCCCGCACCGTTTCGTCCCAAAATGCCGAGGCTTACATTGGAAGGGATTTCCAAATTGATATTTTTCAGCACATGCTTGGTGCCGGTGAGGGTCGGGTAACTTTTATTGAGATTACTAATGACTATGCTTCGAGCAACCATCGTGTTCCTTTCCGCATCAAGCGCAGCCCCACAAAGAGGGCGAGAATGATACATACCGACACATAGCCATAATCTTTGAAAATCTCTAAGCCATTATATGTTAGGAAGAAGTTGGATCGCAGCATTTCGAGCATTTGCAGCACAGGGTTCCACGCGAAGAGTTCGTAATATTGGGGTGGGATGCGCTCCATCGAGAAGAGCACGCCGGATGCAAAATAGAGTAAGCGCAGCACCATAGTGGTGATGACGGCAACCGATGGGAACATCGCGGAGAGTGGGCTGAGCGCGAGTCCAAAGCCAAAGCCATATAGCCAAAGCATGGTGAAAATGCCGAGCACGGCGAGTGGATCTTCCATATGCACCTCGACGCCCAGTAAGTAAGCGCCAAATAGCATGCCTATAAATACGACGCACATACTCAAATATTCTAACACCGCGCGGGCGAGCATGGTGTCGAAAATGGAGACTTGCGGGAAGATGAGTAGTCCCTTGTTGGAACGGGGCGCCGTCATCACTTTCTGTAGCGTGTTGCGGAACATGAAGAAGGGTACGATGCCCGTGATGAGAAAGGTGCTCATCGGCACGCCGTATGGGCCGAGATGGCCAATCAATTCGCGCAGGGCGACAAACACCAATACATGCAGCATCGGTTCGATAAAGACCCACAAAAAGCCAAGCGCACGGTTGGCGAAGCGGCCTTTCAGTTCATGCAAAATGAGCGCACCCAACACGCGGCCTTGCTCATTGACCCCATCCGCTAGCTCGGCAGGGGAAACCGCTTGGCCATTAAATTTGGTAAACCAGTTGGGTTTGTGGGGTAACTGGCTTGCCATAGGGGTGCCTTGTGCAAATTATGAACGCAGTTGCGTTACGTTTTGTGCGGAATATTCGGATTTACCAATAGACATATCGAGCGCGGTCATGCACCAGAATTGATGTACGGTCTCGATGATGTTGTACGCATAGCTATCCAGCCAGAGGTTTAAATCACCCATCTGTTTCAGCGGGTTGGCAGGTGCCATGCCGGTGAGGGTAATCACATCCAGCCCCATCTCTTTGGCTTGCTCTACACCGCCGAGAAGGTTTTTGGATTTGCCAGAGCAGCTAATCGCTACGATTGTGTCTTCTGGCTTGGCATAAATGCGAACGGCGTGACGCATCCATTCTTCAAAGCCATAATCGTTCGCGAGGCAGGTGATGAGCGCCGCATCGCTGAATGTGGTAGCGCGGATGCCGCCATTTTTCGCCACGTCAATCGCGAGGTGCGAAGCGATACCGGCAGAACCGCCATTGCCGAGGAAAATCACTTTTCCGCCGCGCTTGGAGGTTTCCACCCATTTATCTTTCATATCAATGAGCTGCTTCTCGAACTCAGGGGTGAGCTGCAGGCATTGCTCCATCTGTGCAAAATAGTCTTTAATAAAACGTTTATCTTCCATCTCAGTCATATGCTTTCTCTTGCTATTTTTATTGTGCTACTCGCTTTTCGGTGCTTGCTGGTTCTGTGCAATGGAACAAGGGGCGGTGATAAGCGCTTTCAATGAGCTGCATAATACGCAATGCATCCCCGCTATGTCCATGGGATATGGGGGCTTTGTGGATAATAGCCTTAGAGAATTCCTCTATTTCGAGCACCCATGATGGGTCATCTGCATATTCGATTAATTCTGCTTTAGGATTGGGCTGGGGGTAGCCTGCTTCATCGTAGGTTGTTTTCTGAATAATCAGCTGTTCTTTGCGGTCAATCGCATAGGAGCCGCTACCAGAGAGAATGCCTTCGAGGCTCAGCAGTCCTTTTTCCAGTCCCAACTCTAGTCGGAAGCGATGCTGCCACTGGGTTGCGGAGGAGTGGAGCTGTGCAATGGCGCCCTCAGGGCTTTGCAAGAGCAGCATCGCATTATCTTCGACGGGGGTATCCCAATAGGCTTTGCTGCGCAGTGCCTGCACGAGCTCTAATTCACCTGCGAAGAGGCGCATGAGATCCAGCATGTGGATGCCCTGATCTATAAGGATGCCGCCGCCCGAGAGGGTGGGGTTGTTGCGCCAGTCTTTTTCATAGGCGTGGCCGCCGGATTTGCCGTAGACACCGCGTATCCATTGTAGCGCGCCTAACTCACCGGTTTGCAGTTGCTCCAGGCACGCCATAACCGAGCGATGGTATCGATGGTTGAAGCCGTGTTTTAGTATCTTGCCCGATTGTTTCTCTGCGGCGCGCATGGCTTCTATCTCTGCTACAGTGCGGCCAGGGGGTTTTTCGCAAAACACATGCAGTCCTTTTTCTAGCGCCGCGCAGGTGGCGTCGCAGAGCACGTCATTGGTCGCGCAGATGAATACAGCATCCAATTGCTCTTGCTCGAGCATAGCTTTCCAATCGGTGTAGAAGGAGGTAGTGCAATCCGCCTCCGCGTTGGGATTGCAGTCAGCCACGGCCACGAGTGTGCAATTGCCTTGCTCGGCCATTGCGGCTGCGCGGCGCTTTCCTAGGCTGCCAAAGCCAATCAGTCCTGTACGAATCATCTGGGTCATTTCGCGCCCAAAATACGCCAAAAATTGGTGAAATAAAGCGCTAAACGCCTTGCATCCACGCTATTTTGGGTCTAGTCCAATGTTATTCATTCATTTACAGGATTTATTATGAGCCAAGCGGCCCCCTCTACTACATCCACTCCATCCTTTGAGTCACTAGCCGAGGCGCTTGACGCTGCCGAGCAAGCGGGCGGCACCATTGATGCAGATTTGCGCGCATCCTTCACGCCAAGCCGTGCCGAAGGCTACGAAATCCAGAAGCTGCGCTACAGCAAGTGGGAGAAAGAACCTTTCGTTTGGAAGATCGGCGGCAGCAATGTGGCCTCGCAGGCGGTGTTTGAAACGACGGAGGCTTTTGCTGGCCCCGTGCGCCCTGAATATTGCATCGAGACGAAAGACGATGAGGTGAGCGTAGAGTTTCCTAAAAGCCATAGCGGTCTTGCGGAAGTAGAAGTGGCGGTAAAAACCAAGCGCGATATTTCGGCGGACGATGTTTCTAAAGTAACGAATGAGGATTTCGAATCCATTCACCTTGCGATTGAATTCCCCGGCTCACGCTTGGGCTTTAAGCCGGATGGTAAGACCTTTGGTTGGCTGGTGGCCGACAACTCCACCTCTGGTAGCTTTGTGATGGGCAAGGCGATTCCGGTAGAGGCACATGATAGTGGTAACTTTAGTGGTTTCTCTGGCCATAAGTTCCGTTGCTATGCGGACGATGAGCTGGTCGCGGAAGCAGACGGTAATGCGTTGGTGAAAGACCCGCTCGCGATTGCACGCGAGTTGCTCGGCCCTATCACCGCGCAGTGCGGCACGCTTAAGGCGGGCTCTATCATTTCCACGGGCGGCATCACTGCGGGCGTTCCTGTGGGCGAGGCGAAAGAGATTCGCGCTGAGTGGAGCGATGTTGATATTTTGAACGTAGTGCGCAAGTAGGTGCATGGAGCTACATACCCTACATGATCAGCTTTGTAATAGCGTGCGTGAAATGGTCGCGCATGTGCCATTCGCCAAGTCGTTGATTGCCAGCGAGAAAGGGCGTCATGATTATGTGACGCAGCTGGATGTGTGGTACGAACAGCAGATTGAGCAGCGCCTCACAAAATTGCGCCCTGAATGGCCTGTCATTTCAGAAGAGCAGGCGAAGAGCCAGCCCATGCCAGAAGGTTATTGCTGGTTGGTAGACCCACTCGATGGCACGTTTAATGTCGTGCATAATTTGCCGTTTCATAGCATATCGATTGCACTGATGCTGGACGGTGAGCCTGTATTGGCTGTGGTATATGATAGCGGTGCTTCGTCGCTCTATTCAGCCATCAAAGGCCGCGGCGCTTACTGCGATGGCGATGCGCTGCAAGTGAATGGCTGCGCGCATGAAGTGATTGCCATTAGTTCTGGTTTCGTCGATTGGGCGCTAGAGCGTGACCCCTCTATCTTGGCGGGTCTGCGCAAGCTGGGTAAAATCCGCATTCTAGGTTCGCAAGGGCTTCAACTTGCGTATGTGGGTGCAGGTAATCTGAGTGCTAACCTTTCTGTGGAAGCCAAGCCGTGGGACGATGCGGCGGGCTGCCTCATCGCTACCGAATCGGGGGCGGTCTATAACGACTTCTCAGGCGCGGCTTTATTCCCGCTTGCGGCAGGGGAAGTGCATGCACAAACCTTGCAAAGCATTGCCGCCACGCCTGAGCTATGGCAAAAAATTCAACCCTTACTCACACCTCATCTTAAGAAGGAAGCCGCATGAAAACCATCGCGATGATTCCCGCCCGCATGGGATCACAACGTTTGAAGAAGAAGAACCTCGCTCCGCTCGACGGCGTGCCGCTCATCACGCGCGCCATTCGCAAATGCCAAGAGGCGGGTGTGTTCGATGAGATTTGGGTGAATAGCGAGCATCCAGACTTTGGACCGATTGCTGAGTCCGAAGGTGTGCAGTTTCATCAGCGCCCTGAGGAGCTGGGGAATAATAACGCCACGAGCGAGCAGTTTGTTGCAGAGTTTTTGCGCAAGCATGATTGCGACCTGCTGATTCAAGTCCATTCGATTGCGCCACTGCTCACCGCTGGTGAAGTGCGTGACTTTGTGAGCCATTTCAAAACCAACGATTGCGATGTGATGCTTTCTTGCATTCATGATCTAATCGAATGCGCCTATAACGATGCACCGGTGAATTTCACGCTCGCAGAGAAAACCAACTCACAAGATTTGGCTCCCGTGCAGCGCGTAACATGGTCGGTAACGGGGTGGCGTCGCACGCCGTATCTCGCCGCGACCGAAGCTGGCGCCTGCGCGACCTATAGCGGCAAGGTGGGGTTCTATCCTGTTGGGCCACTCTCGGGCCATGTGATTAAAACCCAGCATGATTTGGATATCGCTGCGGCATTGCTGCCTTTGATCGAGGCGGAACAAGAAGAAAAGAAAATCGCCTAACGAACAGGGGCTATTATGCGCGTACTCATCACCAATTTGATGATGCTAAAAGAAGAGAAACGCTTTGATGCGATTTTGCGTCAGGAGGGTCTTGAGCCCGTGTTCCAACCTGCCGCGCAAGCGCTCAGCGAAGCCGAGTTGCTCCCACTTATGGGCGAGTTTGATGGCTGGATTGCCGGAGATGATGCGGTTACGCCTACCGTGCTGGATGCTGCACTTCCACGTCTCAAAGTGATTGCGAAATGGGGCACGGGTGTCGATAGCTTCGACCTCCCTGCCGCAAAGCAACGCGGTGTTCCCGTGTTTAATGCGCCTGCAGCATTTCAACATGCCGTGTCTGAAGTGGCGCTAGGTTACATGCTCGATCTCTCACGCCATCTTGGTGAGGTGGACCGCGCCGTGCGTAGTGGCAATTGGCCGAAGCCTTGCGGCCCTGGTCTCTATGGCCGCACGTTGGGTATCATCGGTTTTGGCGCGATTGGTCGTGGCGTTGCAGAGCGCGCGCAAGGGTTTGGCATGGAGATTCTCGCTTACGACCCGATGCAGCCACCCGTGCCAGACCATATCACCGCACGCTATGGCGAACTGGATGAGGTGATTGCGAACTGCGATGTGCTTTGCTTCTGCTGCAACCGTACGGCGGAGAATTACCATCTGTTAAATGCGGAACGCATTGCTGCTATGCGCGATGGCGCTATTGTGGTGAATGTCGCACGCGGTGGTTTGATTGATGAAGATGCACTACTCGCTGCTCTGCAAAGCGGCAAGCTAGCAGGTGCGGGGCTGGATGTATTTGAGCATGAACCGCTTGCAACCGATAGCCCATTCAAGACGATGGAGAATGTGGTGTTGGGTAGTCATAATGCCAACAACCAACGCGCGGCTATCGAGGCCGTACACGCTCATACGCTGGATTGCCTTTATCAAGGCTTGGGCCGTGTGCAGGCGGGCAAAGTTCCCCTCACGGATAAATTGGCTGCCTGATGTTTCATCTATGCGAAGATAAGCTGGCGATGGCAGAGGCATTGGCCGAGCGCATCGCGAGCGAGGTTTTGCATCATGAAACCTATAGTATTGCACTCAGTGGTGGCCGCACACCAGCCATGGTGTTTAACGCCCTGCTCACCAAGCAGGTGGATTGGAAAAAGGTCACGGTTCTTTTTCTGGATGAACGCTGCGTGCCGCCAGAACATGAGGATAGTAATTACGGCCTAGCCTCCACGCATTTGCTTTCGCATGTGGAGGCGCTGGGGGGGCTGCTGCGTATGAAAGGCGAGCTTAGCCCTGAGCAGGCCGCGCTGGATTACAGTGAGCAACTTACGCAGTTGCACGGCCCTATCGATTGCATCTTGATGGGCGTAGGAGAGGACGGACATGTGGCATCGCTCTTCCCGAATGATGAAGAGCAGCATGCAGTGAATCCACTTGTTGCCTACACGACTAAAAAGATGGGCGGGCATGCGCGGGTGAGTTTGACTATGGCGATGATCAATGCAGCAAAGCTACGCTTAGGTATGGCGAGTGGCGAGGGTAAGCGCGCACCTCTAGCGGCGTGGGCTACGCATGATACATCAGCGGGATATCCCCTCACCGATGTGACGCATGACCATACAGAGTGGTTTGTTACGCCGGACGCATTTCCAAACTAGGCTGCGGCTTCCCACATATCTGCAGGCAGTTCCATCGCATCTGCTAGTGCAGGATTGAACTGACGGCGTTTTTGCATCACACGGGCAATATTGTGCAGGGGGCTTTCATGCCCATGGAGTGTTATTTGTGGCAGATGTGCGAGGCGTTCTGCGTGGAGGGCATCAATTGCAACGTCCTTACTGTAGTGAATGACGGCTTCGCAAGAAGAGCGCTCCATCAGAGGCAGTAGATCACCGTAATGTATGGTTTCGATGCGGCGCATATTTTCACCCCAGCGATCGTCTCCATGCTGTTCGCGTAGTTCTGGCGAGATAAACGTCTGAGGCGCAAAAGCGAGGACGCGTTTGGCGTTCAACAAACAGCCAAATAGCAGTGCGGCATAGCCGCCCATAGAGCCGCCCACTAGGAAGGTTTCTTTAATGCCATGGGCTTCCAGCTTTTCGCGGATAAAGGCCACGGTCTCATCCGGATTAGCGCCAATATCGCGGATAGGGTTTTGGTACCAGCTATCGCCCGGGTCACGTACATACAGGATATTGCAGGGCTGTTGCTTAAAGGTGTTGGTGAATTCGAATGCACCAAACCCACGGCCGCGGCTGCCAATCACTACAATGCATTTTTTGCTGCCTTCCATGGCATCAAACCGCCAAGTAGGAGAGCTATCTTCAGTGAAGGGAGGAGGTAAGGTGCGGTTGAGTACTTCTTGTTCAATCACCGTGCGCAGCAGGCCTTGCTGTTTGAGCGCGCGCGCCACATTATGGTCGTCGCCATCAACCGGATAGATGAGGGTATGCGGCGAGTTTTCCATGCGCTTTGCATGCAGGCTATCCAGTACATCTTTTGCACAGTAAAAGACCGAAACCGCCATGCCTTTATTCTTTTGCATTATAGGCAACAAGTCTGGCACTTGCATACGGTTAGGTTTGATTTTGCGTAGGCTTTGCTGCCAACGGTCATCGCCATGTTCGGCGCGCATATCTGGGTCGATAAAACTCTGCGGCGACAATGCGATGGCTTTGCGCGCCCCAATCATCGTGCCGAGGAGAATCGCCGCATAGCCTCCCATCGAGTAGCCCAGTGTGACGCGGGGTAGGCCTTTATACGGGGAAAGTATTTTCTTGATGCTTTGTGCAATATCTTCCAAGCGGTCGCCAAGGCCAACGATGCCGCGCTGGAACCAGCCTTCTGCGGGGTCACGTATATAGAGCACATTAAAGTCGCCACCGGAGAGGGTGCCAGCGAATTGGAAGGGACCCCATCCGCCGCCTTTGGCGTAATCTCCGCCGCGGCCTGCGAAGCAAATAATCGTACCAATAGGGTCATCCACCGCTTCAAAACGAAAGGTCTCTATATCCTCGATAGCACGAGAGAGATCGCGTGGGTAGGGAACTTTCTTCGGGTTAAATGCCATATTAGTCTGGGTCAAATTCGGTGGCCATGCGCATCGCTACGAGTGGATCTTGTTCCTCTTTATGCAGCAGATAGTTGCCAATCACCAGCGCGTCCATCTCCGTGTTCATGAAGCAGCGGAACGCGTCTTCTGGCGTGCATACAATTGGCTCACCGCGCACATTGAAGCTCGTATTCACCACCATGGGACAACCTGTACGCTCACGGAACTTTTCGATGAGTGTGTGGAACTTGGGGTTGGTTTCTTTATGAATCGTTTGTAGGCGTGCCGAGAAATCCGCATGGGTAATGGACGGCACATCGCAATGGCCTTTGGGCACGCTAAGCGCGAAATTGCCTTGCGCATCGGTGCTGTGCGGCTGTGGCTTTTCGCCACGCTTATCTTCGCGCAGGCGATGCACAAACATCATGTAGGGGCTGGCATCTTCGGTCGTGAACCATTCCTCTGCATATTCAGCAAGTACAGCCGGTGCGAACGGACGGAAGCCCTCGCGCTTTTTGATTTTCATATTCAGCGTGCGCTGCATATGGTCAGGGCGTGGGTCACCGAGAATAGAGCGTGCGCCTAGCGCGCGCGGACCATATTCCATGCGGCCGTTAAACCAGCCGACCACCTTGGTATCCGCCAGTAAATCGGCGGCTTGTTCCAGCAATGCGTCTTCGGAAAGCTTTTCATATTCGGCATCGCATTCCTCGAGGATTGCTTCAATTTCAGCGTCAGAATATTCTGGGCCGAGATAGCTTCCTTGCATCGCATCCTGAGGGATGAGCGCGGTTGAATGGTTGTCATTTGCGGGCTTCACCCAATGGCGTGCGGGTGTTTCTGCTCCGCCACGTCCAGCATAAAGACCATGGTAGCATGCGCCGAGCGAACCGCCCGCATCGCCTGCCGCAGGCTGCACCCAGATATTCTCGAACGGGCCGTCTTCACGCAGGCGACCGTTAGATACGCAGTTCAGTGCGACGCCGCCCGCCATGCAGAGATTTTTGCTACCTGTTTCGCGGTGCAGGCTATCCGCCATTTTGAAGATGACATCCTCCAGCACGACCTGAATGGATGCGGCGAGATCGGCATCCATCTCACGAATCGGATGGTCAGGGTGACGCGCAGGTGCGCCAAAAATCTTCTCAAACTTTTCGTTGATCATGCGTTCATTACAGAAGCCGTCGACATGGTCTGTCGCGATACGGTAGGAGCCATCCGCTGCAATCTCGATGAGGTTATCGCGAATCTGTTTCACGTATTTCGGGTCGCCATACGGGGCGAGGCCCATCATTTTATACTCACCGCTATTGACCTTGAATCCAGTATAGTAAGTCATCGCGGAGTAGAGCAGGCCAAGCGAATGCGGGAAATGCTGTTCGCGTAGAATGGTCAGGTCATTGCCCTTGCCATAGCCCGCCGAAGTGGTCGCGAATTCGCCTACACCATCGAGCGTAAGCACGGCTGCTTCCTCAAACGGGGAGGGGAAGAAGGCACTCGCGGCATGCGCCATATGGTGCTCACTGTAGAAGAGCTTGCTCGCCCAATCGCCACTCCATCCGGTCGCGGCAGCGAGCTGCTCAATGATGGAGTCTTGCAGGTTGAGTTTGCTACCAAACCAGTTTGGTAGGGCTTTCTTGAAGGTCTCTTGTGCGACCTCGCCAAACTCGCGATGGCTTTCCACGATACGGCCGAATTTGAGGTAAGGATGTTCGAAGAACACCACGCGCTCAATCGATTCACCGGATGCGTTGGCCGCGCGTAGACATTCTTGCACCGCTTTGGTGGGGAAGGCTGGGTCGTGGCGTTTGCGTGTGAAGCGTTCTTCATGCACGGCGCTGATGATGTTGCCTTGTGCATCGATGATGCTGGCGGCGCTGTCATGGTAATAGCAAGAAATACCGAGAATGGTCATGAGGGAGCGCTCCTAGTATGTGGGGTAGCGGTAAGGTTCGAGCACAAGCTTTGGCCCGTCACCGTCCTGTTTATCGTCGCCCGTACCTGCAGGGTATTTCTCCGCAAGGGTTTTGGCATCGGCTACCAAGTCCTGCAGATCATTTGCCTGTGCAAAGGCTTCAAACCCCTCGAGGCCTTGCGCGGTATGTGCGGGGCGTAGTGTATCTTCTAAGCCGCCTTTTTTCTTCTCAACCCAGAAGCTCTCTGTGGTTTCAGGCAGTTTGGCTGCTTCGCTCATCGACGATCACTCCTTTGGCTAGCATTTCGTCAAACATGCGCTTGGCAATCAATTTGTTGCCGCGCGTATTTTGGTGTCGGTAATCGCGGTACACGCCGCTCTCTCCTTCAAACACATCGCTGATATCGATGATGTGGCTGTATTTCTCTGGTTCAGCGGCAATCGCCTCCTGCACTTTGTCGTAGAAGTAATGCACTTCTTCTTCGTAGTTGCGTGGCACGCGAGACAGGCTGCGCTTTACTTCGGGCGCTGCCAGCATACGCTGTTCGCCTGCACCAGGGGTGACATGTCCGCGCACAAGGGTGGGCTGCAAGAAGGTCACATAGGTAGAGCCAAGCTCTTCGGCCATCAGGCGCATCATGCGCGTGTTGCGCAGCCAATGCTGCCACGGCTCAATTTTGTAAGACAGGCCAAACGAAGCGCGCTCAAATGCACCGGTGCCTTCGACGAGGTGTGTGGCCACGCTGTTATAATAGCGGTGAATGAGCGGCGTAG
The DNA here is from genome assembly GCA_964342335.1 of uncultured Azospirillaceae bacterium. Taxonomy (GTDB): domain Bacteria; phylum Pseudomonadota; class Alphaproteobacteria; order Rickettsiales; family UBA3002; genus CAYFFN01. The sequence goes on from CAYFFN010000021.1 coordinate 11,972, forward strand.
TCGCACGCGCATGCAAGAAACCAAAATCATTCACGCCGGAAAGGCTGACGATGAGGTTGGGATTAACCGCAGGTGCATCGCGCAGCAGCTTGAGCATTTCTTGCGAGCTGCCATAGCCAGACATACCGCCGTTAAATACCAGCGTCGCACCATAGAGGTTTTTGAGATGCGGAATCAGGTTCTTCGACCATTCGCAGCGCGGCCATGTTGAGGTGGATCCACCCAACGCCATCACGATAAAGTTTGCTTTACGCAAGCGAAGCCCTTGCGGCCAAATATCGTAAGTTTCGATGTCGTTTTTGTCGCGCGCGAAACCTATCAGCGGGTCAAAGCAGCTAAAACGGAGCAGAGAATCTGCCGCGTCTGGATTGCCTTTCTCGCGCATGGTTTCTTGAATCTGTTTTGCCGTATCAGTCATAGGTTTTTTTTAAGCCGTTTATTGAGGTTACTCAACGTTTTTTCGCGAAAAGATGCAGGGCTGGGGAGAAGCGACTTTGCTTGAGGATGAAGCGCGCCGTATCGTCGTAACCACGACCTAGAATTTCGATGCTATCTTGGTGCATCGGATGCATCGTGTAGCGCATCAATCGCGCCACATGGTCTACCCATGCTTCTTTCATTTCTGCAAAGCCCTCTTGGGCAATCGCCGATTCGATGAGATCAGGTATGCCTGCAATATCCGTTGCTTGATACACACAACCAGACTCGGAGAGGCTGTTGCGACCCAGCAAGATAGTGGGGCGGCTATTCATCATGGACATATAGCCTGTGGCCGATACGAGTGTCAGTGTAACGTCTGCAAGGCGCACGCACTCATGGATGTTGGCTTCGCGCACAAAAATCACATGCTCACTGCTCAGGTCTAGGCGTGGCGGCTCCAAGTGCGGATGCGGTTTGAACACCATCACCCAGTCACGTTCTTCGCACAATTTCTTCAAATAAATAAAGGTATCGTAGGTGTCCACAAACACCGGAGAATGGATGAGTGACTTATCCCACCAGAGTGGAAGCATGCCGGTTTGCCAATCGTTTGTTCCCGCAAAGAAGAGTATCTTTTTGCCTTGTGCTTTGAGGTCGTTCAGCACAGCACCTAAGCTGCCCTCGGACACGGCGGTTTTGCGGTTCATGCCGGTGCTGGTAACCATGTGGCAATAGTCGCGCGCCTTTTGCAGGTCGCCCTCACTAATCGGCTGTGCGAGATAGTCCGGTGCATGCGCCACTGGGATGCTCTCGGCCATCTCACCCACAGGATCCATGCCCATGGTAAGCGGGAGTGCGCCATCATGACAGAATAGGCTGGGGATACCGTAACCATCGCACACCCATTTGGTGACATGTGAATCAGGGTTCCATTCATGCCAGATGAGTGCGACAGTTGGTTTATGTTTGCGCAAGAGTTTATCCACCACGCGCAGGCGTCGTCCCACCCGCCAGAAGCTGTCCATCCAATCCATCATGCGGTTGAATTTGTTGGCTTCGTAGCCGTAATCTAGCATTGCCGCTTCGTGCAGCATGGTGAGCATTTCGCGGCGGGTTTTGCCCATGCGGCGGCGCATGAACCAGCTGCTACACCACCATGGTGCACGGGTGGTGCCGAGGGTTAGCAGCTTCATTGGTGCGCCTTCGGGGATGACGGCGTTACCCATTTGCATGATGATGAGCTCTGCTCCTTGCTCTTTTAATGCAGCATGGAGATTGAGGAAATATTCCCACTTTTCGGGGCGGCCGCCTGGGTTAATATTGTTCACGAACAGCATCACTTTTTCACGTGGTGCTGATGCGCGCATATAGAGCGCGGGCGTGACCATCCAACTGAGGTAATATTGCTTTGCCCAACGCAGCGCATAGGCTCTCAAACGTAGTTTCAGATTCTTTTTGTAGCGTTTTTTGAGCGCGATTAGCTGCGCCTTTTTTTTGTTGTAATATAGCACGCGTCCATCTTGGCTCTGCTCAAGAAAGCGTGGATGCATGGTATGCTGAAACTCTTTGCCTTCGCCGTCAAAGGCCCGCACAAAAATACGCTCCGCTTGGCGTAAATCCACGCCAATGCGTGTCTCCAATGCGTAGCCGTTTTTCGGGTTTAGGGTGAGCTTGCTCATAGGGCGCTGCATACCAAAATCGGCTTTGCCAATACAGGTCTCATCCGCCCATAGCTCTACATGCTGCACACCATTTTTGCTGTAAAAGCCCCCGGCAATTGAACAAATACCCCAATAGCTTTCAAAGAAGAAGCGGTCGATGGTGAGGTGATAGTCTTTGCCTTTGCGGGCAGAGCGTGGAATTTCAATTTTCTGCTGGTGTAGATGGAGCTTGAAGGTGAGCACCAAATCACCGGCGTCGTTATAGCAATGAATATCGAGTGGCTGCGCTGCTTTGCGCGGATTATCAAACACGCCTTTGCGACGGATATTAAACCAGTCCGCACCTTGCATAAAATCGGGAAAACTCTCAGGGTAGCCTTTCTTGGGTGGGTTACAGCTTGTTTCTGCCAGGGCCAAGCCCGACTTTTCGGCGCAGACCACGCGTGTCACGCCATATTTAGACGCCACGCCACCGCGGATAATCATAAAGTTTTTCTTAGGATCGTAGCTGGCGGTCATCACGCCATAATCCGGCTCATCGACGGGGTGGTTGCCCTTGTCCAGCCTTTCCAATCGGGGAAAGAGTTTTTTTCCAACGGGACTATCACGCCAAAATTTGATTGGATGGCGCACCAATTTACGCACTTTGCTCATGCTTACAGCCTGTTTTTAAAGTGGAATGCCTTTATATGCGTGGCTTAGGCATTTGCCAAGCGCAGAGTCTCGCTGGGGATAAACTCGGCGGATGCTGGCTGGGTAAGCTTTTGCGCGGCACCATTGACCACAGCGGCAAGCGGCGTCCCGCCCACGTAATAGCTGCCATTGATCTGGGTTTGCTCCATTACATAAGCGCGGTAGGCTTCATAGAGTTTCTTTTCTGGTGCTTTGGGGTGCAGCCAAAAACTATCGAGCGGTTGGTTGTCCGCTAGCCCATCAATGGCATAAAGGGCGCGGCCAAGTGCTTTAACTGGCGTGCCATATTGGATGGCGGCAAGGCCCGCCGTGCTGTTGATAAGCACCAGTCCCTTTGCATGTTGGCTAAGCGTGGGCATGTGACAGCTTTCTAAATAGAGCACACGCTCCTCCAAGCCATATTTCTGCGTGAGGCGGGCTGTCTCTTCGGGGTAGTGCTCGACGCCATTATCGAGTGGGTGGTTCTTAATCACCAGCTTGGCATCTTTAGGGGCGTGTGCGGCAAAGCTCGCCAGCACTTCTTCTAAGAAGAGGATGGGGGAGGCATAATCGGAGTGGCAGCGAATTTGGAAGTCGCTTGCTAATTGCAGTGGGATACAAAAATAGGGAACATTTTTTTCTATAAGTGCATCCACTTTGCGCTGGCCGAGATAGCTATTGATACGAAAGCGGGCGAGGCGATACAGCCAGCCTTTTAGCTCGCGTTGGTAGGAGAAGATGCGGTGCGTGTCGTAGTTGGGGTAACGTTTTTGGCGTAACATACATGCCCAATAATAGGCGACAACGCGGTAG
>CAYFFN010000022.1:0-15463 GCA_964342335.1 uncultured Azospirillaceae bacterium
TTCAGAAATCGAACTGGATCAGCGTGGGTCCCATCTCGCCGCAGGCTTTTAAAAAGCGATTGAGGCCTTTATAAAGCGCTTGGGTTTGGCTATCGGTTTCATTACTTCGCGTGCCATCCATCCCCATCTCTATAAGGGTGTTTCTGAAATAAGCGCCGAGCCCTTTTTTGTTTGGTTCTAAATCCATCGTTCTGCGTGTGCTGATATACACCTAATAATTGCATAAAGTGGACGGTTTCCAAATAAAAGAAATGTGAAGAGTTTGTTACAGCTGTATGAAAAACAATAATTATTGCGCCTTTTAATCGGGGTGTGATGCGCTCGTTCTGATTATTTTTTGTTTCTTTAACCTTTCGTTAGTAGGTTGCATTTTACCTTCATTTTATGATGAAAAAACAACCTGTGATTAGGGATTTAGGACGTCTTTCGTATTACATCGCTTTGGGCGTGGTGGTGCTGATAGTGGCGCATATTTGGCTTTATACGGGCTATTTACAGAAGGTTGAAGAGGCAAGTCACACGGCGCGTGCGCAGCTGGAGACTATCCAAGCCTATTTAGACTTTGAGATTGGGCGAGCTCACGAACAGAATGAAGCGCTGGAGGCGTATATTCTGGAGTCCGGCGATACGGGTGAGGGACTGCTGGCGCAGATGAACCAGCGTGTGGATGAGCAATATGGCTCTTGGCTGCGGTTTGGCTGGAGCAATGCGGATGGGATGCTTATTTCAGGCTCCATCGGAGGCATATTTGAAGAGCCATATGATTTGAACCACCGCTCCTATGTGCAGGCGGCGCGGGGCAAGCCAGGGGTGATACATTACGATGTGGTGGAGCATATCTATACGGAGCGCCCCATTTTGGTGTTCGCGCAGGGGGTAGTAGACGAACAGGGTGCGTATCTGGGGACCATGGCGTCTTTATTGGATGTGGGAACGTTGACGGGCAATGTGGCCGGAATGTATGATGCGGAACTTGCGCAATTACGAATGGGTGAGCGTAATGGCTTGCTGATGATGGAGGTGGGGCTTAAAGGGTTTGAGGCTGATATCGAAATGCAAGATGCGCAAGGTTTCATCACGATAGAGGCCGCGCTACAGCCCGCGTTTAAACAGACGATATTGCATCGCTATTGGGTGAATGGCTGTTTGCTTACCCTTGCGATCATCGCGTTATTACTTCTACTAAGGCGAATACAGCAAGCCTATATGCGTGGTGTTTCCAGGTTGGTGATAGATACGCTGGGGCTTGAAACGGATAGTTCGCAAGCGGTGGTGACTACCACCGAACAGATTCGCGATTTGCTGCAAACCCATTTGGATAAGACCGAGGAGGTGGAGCATTACCAGCGGCAATTGATTGAGGCGATGACGCTGATACGGAACTTTCAGCATGAACAAAGCGACTTTTTTCAGTCTATCAATACGGAGGTGGAGGCCGTGGTGGATGCGATGGAGGCGTATGGCAATTTGGTGCTGGATCAGAGCAGTACGGTCAACCATTTGCGTGGCTATTTGCCAGAGCTTGCGGCCAAGCTGCATACGAGCGAGAGTGAGCCGTTCTTGCAGTTGCAAGAAGTGCAGCAAAATATGCGCTTTTTGGGGCAGGCATTGCATGCGATTTGCCAGCATATGCTGCGTGGTGAGCGAGCGATGCGTGTGGAGGTTCTGGATGTGGTGTCCTATATCCATGCGCATATGACGTTGCTGAGTGACGCGGTGGAGATTATCTTTGAAACCAATTGGAAAGAGCAGCAATGCGAGCTGGATGAGGAGGCGTTTAGCCTAGGGGTGCAGGCGATGTTCTTGCTCGCGGAGCGGTATCATAGCGATGGTGAGATGTATGCGAAGCTTTGTGCAACCGCAGGTGATGAGGTCAGGCTAACATTGAGCTTTGTGCCCAGCAGGGCTGCGCATTCTGAGGAGACCGCATTGCAGGCATTTGCCGTACCGAACGCGCCTATCCATACTATCAAGCAAGATGTTGCGTATTTTGTGATGCGTTATTTTGCGCGTAGTTTAAACGGAGAGGCGGGTATTGCTAGCGATGCCGAGCGCGTGGTGCTTTCGCTTAGCTGGCGCTCTCGCGACTAAGCACAAAAATACCCTGCTGGCCGACGAGATTTGCAAAGAAGCCTTTGCCCTGGAAATGCACCTTGGTGCCTTGCTCATTCATGAAGATGCGATGCTCAATGGTGATGCCTTTGGACTCACAGAGTACGACAAAATCGGTGATGGTACAGAAGTGGATGTTCGGCGTGTCGTACCACTCATAGGTGAGTTGTTTGGTCACGGGCATGCGGCCTTTGACTGCGAGGTGGAAGCGGTTGCGCCAATGGCCGAAATTGGGCACGGAAACAATCGCGCGCTCGCCGATGCGGAGTAGCTCATCCAGCACGTGGCTTGGGTCGTTGAGGGCTTGCAGGGCTTGGCTGAGTACGACAAAGTCATAGGCTTTGTTGGGGTAGTAGCTAAGGTCGGTATTTACATCCCCTTGAATGACGGAGAGGCCAGCGGACATGGCCTTTTGAGCGCATTGCTGGTTGATTTCAATGCCGCGTGCATCCACGTTTTTATCGGCGGCGAGATGGGCGAGTAGCACGCCTTCGCCGCAACCAATATCCAGCACTTTGGATTTTGCGGGAATCAGCTCGGCAATGGCCTTTAAATCTGCGCGTAGGTCATTCATGCGGCTAACCCCACTTGCTTGGCTTGGCCGTCGAGAAACCCGCTTAGCGTTTCGCGTGCGGCGGGGATGTTGAGCAGGAAGGCATCATGGCCTTTTTCCGTTTCGATTTCGGAGAAGGAAACGCTGCCGCCAGCGGCGTTGATGGCGCGCACAATGTGGCGGCTTTCGCTGGTGGGGAAGCACCAATCGCTGCTGTAGGACATAATGCAAAAACGCACCTCGTTATCGCGGAAGGCGTTGGAGAGCTGGCCACCATTATTGGCGGCGAGGTCGAAATAATCCATTGCGCGGGTGATATAAAGATACGAGTTGGCATCAAAACGGTTCACGAAGTTTTGGCCTTGGTAGCGGAGGTAGCTCTCCACTTGGAAATCCGCATCGAAGCCGAAGCTGAGCGCTTCTTTGTTTTGTAGGTTACGGCCAAACTTGCGCTGTAGGCCATGCTCAGAGAGGTAGGTCACATGCGCAATCATACGCGCCACGGCGAGGCCGCGGGCGGGGTATGACTTGGTTTCGTAGTAATTCCCTTCGCACCATTCGGGGTCTGCCATGATGGCTTGGCGGCCAATTTCGTGGAAGGCGATATTTTGTGCGGAGTGGCGCGCGGCGGTGGCCATGGCCACGCAGCTATGCACGCGGTGTTTATGCGTCGTCGCCCATTCGAGCGCTTGCATGCCGCCCATGGAACCGCCGATGACGGCGAAGAGTTTTTCGATGCCGAGCGCGTCCAGCAGTAGCACTTGTGCGCGTACCATGTCGGGCAGGGTGATAACGGGGAAGTCTAGGCCGTAGGGTTTGCCTGTCTCTGGGTTGGTGCTTTTGGGGCCGAGGGAACCAAGGCAGCCGCCTATCACATTCGTGGCGATGACGAAGAACTGGTTGGTATCGATGATTTTCTCGGGGCCGACCATGCAATCCCACCAGCCGGGCTTGTGGTTTACGGGATGTTCGGTGGCGACATATTGGTCGCCGGTGAGGCCGTGGCAAATCCAAATAGCGTTGGATTTATCCGCATTCAATGTGCCGTAGGTTTGGTAGGCAATGGGCAGGCTCTCCATGCTGACGCCACAATCAAATTGAAAGCCGCCTTCGGGGCGCAGGTAAGCAATCTCTCCGACGTTGCAGGGGGAGTAGTCTGGCCCAAAAGCGTGGGTCTCGCTCAATTGCTGCTCTATGGTAACGTTTTGCATAGCCAACGCGTAGCGCTGGGCTGCTTAACTAGCAAGTAAAAAGCACTTAGGGGGCGAGTTTACAGGTTGTAGAAGAAGAAAATATCTTCCTGCATGATGTCTATATTCCCCACTAAGGCAAAGGTTATATCTGCATTGCCATCATGGGTGTAATCCAGCTCGTAAACACTGTATGTCGTGTTTGTGCTTTCTTCAAGATAGAGGTCATGTCGAAGCTCTGTGCGCGTGCCGCTGAACGCAGCGCCATCAACAACGGTGAGCCCACCGCTGAATATATTGTAAAACTCAATGTGGTCTACGCCTGATACGAAGTCGTAAATGAAGTCGTATGAATAAGGCGTGGCATTGTTTGAATCCTCAGAAGAGCGAAAGACAAAGGTGTCGCTGCCATCGCCGCCATAGAGCCAATCGCCTCCAGCACCGCCGATGAGTGTGTCATCACCATCCCCACCATAAAGCGCATCTTTTCCTTCTACACCATAGAATATGTCGTTGCCTGCTCCGCCGACGACATAATCGTTGCCTTCGCCGGCATACATAACGTCGTGGCCAGCATTGCCCTCTATATAGTCATCTCCAGTGCCACCATCTATGCTGTCATTGCCTGCACCTCCATAGAGCCCGTCATTGCCGTCGTCACCTGTGATGTCGTCATTGCCGGTGCCGCCGTATACTATGTCGCTGCCGTCACCGCCTTCGAGATAATCGTCTCCGTCCTCACCGCTCATAAGATCGTCACCTGTGTCGCCAACAATCGTGTCGTTGTCGGTGCCACCATAGAGCACATCATCGCCAGAGCCGCCATAAATGAAGTCTTCTCCCGCATCGCCAACAATGAAGTCATTGTCAGCATTGCCAAACAAAGTGTCGTCGCCTGTCCAGCCGTAGAGCACATCATTACCAGCTCCGCCTTCTAGGCGGTCATCACCGTCATCACCGCCTAGGTAATCATTGCCGTCGCCGCCGCGAATTGTGTCATCTCCATTCCAGCCGATGAGCACGTCATCGCCGTCGTTTCCATCAATAATGTCATTGCCGTCGCCGCCTTGGATGTCATCATCGCCAGCGCCGCCGCTTAGGGTGTCGTTACCCGCGCCGCCATCAACGAAGTCATCATGGTTGCCGCCATCAATGGTGTCTTCTCCTTCGCCACCAAAGAGGACGTCGTTTCCGTCACCGCCTTCGATAGTATCGTCGCCGTCTTCGCCGCTGATAGTGTCTGCACCGAGACCACCATAGAGTAAATCGTTTCCTGTCCAGCCGAAGATGATGTCATCGCCATCATCGCCGTGGATTTCATCTTCACCGTCGTTGCCGAAAAGCGAATCATTACCCGCGAGTCCGTAAATTACATTGTCGCCAGAAGGCGCGTAGATAGAATCGTCGCCGTCAGTTCCGTTTATGTCTGGGTTTTTAATGATGTTGGTCATGGCGTGCTCCATTTGGAATGTTTAATGAACTTTAACTACTGAAGGGGCTATTTCAAGGGTAAAGCGGAAAATATTCCGATTAAAGCGTGTGCCAGACTTGCACATGGTGCGGTTTTTTGCTCTTTAGGCGGCATGGAAAAAGAGTTACAAGGCTTTCGCGACCAGATTGACGCCATTGACGACCAAATTATTGCGCTTTTGAAGGAGCGTATTGGGGTGGTTAAGCAGGTGGGAGCGCTCAAGGATAGTACGCTTAAGCGTGCGTGTCATGCCCGCCCGGGGCGTGAGGGCACGATGCAGCGTCGCATTTTTAATGCGTTTAAGGATACGGATTTTAATCCGCTCGCTGCGACGGCGATGTGGCGGCAAATTATTGGTGCTTCGACGCATTTGGAATCGCCGCTGAAGGTGGCGGTGTTGGCGAGCACAGAAGATACGCTGATGTATTGGCATGCACGGTCGTACTTTGGGCATTTTTCAGAGGTGCAGATGCATAGCAGTGCGGGTGCGGTGCTGGATGCATTGGCCGCGGGTGAGGCATGCATTGCGTTGCTGCCGACGGAGCCGAGCTATTGGGCGGAATTGCTCACGCAAGAGGCTTATGCGAAGTACAAAATTTTTGCGCATGTGCCGTTTGTAAAACGCACCGATGCGCAGATGCAGCCTTTTGCGTATGCGATTGCCGATGTGCCTATGGAGGCCAGTGACAAAGATGTGAGTTGCTTTGTTGGGAAAGATGGCGCATTGGTGCTGGCCGAAGGCTTTGTGCAGGAGCATAAAGGCCTGCCTTATGTGGGGACGTTCCCTGCGCCAGAAGAATACGGAGTATAAGATGACGAAACGTCCTGAGCCTAGACCGCATCTCTTAGCGGTGCAGCCCTATGTTGCGGGTAAACGCAAAGCAAGCGCGGAAGGGAAAGTGATTAAGCTTTCTTCGAATGAGAACCCGTATGGCCCGAGCCCTAAGGCGGCGGAAGCCTATAAAGCGGCAGCGGCGGACTTGCATCGCTACGGCGATAGCCATGCGGTGGAATTGCGCGAGACGATTGCCGAAGTGCAAGGCTTGCCTGCGGAGCAGATTGTCTGTGGCTCTGGTTCGGATGAGCTGATTAGTCTGCTGATTCATTGCTATGCCTCTAATGGCGGCGAGGTGCTGTTCACCAAACATGCGTTTGCGATGTACCGCATTTATTCGATGGCGTCGGGTGCGATTCCGGTAGAAGTGGAAGAGACGAACCTGCACGCGGATGTTGATAAGCTGCTGACTGGGGTGACGGACAGCACCAAGATTGTATTCCTCGCGAATCCGAATAACCCGACCGGTACGTACTTGCCAGCGAGCGAAGTGAAGCGCCTGCGTGATGGGTTGCCAGAGGATGTGTTGCTGGTGATAGACGGCGCGTATGCGGAGTTTATGACGCAAGCGGATTATACCGATGGGCGCGAGCTGGTCGCGGCGGGTGAGAATACTGTGATGCTACGCACTTTCTCTAAAGTGTATGGCTTGCCTGCGCTGCGTTTGGGGTGGGGCTATTTCCCGCCAGCAGTGGCGGATATTTTGAACCGTGCGCGTAGCCCGTTTAATATCAATGCTGCGGCGATGGCAGCGGGTGTTGCGGCGATGCGCGACCAAGCGTATCTTCAAGAAATGGTGGCGAAGAATAATGCCAAGCGCGATGCGCTGACGGCATCGCTTACGCAGTTGGGATATGAAGTAGTGCCGAGTTGCGGCAACTTTATTTTGGTGAAATCGGCGGATGCAAAAGCGCTCAATGCGCACCTGCTTTCGAAGCAGATTATTGTGCGTGAGATGGGCGGGTATCACCTGCCGGATTATCTGCGTATTTCGATTGGCACGACGGAAGAGAATGCCGTGTTGCTTGCAGAGATGGAACAATTTCTGAAAGGCGCGGATGTTGCCTAATCCGTTTCAGCATATTGCGCTCCTTGGGGTGGGGCAGATGGGTGCATCGCTCGCAAAAGCGCTGCATGCCAAAGCAGGCTGTGCGCGTATTACGGGGTATGATGCAAAGGCGGAGCAAGCCTCCTCTTTGGTTGAGGCTGGTGTTCTTACCTTGTGCGACACGCCAAGCGAAGCGGTGCAGGGCGCAGACTTGGTGGTTTTCTGTGTGCCGATGGGGGCGTATGGCCCACTGATGAGTGAGATTGAGCCTGCGCTAAAAGAGGGCACGATTGTAACGGATATCGGCTCGGTAAAAGAATATGCCGTGGAGGTGTTGGAGCCGCATTTGAATGACCATGTGTTTGTGCCATCACACCCGATTGCGGGCAGCGAGCGCACCGGCGCTGCGACGAGTTCGGCAGGGCTGTTTGAGGGCAAGCTATTTTTTGTGACGCTGCAAAGTGAAGAGCCGCGCAAAGAAGATGAACAAGTGCTCGCGCTTTGGCGTGCGTTGGGGGCGGATGCGCAATATCTCCCGCTGGAGATGCATGACCAAATTTATGCGCTGATGTCGCATGTGCCGCAGGCATTGGCCTATGTCAGTGCGCACCAAATGCGTAGCCTTGGCGTGACGGGAATTGATGCGACGACCAAGCGCCATTTGCGCATCTCGCAGTCAGACCCGATTATGTGGCGTGATGTCTATATGCATAACCGCGAGAACATAGTCGAGATGCTGGATTTCTATTTGCATATTCTTGGCCATATTAAACATGAGTTGCTCTCCGGCGCGAAGGAAGGGCAGCAGGAAACAAGCGACGTGGCGATGCAGCCGCAGGCGGTGTTGCCTTATGTGCTCGCGAGCAGTTTAGTCTCGACGGTTACGCTGTATGAAAGCAAGTTGGAGCTACCGCTTTATCCGTTTGCGGCGGGTGGGTTTAAGGACTTTACCTACGCGGCGAGCGGTGACCCTGAGCCGGTGATGCAGGCGATTTCTGCGCATGCGGGCGATGTGGCGATGTGGTTGGAATCCTGCGAGCAGATGGTGCGCGGGTTGATGCAGGCGATTCAGAGTAATAACGACAATGCGTTGCTGGTGGAGCTGACTTTGATGCAGCAATCAGGCAAAGGCTTGTGCAATAGCAGCGCGTAATGCGTCGTGGTTTGGCGTATGGTGCGCGAGAGCATGGCCGTCTAATTCTCCATTAATCACTTTGGCTACTTCGCCATAGAGAACGGGTGCGCATCCCGTGTTATGGGCACACTCAATATCGATGATGCTGTCACCAATGAACCAGATGTGAGAGTCCTCTGGTAGATGTGCTTTTTCGAGTGCGAGTGCGACGGGGGCGGGGTCGGGTTTGTCGCGCTCGGCATCTTGCGCACCGACCATGCTTTCGAAGTAACTTTCCCAACCGAGATGGGCGACTTCTTCGCGCAAGGTTGGGCCTTTTTTGTTGCTCACAATCCCCACGAATACGGGCAGGTCTTTTAGCTGTTTGAGTGTCTCTTCTGCGGTGGGAAGTGCTAGGAGGTTTTCCAGATGCACGGCGCGGTAGCTTTGTTGGTAAAGCTCCGCGGCTTCTTCCCAACGGTCACCGAATAGGATGGGAAACGAATCGCGCATGGATTGCTTTACTTCGCTTTGTACTTTCTCTAGCGACCATGGCGCATGGCCCATTTTTTCCATCACGATATTGAGTGAGGCGTGGATGGTTGGCCATGTGTCGACGAGGGTGTTATCCCAATCGAAGAGGATGGCGTCGGGGCGTGAGAGGAGGCTCATAATTGTTTCCCTGTTTGTGCTTGGATGCGTGCGTGATACGCATCGGAAAGTGTGGTTGTCATTTCGCCGACGCTGCCATTGGCGATGGGGTTTCCATCAATCGAGGTGATGGGCAACACGTTGGAGGTGGCGCTGGTGAGAAAGGCTTCTTTTGTCGCGTAGGCTTCTTCTACGGTGAAGGCTTTTTCCTCTACGGTGAAGCCGAGGTCGCGGGCGAGTCTTAGTGTCACGTCGCGGGTGATGCCGCCGAGGATATCATGCGTGGCGGGGTGGGTGCGTAGCACGTTATCTTGCGTGATGATATAGGCGTTGGAGAGTGTGCCTTCGGTCACTTCGCCTTGCGCATTTACCTGCCATGCTTCGCGCGCTTTTGCCTTCACGGCCGCTTGGCGAGAGAGGATGTTGGGGAGCAAGCAAATGGTTTTGATGTCGCAGCGTGCCCAGCGGATATCTGGCGTGGTGACGACGGCGACGCCGTTTTCTAAAAGCGCTTTTTCGGGCGGGCGCGCGGGGAGAATTTGCATCGTCAAAAAGGAGCGTAAATCTTTGGGGTAAACATGGTTGCGCGGGCGTTGGATGCCGCGGGTGACTTGCAGATAGATGATGCCATCTTGGCGACGGTTCATCTCGATGAGGCGGGCGATGCGCAGTTCTATCACACGACGCGCGAACGGCATCGGCATGTCGAGTTCTTTGAGGGAACGTTCTAGGCGGTCGAGGTGCAAATCGCCATCGACCATGCGCTGGTTGAAATAGGCGGCGACTTCATAAACGCCATCGGCGAAGAGATAGCCGCGGTCATCGAGTGGAACGGTTGCGTGGCGCTGCGGGGTGATGCGCCCAGCTATGTCAGAAAGTTTGGTCATGCGTGGTTTTTAGCTTTCCCTCTTCGCGCAAACGATCTTCCATTTGCGCTATTTCTTTGAGCAGTTTTGTCTCATTCTCATAGGCGACGAGGCGGCCTTTCGGCAACCATGTTCTGCACATTGTCCCTTCGCTTTTGCAGTTGGGGCAGAAATGCTGTCGCGCCATGATGCGCCAAATGCTGTAGGGCGGGCCGGGGATGAGAAGGACCGTCCACAAGAATATCTCCATGCCGCGCGAGCCGGGGGTGAGGGTGCGGCGGATTCCGTCATAGCCGCATGCTTGGCAGATAAAACTCATGGCTTGAAATTGATGGGTATGAGGAATTCTAGGCTTAAACGTTTGTTGGGGTAATTGCCCGGCACAGAGGGAACAGGGTTGGCGCGCTTAACCATCTCCATCGCCGCCATGTTGAGGATGGTGTGTTGCGTTGGTTTCTCCAGCGTGGTGGAAAGCACGCGGCCGTTACGATCAATCACGATGCGCACTACGGCTTGGCCGGAGAGGCTTTGCAGCTTTGCTTGGTCGGGGTAGATGAGGTGTTTGTTCACCCAAAGCGAGAGCACTTGCTCATAGCGTTTGAGGATCTCTTGGTCTGTGTTGGGAGCGTTCTGGCCGCTCAGTTCTTCGGCCAGTCCTGCATGTGCAGGGGCGACCTGTTGCTCGCGCACATATTGTTGTGGGGTTGCTGCAATGGCGGCTGGAGCGGGGAGGTCGACACTCGCCACGGGAGTGACGGGTACGGCTTTGCCTGCATCTACGACTTTTGGCATGGGTGCGGGCTCGCCGACGGGTTTGTACTCCACAGCTTTTTCCGGTTCGTCATAGACTTTGATGCTGCTTTGGCTGACCGCTTTGGTGCCAAGTTCGGCCAGCGGTTTGGATTGCTCTGCAGGTGTTTTGCGCGGCGCTGGGTTTTCTTTGGGCGGTTGCTTTTGTAAGGCCTCTGTGATGCTGACGCGTTTGGGTTCTGGCTCTGCCACTGGCGCAGGAGCAGGCTCCGGCGTTGGTTGTGCAACGGGCGCTGGTTTGGGGGTGAGCATGGCGGGTTGCTGTGCAGGCTCTAGGCGCGGAACCATGCGCACGCCGAGGCCGGTTTGTGCATCGCCGAGTTTGAGGTTCAGGGCGCGCACGGGCACTTGTTTGATTTCGGTGGTGGGGAGGAGTTCGGCAATTACGAAGAAAGCAATATGCACAAAGAAGGCGACGCCGACCATTGCCCAAAGGAGGGTGTTGCTGGCATAGCGGTTGGGGCCGATGCCGGATTGGGGCGGCTTGAAGGTGGCTTGTGCGTGAGGGAAGAGACTGGCCATGCGTCCTCACAATGCCTGCGTGATGAGAGAGATATTTTTGCCCCCTGCATCTTTGATTTTATCCATCATTGCAATTAGCTTGTTGGCTTGCAGCATGGCGTCGGCCTTGATGGTGATGATGCGGTCTGGGTTATGTTCGAGCTGGCGATGCAATGCATCGTTGACACCGTTTTTATCAATAAGCTCGTCGTTGATGATGATTTCGTCGTAGCGCCCGAGGATGATGAGTAGATGGCCTTCATCGAGAATCTGTCCGCTATCGGCGAGGGGGAGATCGACTTGCACGATGTCGAACTTTTCGACCGTGCCTGCGACGAGGAAAAAGATGAGTAGCAAGAACACGACATTGATGAGTGGCACGAGGCTGATTTCTTTTAAACGTTTTTGGTTGCGCGGGATTTTAATCATAGCACGCCCTCGCGGATGGGGAGGTCATCAATTTGCACGTTTCGTCCGCCGCTGAGATAGACGATATCCATCACGGCGACGAGTTCTTGCACGGTCACTTCGGGTGTGGAGAGAATGAGGATGCTGGCATCGGGGTTGTTCCCGAGGAGTCGAAACATCGCGCTATCTAACTCTCGATTGCTCATGAGGCGGTTGCCGACTTGGATGGTGTTCGCATCGCGGATGATGAGCTGGATGGGTTTGCTTGGCGTGCTGGGTTTGGCGGCCTTGGCTTCTTCTACCTCGGGCATGGAGAGCTCCAGCGATTCGGACATGACAAAGCTGGTCGAAAGCATGAAGAAGACGATGAGCAGGAACACGATATCAATCAACGGCGTGAGAGAAACGCTGCGGGTGTTTCGTGGTGCGCGCTCAATCTGCATGACGCATCCTAACGGTAGGAGGGATTGAGCAACCGTAACGTGCTGGAACTTTGCGCCGTGGTGCGGATGGTTTCCGCTACCTTCTCTTGCTCCTCAATCGCCTTGCGGAGGGACTCTTCACGCTCGCGCAGTTCTTGCGACTGTTTTTCGGATTCGATACGTGCTTGCTCTTTTTCGTTTTTGATAAAGCGGTCTTCCAGCGCGAGGATTTGTACGGTCACGTCTTGCATGCCGGAGCGCACGCGCTCGATGATGCCATCCAGCAGGTAATACGCCGCAACGGCAGGAATCGCTACGGCGAGGCCGCCTACGGTGGTGAGTAGTGCTTCCCAAATACCGCCTGCGAGCATGGAGGGGTCTACGCGGCTACCTGCTTCGCCAAGTTTGGAGAAGGCGATGACCATACCGATTACCGTGCCGAGCAGGCCGAGGAGCGGGGCGGTGGTAGCAATCATCTCCAGCCCACGCATATGCGATTCTAGGTAGCGCATTTCGGCTGCGCCTACGCGCGCGATTTCAGCTTCGCGGCTTTTCTGGGTCATGTCGCGGTTCATCACACAATCCACAGCGACGCGCATGATGCGGGCGATGGGGCCGGGTACGCGCTCCAGCTGGCGTTGCGCTTCGGTCAATTCGCCTTGCTTCACATAGCCCATGATGCCATCCACAAAGCGCGATTCAAAGACGTTTGCGGTCACAAATTGGTAAAGTTTGTAGAAGATAATCCCAAGGCCATAGACCGACACCAAGGCCAAGATGACCATGACGACGCCGCCTTTTTCGAAAATATCAATGCCGAACACGCTAAAATCCTTGCTTTGAGCCCTCTTTATAGGCCGAAAAGCTGTCCTCTGGCAACGGATTTTAAGGAATGATTAACGGTTTGTGTAAAACCTTATAATTGCTTGCCAGCCTGTGCAGGCGCGGCTACACCATCCCCATGACCAATTATTTGCATAAACATGATTTGCCCGCTGACGTAACCTTTGACGGCGATTTGGCCGTGGATACTGAGGCGATGGGGTTGAATAATAGCCGCGACCGCCTTTGCGTGGTGCAGATTTCCGACGGAAATGGCGATGCGCATTTGGTGCAGCTCTTTGCGAACCAATATGATGCACCGAACCTGAAGAAGCTGCTGCGTGACGAGAGCCGCACCAAGCTGTTCCATTTCGCGCGTTTCGATGTGGCGATTTTAAAGGCCTATCTGGATGTGGATATTACGCCGATTTACTGCACCAAGATTGCGTCTAAGCTGGTGCGTACCTTTACGGAACGCCATGGTTTTAAAGAATTATGCCGCGATTTGATTTCTGTGGAAGTCTCCAAGATGCAGCAATCCTCGGATTGGGGCGCGCCGGAGCTGACCCAAGAGCAAATCGATTATGCGGCGGATGATGTGCTGCATTTGCATAAGCTGCGTGCGGTGCTGGATGAGCGTTTGGAGCGTGAAGGCCGCAAGGAATTGCATACGCAATTATGTGCTGCACTGCCAGCGCGTGTGGCGGCTGACCTTGCTGGTTGGGCAGAGGTCGATATTTTCGCGCATTCCTAAGCCGTTTTAAACTGTTAAAAACCGCTCTTAAGGCTGGATTTATGGTGCTTTTGGCGCTACAAATATGCCTATGAATGCTATTTCAATGACGCGTAACGCTTCTGCTGAGGCGGAGGATATTGCCGCTGGTAAAGCGGTGATTGACCAAGAGATTGCGGGCCTCAAGGCGGTAGCCGAGGCTCTGGATGCGGATTTTTCTGCTGTGGTGGAATGTTTGGCCACGCGTAAAGGGCGTGTGATTATCACTGGTATGGGCAAAAGCGGGCATATTGCGCGCAAGATTGCGGCGACGCTCGCAAGCACCGGAACACCTGCACATTTTGTGCATCCGGCCGAGGCCAGCCATGGTGATTTGGGGATGATTACGCCGGACGATGCGGTGCTGGCGCTCTCCAATTCGGGTGAGACGGTGGAGCTGCATGATGTGATTGCTTATACGCGTCGTTTCCACATCCCTCTGATTGGTATGGTGCGCCGTGAAACATCGATGCTGGTGGAGGCATCGGATATTGCGATTGTGCTGCCGGAGATTCCGGAGGCATCGCCTGTTGGCGCGCCGACGACGTCTACCGCGATGATGCTGGCCTATGGTGACGCGATTGCGATTGCGCTGTTGCAACGTCGCGGCTTCACGAAGGAAGATTTTGGTACGTTCCACCCAGGTGGAAAGCTAGGTAAAGCCTATTTGCGCGTGGAGCAGTTGATGCATGGTGGTGAGGAAGTGCCGATTGTTGCGGCGGATATGACCATGCAGAATGTGCTGCTGGAAATGACCACCAAGCGGTTTGGTACGGCGGGTGTGGTCTCACCAGATGGGCATTTGATTGGCATTATCACCGATGGTGACTTGCGTCGTCATATGGGTGACTTTTTGCTGGAGCAAAGCGCGGAAGAGGTGATGACCGCGAACCCGATTACGATTAGCCCGAACATGCTCGCGGTTGAGGCGCTGGGTATCATGAACGAGAAATCGATTACGACCCTGTTTGTGGTCGATAAGCATTTGCCGATTGGCATTTTGCATATTCATGACGTGTTGCGTTCGGGAGTGGCCTAAGAGCGAATGGCATTTCAATCACATCGACATCGTGAGACGGAGATGCTGCTCTCCTCGCTAGGGCGTTACACGAAATTTGTGTTCGTGAGTAAATATTCGCTGCTGGTGCTTTCGTGCCTCGCGATTTTGACGATTATTATTATCCCTGTGGTGAATGCAGACAAAGAAGGGCTGCGCCTCGCATTCCAGAATGTGCGTGAGAAGGCCGAGTCTCTGCCGGTGATGGAGAACCCGAAATTTCAGGGCGTGGATGATGAGAATCAGCCTTATACCATCACAGCCAGCTCTGCCGTGCAGCAGGATCAAGAGACAGTCGAGCTGGCCAATTTGCAGGCGGATATCTTCATGGAAGATAATAGCTGGGTGAATGTGTCGGCCAAGCGCGGCATCCTCAAAACCGAGCAAAAGAGCCTCAGATTGCTTGGGGATGTGTATTTATTTCAGGATGAGGGGTATCAATTTACCACCGAGCTTGCCTATATAGATATGGAAGCCCATAAGGTGCTGGGTGACCAACCGGTCAGCGGGCAGGGGCCCATGGGCACGATTGATGCAAATGGGTTTATTATTGAACAAAAAGAACAATCCATTACCTTTATTGGGAATGTGAAAATGGTGATATTTTGATGCGTAAGCTTTTTGTATTGTTTTTGATGTTGCCTTGTGTGGCGCTGGCGCAGACTTCAGCGAATCTCTCAAAGGATGCGCCGATTGAGATTGCCGCCGATCAGCTGGAGGTGAATGAGCCAAAACAGCAGGCGATTTTCTCTGGTAATGTGCTGGCTGAACAGGGCGATATTGACCTGAAGGCGAACAAGATGGTCGTCTATTATAGCAATAAGAATCAGG
>CAYFFN010000023.1:0-15288 GCA_964342335.1 uncultured Azospirillaceae bacterium
GCGAGCGTGCCTAGCCGGCAAGACGGCGAAATAGCGAGCAAAGCGAGTGTACAAAAACCCTAACGGTCAGATACCGGCATCCCCGCACCAACCCCCTCGCGCTTCAGCCATTCCCAATCAAATAACTCACCGGGATCTTGTTTGCGTTCGGGTGCGACATGCTCATGCCCTACCACATTTTTTGGCGGGATGGGATGACGCTCCAGAATATCTTTGGAGAGCGCGATGAGTGACAGCATCTGCGCTTCCGGGAACGCGCGATAGCCCCATTCATGGCCGGGGTTCACCAGCTCAATGCCGATACTATGCGCATTCACATCGGTGATACCATCCCAGCTGCTCACCCCCGCATGCCATGCGCGCTTGGATTCATCGACGAGCTGAAAAATGCGCCCATCCTCTTCAATCATATAATGGGCGGAGACTTTCGCCTCATCGTCACACATGCGCGCGAGCGCTTCCGCACCACTTTTCATGCCCGTGTAATGCATCACCAAAATACTCACCGGCACGCCACCGCGCTCATCAAAATTCGGGGAAGGACTTTGCGTAATCTCTAACATTTCTCGACCCTCTGCATCAGTTTGGGTTGGCGCAGCGTAATAATCGCCACACCTGCAACCGTTATCACCGCACCGATTAACATTTGCAAGGTTAGCGGCTCATTAAAGAAAATAATCCCGCCCGAAAACCCCGCAATCGGCACGAGCAATGAATAGGGCGCAACCACACTCACATTATAATGGCGGATGAGGTAGTACCACAGGCCGTATCCCACCAACGTGGAGAAAATGGCGCTGTAGAAAATGCCGCCCCATGCCGTCCATGGAGCAGTCGTGACTAGCCCGACAAAATCGCCCTCCAGTAACAGCGACATCACTGCCATTTGCGGCACGGCCAGCAAGCTTGTCCATGCGAGCAGCGGCAAAATTTTCACCTGCCCAAATTGTTTCATGTAAATGTTAGAACCCGCCCATGCCGCAGCACCCGCAACGGCGAGCAGGAACGCAAAACTATTATCCGCCACATTCGGCGTGCCCGCGACAATCAGCACACCCACAAAAGCGAGCATCATGCCAAAGCTGCGCCATGGGCCGAGCTTGTCTTTGTATATAAACGCGCTCATCACACAGCTAAATGGCACGCCAAGCTGCACGGCCACCACCGTGCTCGCGATGCTCAGCCCCATCCACATGCCGGTGAATACCAGCCCGAAATGCAGCGTCACCATAAGCATGGAGAGGATGAAAATTTGCTTCAACGAAGCTTCTCTCGCCTTAAACAAAAGCGGCGAAAGCATCAGCGCCACCATCGCATAGCGAATACCCGTCATCGTGAATGGCGTAAAATGCACCACCGCAAATTTGGATGCCGTAAAATTAAAGCCCCAACAAAGCGCGACGATTAATGCGAATATGATGTGAATCGGTTTCATACTATTTAATTCGCTCCTGCTCCGCACTACTGTGCTCCGCAATGAGCCTAAGCCCTTCGGGCACTAAAGGTTAGCCTACTGGCTAATGGGTTTTACGACTAACCGCAACTTTTTGTTTGTTGCGATTTGCACACTCGCTTTGCTCGCTATTGCTCCTGCTCCGGCCTACTGGCCTACGCAATGAGCCTAACGTGCTTCGCACGACTAAAGGCGCGGTCTCCTGACCGCGTTCTTGTACCCACGAAGAGTCGTGCCAGCAGCTATAAAGAATTTATCATGGTTACGAGTGGGAGCTGTCCGTAGGCAGCGACCCGTAGCCCGTCAGGGCGAAGCGCCGCGCAGCGCCTAAGTGAGCAACGCGAACGTAATAGCGAGCCGACAGGCGAGTGTAAAAAAAAGAGGGTCTGAGCGGAACCCAGACCCACAAGTCGCTCGGCAAGCAACTGGTCATCGGCGCACCATGCGCCGAAATCTCGTTTACGCAGCGGCGAGCTGCGCTTCTCTCGTCTTCATGATCGAACGGTAGGCAGCATTCACCTGCGCCAGACGGTCGGTCATGTAAGTGAGCGTAATCTTAGACGCGCCATAGGCAGCGTAGCTATCGGGGTGCAGCGCACGTACCGCAGCGCGGTAGTGGTTACGAATTTTCTCTGCGCTCAAGGTCGCATCAATGCCCAACACCGCATAGGGATCGGTTTGCTTGGTCGTGCGGCGAGTCACACCGGCTACCTTCCACGGGGATAGCCCCACCGCGCGGCCAAACTGGCGCAAGAATTGTTTTTTCAGCGGGCTGATAGCACCACTCTCACGCGCCACTACACAGAGACGGGTCAGCAGGCTTTCCGCTAAATTACGTTTTACACCACAGGTTTCGCGCAGCATTTCGCCCACCATTTTCGGATCTACAGGGGCATCGAGCGCGCGCAGCCATAAGCGGCGCAATTTCACTTCATCAGACGAATCAATCGGCAGCACTTCGCGCATCGCCCAATAGGCTTTGTTGGACGCTGCTCCCTCTAACTGTGACATAGTTGCCGCAAGTTTTACGGCCAGATGGGTAATAGTTACCTTGCGTGCCTCAGTCTTGCTCTTGAGAGTATTTGCCGCGTCGTTTGCGTCGAAATGCATAGTTATTCCTTGTTATGGATTAACTATATATGGATGGGGGCATGGGGCAGCAACTATATTTTGTGGTCTTATCCACACAGTCCTGCAAAATCTGCCCTATCGTTGCGGATATGCAACAAACGCGTGAAATCCCGCCTGCCAAGCAGAGGTCGCCGCAAAATTACATCACTGTGGTATATATGCCTTAGGCTAGACGCCCTGCATCAATTGCTCTTTGGCTATGGCCACGAGCTTTTCCATTTCGTAATGGATGTCTTCTGCATTCAAGCCCAAGCCTGCTGCTTCGGCGTCCTTGAGCACCTTGCGCACTACATCTTCTTCGCCGATTTCTTCAAAATCCGCTAATACAACTTCTTTCGCATAGGCTTCTGCATCGGGGCCAGACTTGCCCATACGCTCCGCCACCCAGAGGCCCAGCAGCTTGTTGCGGCGCGCAATCACCTTGAAGCGCAGCTCTTCATCGTTAGCAAATTTATTCTCAAAAGCATCGCGGCGATCATCGATAGACATAGTGTCTCCTATCTGTGTGTGGTTGCACGGCGGCGATTGACGCCCCCCTCTTTTCGGGTATGTTACTGCCATTATTGCCCGATAAAGGCAACGGAAATTATAGCCACAGATAGGAACCGATTATGGCGCCCAAACAACCGCTCTATGAAGGCAAGGCCAAAAAGATTTTTGAAGGGCCAGAGCCCGGCACGCTGATTCAGCATTTTAAAGACGATGCAACCGCCTTTAATAACAAGAAAAAAGGCAGCATCCACGGTAAGGGCATCATCAATAACCGCATCAGCGAATATCTGTTCCTGCGCTTGCGTGAGATGGGCATCCCCAACCATTTCATCCGCGCGATGAATATGCGTGAGCAGCAAGTTTACGGCTTGGAGATTATTCCGCTGGAAGTGATTGTTCGCAACTATGCGGCAGGTTCCTTTGCGGAACGTTTCGGCGCTGTTGAGGGCGAGCCACTGGGCATTCCGCTTGTAGAATATTGCCTGAAGGATGACCGCCTTGGCGACCCGTTCATTGCTGAAGAACATATCCATACCTTCGAGATTTGCGAGCCGATTGAGCTGGAAGAAATCCGCCATTACGCGCTGCGCATCAATGACTATCTCAGCGGCCTGTTCCGCGGAGTGGGTATTCAGCTCGTGGACATGAAGCTGGAATTTGGCCGTCTCTATGAAGGTGAATATGTTTCGGTGATTCTCGGCGACGAAATCAGCCCAGACACCTGCCGTTTGTGGGATGTCGAGTCCGGCGAGAAGATGGATAAAGACCGTTTCCGCCGTGACCTTGGTGACGTAGAAGAATGGTACCGCGAAGTGGCCAAGCGCCTCGGCGTGTTGCCAAAGGCTGATGTGGTCGAAGCGATTCCGACCGCCAGCGGCCCGAAAGAAACCAAAAAGAAAGCCGCGAGCACGAGCCGTAAAAAGCCAGCGCCAAAGCCGCGCCCAACCAAACCAAAGGGTAAGAAATAACGATGAAAGCGAATGTCTATATCACTTTGAAGAACGGCGTATTGGACCCGCAAGGCAAAGCCATCGAAAACGCGCTCGACCATATGGGGTTTGACGGCGTGGATGAAGTGCGTCAAGGCAAGTTCATCGAGATTGAGCTGACCGCCAAAAGCAAAGAGAAAGCAGAAGCGCAGCTCGAAGAGATGTGCAAGAAGCTGCTCGCTAACACGGTGGTCGAGAATTACCGCTTCGAAATTATTGAGGAGTAAACATGCGCGCTGGTGTCGTTATCTTCCCCGGATCCAATTGCGACCGTGACATTCTCACGGCCATGCAGCAATGTGGCTTCAACACCATCAAGCTCTGGCATGGCGACTCCGAGATTGAAGAAGGCCTCGACATTATCGCCATCCCCGGTGGCTTCTCCTATGGTGACTATCTGCGCTCGGGCGCGATGGCGGCCAAGTCGCCTATCATCCAATCGGTCAAAGCATTTGCGGATAAGGGCGGGTATGTGATTGGTATTTGTAACGGTTTCCAAATCCTCACCGAGACGGGCATGCTCGAAGGCACGATGATGCGCAACCGTGATTTGAAATTCCTCTGCAAAGACACCTATTTGCGCGTGGAAACGACCGATAGCCCCTACACCTCGCGCTACCGCGATGCGCAGGTGGTTAACTACCCTATCGCGCACCATGACGGCAGCTACTACGCCGACGATGAGACACTCAAAAAGCTGGAAGGAAACGACCAAATCGCCTTCCGCTATTGCACGACCGAAGGCGAGATTGACCCGCTCTCTAACCCGAACGGCTCACGCGAAAATATTGCAGGCATCTATAGCGAGAACAAACGCATCCTAGGCCTGATGCCCCACCCCGAGCGTCACTGCGACCGCCTGACCGGCGGCGTAGATGGGAAGACGTTGTTTGAAAGCGTGCTAGCGACCGCGGTGTGATTTTGGCTGTATATTTGCCTGCGCTTTAGACAATTTATCATACGAGTTTCGAAGGTCTGTCGTATCTATTTCGGCTTTGTCCATAAAGTCAAATACGGCGTCAAAGAAGTTAGGATACAGAGCGTATTCGCGCTTCATCTTCACTTCTTTATAGCGCTCTTGGCTTAATGGGCTACGCCTTTGGGGGCCTTTTTTCACTCTTTCTGCATCCGGAAGCTCATCTATATGCTCGAAGATAATACTGTTAGCACGGTTATTGCGGCCTTCTGGATGAAGGCGTATGGAAAGTTGCCTTTCTGATTTTTGCAAAAGATCTTTAAAATCTTCCTGAGCTTCCTTGAGCTTATTTTTCAACTCTGTAGGGGAAAAATTTCTTTTCGTGCGCTGCGTACGTTGTATCTTACTTCTTTCAAGCAAGTCACTAGCGTATGATGGTTGAGTCTTCAGACGCTCCTGCTCTAATCTATCGTAACTCTCTTCAGCCACATTACTCAGCGGATCTCTACGCTCTAGAAGAGAATGAATTGCGACCAAATTAAACTGCATCATAGACGCCTCGCCCGAAACGATGCGCTCAAACTGCTCTGGAGAGGGTAGCCCAATATCGCTTGGCTCATCCTGTATCCAGCTCTTCAGCTGCTCAGCAGACACATTGCACAAGCCAAGCCATTTATCAAACGCGCGCGTAAAAGCCATACGCTTTTTGCGTATCATCTTATCCAAATCGGACGCATATGGTTTTTGGCTGGCCATTCCTCACATTCTCTATTTTGAAAAGAGTAGCACAGAAAGATTACTTTATTATTAATATGTTATACTAGCTCTCATCGCCCATCTTAAGGGCCGCGATGAAGGCGCTTTGGGGGATTTCTACGTTACCGATAGAGCGCATGCGCTTTTTACCCTTCTTCTGCTTATCGAGCAGTTTGCGCTTACGTGAAGCATCCCCACCGTAACATTTTGCGGTTACATCTTTGCGCATGGCGCTGATGGTCTCGCGCGCGATGACTTTGCCCCCAATCGCCGCTTGAATCGGAATTTTGAACATGTGACGCGGGATGAGGTCCTTCAGTTTGGCACACATGGCGCGGCCACGATATTCCGCTTGAGAGCGGTGTACGAGCAGTGCCAGCGCATCTACTGGTTCAGCATTCACCAAAATGGAGAGCTTCACCAAGTCACCTTCTTCGTATCCGGCCATTTCATAGTCGAAACTTGCATAGCCCTTGGAACAACTTTTCAGGCGGTCATAAAAATCGAACACTACTTCGTTGAGTGGCAACTTATAGACGGCCATCGCACGGTTGCCGACATAAGTCAGATCCAGCTGCACGCCACGCTTTTCGGTGCACAGGCTCAGCACGTTCCCCAGATATTCATCCGGCACCATGATGGTCGCCTTAATCCATGGCTCGCGCAGCTCGGCAATCTTTACCGGATCGGGATAATCCGCCGGATTGTGGAGCAGTTTCTCATCGCCATTGGTCATGGTCATTTCATACACCACGCTTGGTGCGGTGGTGATGAGGTCGCAGTCATATTCGCGCTCTAGGCGCTCTTGGATAATCTCCAAATGCAGCAGGCCGAGGAAGCCACAACGGAAGCCCATACCCAGCGCGCTGGAGCTTTCTGCCTCATAGGAGAAGCTCGCATCGTTCAGGCGCAGCTTGGCGATGGAATCGCGCAGATGGTCAAACTCGCCATTATCGGTCGGATATAATCCGCAGAATACCACCGGCTGCACCGGCTTAAAGCCCGGAAGCGGCTTGGCAGCCTGACATTTTTCTTCGGTGATTGTATCCCCCACATTCGTGTCGGCTACCTGTTTGATACCGGTAATGATATACCCTACCTCACCCGGGCCAATGCTCTTGGTCTCGGTCACTTTCGGTTTAAACACGCCCACTTGCGTTACGTCTTGCGTGGTGCCTGCATTCATAAAGCGGATTTTTTGGCCCTTCTTCAGCTCACCCGTGAAGACGCGCACCAGAATAATTACGCCGAGATAGGTATCGTACCAGCTATCGACCAGCAGCGCGCTTAGCGGAAGGGAGCGCGGGTCGTCCGAACCTTCAATCTCATCGGGCGGTTGCAGACGCGTGACCACCGCCTCTAGCACGTCTTGAATGCCGAGTCCGGTTTTCGCAGAGCAATGCACCGCGTCGCTCGCATCGATGCCGATTACATCCTCAATCTGCTCTTTCACCCGATCTGGCTCTGCGGCGGGCAGGTCAATTTTATTGAGTACGGGAATAATCTCATGGTCGATATCAATCGCTTGATAGACGTTGGCGAGTGTCTGTGCTTCTACGCCTTGCGCCGCATCCACCACCAACAGCGAGCCCTCGCACGCCGCCAAACAACGGCTTACCTCATAGGAAAAATCCACGTGGCCGGGCGTGTCCATCAGGTTGAGGATATAGTTTTCGCCATCTTTTGCCGTATATTCCAAACGCACAGTCTGGCTTTTGATGGTAATGCCGCGCTCGCGCTCAATATCCATATTATCGAGCATCTGCTCTTGCAGGTCGCGGTCTTCTACCGCGCCACAGGCCTGAATCAGACGGTCGGCCAAGGTGGACTTACCATGGTCGATATGGGCGATGATACTGAAATTTCGGATGTGTTTTAGCTCACTCATGCGCCGGATATAGCGGGATACGGCCGAAAGCGAAAGGAGAAAAACTGCCCATTTGAATTTTTGTGCAGTGCGTTAACGAAAATTTTACCTTTATGCGCTAGATTCCGATTTAAGGACTGACAAAGCTCCGACAGAAGGCAGGCTCCAAGGTTAAACAAAAAGGAGTCCATTATGGCACAGAGTACCCAGCATTATACGATGATTTCCCTTGGCAGCATCACTGCCAGCTTCCCTAACGGGGAAGAAGTTCACCACCCCCTGAGCTACTCTTTCGAAGGCACGGCGGATTCCTTACGCAAGGATTTTACCCGACAAGCCTCGATTGATGATTTGGTGCAAGAAAACGTACTTCATCAGGAAGAGGAACTGCGCAAGCAAGGCGCGCATGAGGTACGTACCGTGCTGCGGTTGATTGGGCAGGTGCTTTGAATTAAGCGTCTTCGCTTTCGAGATCTTCGCCGAAACTTGGGGTTTTCCCCTTCTCTTCCGTCACGGTTTGGCTTTTCGCCAGACTCGCGTCAGACTCATCCCAACGATAGGTGTTTACAATCACTTTCGTGCCTGTGGTCACGATATCGCCATTCGGCATTTGAATCACATCAAAGCCCTTTTGCAGCGCTTCGTTAATCAGGCTAGAAGACTGGCGCAGATAATCAGGGTTGCTCATCAGCTCCGCGAGGCGGGCTGGATCGTCTTTCCCTGTATCGTTGCTGACCGCTTGAATGGTCTGCGCTAAGGTGTTGATTTGCGACATAATCGTTCCTTTATTCGTCTATTTTAAGCAATTATTCACATATTGCCAGCCCGAATATGCAAAATAACTACTCAAAGTAGTATATACCCTTGTGACTTGTCGTTTCTGCATCACAGGTTTTGTTAATAGTTTATTAACCATTAGGTCTAGCAGCAAAAAATCCAATAGCAATAGGGCGTGTGAAAGCTTCACGAAACTGTCACAAAGCTGTGGAGTAGCAAAAAAAGAGCCCGGCCAAAAGACCGGGCTTCAAGGAGCTAGACGACTCGATCATCTAGGGGTTAGCCCTAGATGTTATTCAGCTGCTCAAGCAATTCGTCCGTGGTGCTGATCACACGTGTGTTCGATTGGTACGAACGCTGTGCCACGATCAGATCGGTCAATTGCTCAGAAAGATCTACGTTAGATTGTTCCAGTGAGGCACTTACAACCGTGCCTGCCCCATTCTCTTCTGCTTCACGCAATACCACTGCACCCGAATCGCGGGTCTCGGCATAAACGTTACCAGAGATGCTCCGCAAACCGTTCGGGTTAGAGAAGTCTGCGACCGGCAACTTGTACAATGAGCGGTTTTCACCGTTATCGTAACTTGCAATCACAAAACCTTCTTCATCAATGGTCACGCTCACCAGTTCGCCCACAGGCGCACCATTTTGGTCTGCGTAGTTCACACTATAATCACCCGCGAATTGGCTCAGGCCATCCGTATCACCATAAACGGTTACGCCCGCTGTACCGGTGATAGGACCTGCGGTACCCAAATCCAGCTCAATCGTGCTGAGTGCAGCACCGTTGGTCCAGTTAATGTCGATCGGACTTGCGAGAGACGTACTTACAGAACGCAGGGAACCGTCACCGTTGAACTCGATAGTACCGGTCGCGATTTGGCCATCTGCCAGAGACGTTGCGATGTCAGTATCCGGAATCACATGGACTTCTACAGCCCATTCATTCTCAGCGATTTTGATGTAACTGAAGCGCACATCGTGGCCATCACCGAGCGCGTCATAGATACGCACCGAGCGGGTAAATTGTGCTTCAATATCACCCGAAGCCATATTGTCGCCGGTCACACCACTCGCATCATATTGCGGGCCGAGATCGCCAGTATCCGCTACGCCTGCAGCAGTCGGGTCATAGGCCGCGCCTAGCAATGACGTGGTTAAGCCCAGCTCACCTGTGAT
This sequence comes from uncultured Azospirillaceae bacterium, assembly GCA_964342335.1. Lineage (GTDB taxonomy): Bacteria > Pseudomonadota > Alphaproteobacteria > Rickettsiales > UBA3002 > CAYFFN01. The sequence goes on from CAYFFN010000023.1 coordinate 9,564, forward strand.
ACTACCTTGGTTGGTTTCACCCAAAATCGAAATGGTTTCTGTGCCATCACTGGAGTTGATAACAACCGCAGCACCCAAACCTGCGGCAGGTGTGAAGACTGCAGGAATTTCAAACACGTAATCCACACCAGCATTCACTTCTGTAATCGCAAAGCTATAGGTCGGCTGGGTTGTCAGTAATGCAGGGTCCAGACCCGCACCTACCAAATCCGCAATCACTGCCGCTGGCAAGTTTGCAATAATAATCTCATCACCCACATTGAGCGTGGTTGGGAAGTTCGGATCACTTACACGTACCGGAATCGGATCGCCCGCAAGGACAGCGGCACCATCCCCGATATCAATATTTACCGCCGCGGTGATGCCAAACGGGCTAACGCCGGTCACGTCATTCACATCTTGGAAGCGGATTGTATCCAGCGGATCATCCACGTTGATGGTCAGCTCTGCATCGGTTAATGCGTTGGTGATAACGGAAGAAATCCCTGCATCACCTTCCACAATATCCGCCAAGCCTTGCAGGTTGTTGAAGCGACGCGTACCCGCTGCCACATCCACCATGCCCAGCTCGGTTACCCAGTCAATGCCCCGCTCAGTATCACTGCCTGTCGCATCGCCATTGGCAAAGGTCATCGCTTCAGATGCATCCTCAGCACTTACCACCAAGCGTCCCTCTGCTACACGCGCAGCAAGACCAGCCACATCGTTAATTGCTTCGGCGAGTGAATTCAGGTTGTTAAATTCACCCAACGTAGAGTTCGGGTTACTCGCAGAATAGGTGAAGGTAGACGTACCTACCGATGCCGTCGTAATAGTAAAAGTCAGCGCATCATCGCTAAAGTCTGTGGTTCCAATCGTACCAAAGAAGAGTTGCGTTGCACTTGCCCCATCAAAGATGTTACCGCTGAACTGACGGGTCGTCACGGTTTCACCCGCGCCACCACCGGCAACCGCACCATCCACGCCACCATGCGCTGTATTCACGGTAATACGCAACGTATTCGCATCAATACGTGTCACAGAGAAATCACTTCCGAAATCACCCGCAGGTGTTGCACCATACCCCAATGCACCGTTGATGGTAATGGTATCATTCGTTAACAAGCCATGGCTTGGAATCGTAATATCAAACTGGTTTGTACCGCGGAATACGATGCTGTTTGCTGCCAAAGTGGCATCTGTCGTATTGTCTACAAGTGAGTCACCCACGTTTGCAGCGCCAGAAGTCGTTACATCGCGACCAATGGTGAAACCACCATACTCATAGTCATAGGTGAAACCGCCACCGGTAGAAACACGCATTTGGTCACCACGTACAATGCTGTTGGTAGGCGCTAAACCAAACTCATCTGGCACAATAATATCATCTGCGGTGATACCAAAGTTGATAGCGGAGTTGCTATCCATGGTTACCGTACCTTCTTCACCTGGATAGACATCTTCTGCCGCATCCAAGTTGAGGCTCAACGATACTTCCGTTGTAGCCACGGCCACACCGGTTGCCACTTCCACGTTCACCGTGCTGAGTGACTCCAAGTTAGAAAATGGAGTGGTATTTGCGTTACCTGGTTCACCTGGCAGGCGACCTTCATCATCCAAACGCCAGCCTTGCAGGTAGAAACCAGCTGCGTTCACAAAGTTCCCTTCGTCATCTTGACGGAATGAGCCTGCACGTGTGTAGAGCGGCTGACCAGAACCGTCCAACTGGGCATTCACCGTGAAGAAGCCTGCACCAGAAATCGCGATATCGGTAGGGTTGTCTGTAGAAATGAGCAGACCTTGCTTGTCGATGTTTTGGCGCGATGTACCACGTACACCACCGGTCTGATAGGCCACGTTGCTGGTGCTGTTCACCACCAAGGTTTCGAACAAGGCTTCGGCTTCTTTATAGCCCACCGTGTTCACGTTGGCGATGTTGTCAGAAACGACACCAATCTTGCTACTTTGTGCCTGTAGGCCGGATACGCCTCCGAATAATGCTCCGTACAAACTCATGACTTTTCTCCTCTACCTGATATCCGTTATTGTAATGTCACAGTGGATTCTCTCACTGCCAATATGTCATTCAGTGCAACTTCCGTGCCAGCTACGATAAGCACGATGTCGCCTTGACTATTATACTGCGCAGCTGAGGCTACGCCTGTGGTATATGTCGTTACATCCAGCTCGGTCGACGAGCCGTCTTTGGCCGTCACGTTGATGAAGTACGTGCCTGCAGGCTCTTGCTCTCCCGTAAAGCTATTCAAACCATCCCATGCAACGAGGTTTTTGCCCTTATTCCCTGTGCCACTTCCGGCAAATACTGCCTGGCCAGAACTGTTGGTGATGATGACATCCACATCCTCTGCTTTGGTTGGTAACTCATAGGCAAAAGAGGCTATGCCGTCCTCCGCGCGCAACTCTCCGGCGCGGCCCGTTGCATCAATAAAGTTACCAATATACTGCACCGCATCGTCAAACGCTGTGCCTTCCTGAACCGAGAGCATATCCTCTAATAACTGGTTGCCCGCAATTTGCTGTTCTACGCCGGAGAAGAGCACGAGCTGATTGGTCATCTCGTTCACATCCAACGGCTCGGTCGGATCTTGGTTTTGCAATTGCGTGGTCAGCAAGAGCAGAAATTCATCAAAGTCATCCGCTAGCTTCGCGCCATCAATTTCTGACTTTGAAGGATTGCTTGAAAGGCGTACGTCGCTCAATCCGGTTAATGCATCTACCATTTTCGTTCTCCTAAACTCGAATATTTAGCCCTTGCTCTACGCTGACTGTGTAGTTGATGTCTGCGAGAGAATTATCTACTTCCATTTCCGTGTCAGCAGCATCAGCGATACCAGAAGCGCGTGAACCAGACTCACTATCGTCACCCTCCTGCCCTTCATTGCCGCCGAGCATAAATTCCATGCCAGATGTATCCGCCTCGATGCCAGCCTCTGCAAGCGCTTGCTCCAATGCGCGTGCATCACGCTGCAGCATATCAAGCGTGTCTTGCTTGTTTGCGGTTACCAAAACTTGGGCACGGCCATCTTGCACTTCAAGGCGCACTTCTACGCGGCCCAAATCTGCTGGCTCCAATTGAACAGAAATAGCATCAAATCCAGCTTTAAGGCCCTGAGTGATACCAATCTTCACTTGATCCGCCGCGCCACCATGGCGAGCGCCAGGCTGAATAGTATAAGCGCGATCGGTTGCTTGGGCATTTGCCTCCCACGCTAGCGCACTATGGTGCTGTGCCGTGTTGGCGGCATGCGCCGCTTTATTGCCAGCTATTGCTGCTTGCTCAGCCGTCTTAGCACCGGTATCCACCGAGATACCTGGCGCATCCAATGTTGCTTGTGCCTGCTGTTCCAGCCCGCGAGTTGCCGCGCTATTGGCCACAATAGTTGCGGCTTGCTCACGTGATATAGGGGCACTTTGTGCCGCATCTTTGCGAGCATCACTTTCAGTCGCCACCCATTCGCCAGCCATTTGCCGGAAATTTTGAACCGCTGTAGCCGCTGCAGCTTCACCATCTTGTGGAATCACCTGTGCCATGCGGTCAAACGCCTCACGCGCACGGAGCAGGGCTTGTTTAATAGCAGCGTCCGCTACTGTGCCAGTAGGTTTCAGCGCTGCCGGAGCAACAGATACAGTCAGAATCGTCTCTTGAATAGCAGCCTGCACTTCAATCGCGGCGGCCACGGCCTCTTGTTCATCTATTTCCACCAGTTGCAAACGTGCTGCGCCAGCATCAAGTCCGGTTGGGTCGACCAAACCCTGCCCGTTTGCTTCAGCGATAGTATGCTGCGCATCACTCTCATCGTCGGTTGCTTCGACAGGCTCACCCTCTAGTGCCTCTTCCTCAATACCCAGAATAATCTGAATGATTTTCTCGCGGTCCAGCATGCTAAGGTCTGCTTCAATACCGGATGCTTCGAGCATCTCCTGCACCCACGCTTCCGCCTCTTCTTGCGTGATAGGAGTGTCACCGCCCTGTTCCTGCAGATGGCCACTCAGCATCGCCAAATGTGCACCGACCGCTTGCACAAAAGCAGGGTCCGATGTTTCCTCTACGGAAAGTTTTACCTCTTCCGCTGCTGGTTCTTGCATCATGCGCGAGAACATATCTTTAAAAGCGCTGTTTGAGAGCGCCTTATCATTCGTGGTTTCTTCGCCAGAGTCGGCGACGATTTTCGGGCTGCTTGCCGTTAAAAGGGAGACAATGTCCATTTCACTTCCTGTGCGTTACTTGTCCGTAGACAAACAATGCAACAGGCGTGCCAGAATAGACTATGCTTCGGTTTGATCTTCCGATGGCGGGATTTGTTCTGCTTGTGAGGCGGCGGTTTTGGTCGCATTCTCACCGCGATCAATTTGATCCCACACATCGCGCATTTCTTTGAGCTCATGGATAATAGACTCAATATGCGAGATATCGCTTGCATCTGCGCGGTGCGCGTCATTGATTTTACGGTAAAGCTGCGAATAAAACTCGTACAAGACCTGTGCAGGTTCACCACCCTGCTCAAAGTCTAAACTGCCTTGCAGGGCAATAATCACCTCAGAGGACTTGGACAATTTGTTATAGCGCTCATCCAGCTTGCCCTCCAAAGAGGCATCTTTTGCCTGCTGCAAAAAGCGCACGACTCCTTCATAGAGCATAACGATTTGGCGTGTCTTGGGGGCTGTCTGCGCGGCAGACTGATAGGCGGCGTATGGATTAGCGGGCGATTGAATCACTTAAGACCTCTTGTGTTACAAGCAGGGTACGCGTTCTGCGCTCGGACGCAAGCACTAATCGATATTAGGCGTTAGCCATGCGGGCATCATTCTGCGCAGCAAGTTGCTGTAGCAACAGGTTAGCCGTTGCAATGGCTTGCTCCAACGCAGAAAAGCGGCGAATCAATGTGTCGCGATAGCTTTCTATCTGCGTGTCGATTTTTGTAATTTCTTCCTCGAAACGTTCCGTGCTATCGAGAATGGTATTAACCTCTTGCTGAATCAGGCCATCATTCGTATCTAAAATTTCATCTAAATCATTGAAAAGCCTGTCCGCAATACCCTGGCTCATATCCAAGTCTACGGTCTCGTCATCGTTACTTGCATAAATCAGCACCAATCCTTCGAGCGCGGTTCCTTCTTGACCGCGCAAGGTCACACCATTGGTGAGGTCGGTAAAGTCCAGATTAACCGTTACTGGCCCACCACCATTATCGTAGGTCGCCGTGTAAATATCGTTCGTGCGATCAATATCCAACGTGATAGAAGTTGCGTCCAGCGCATTGGTCCGCGAAAATACTGTAAGGTTCGGGTTTGTAGTTTCAAAATCGAACTCAAACACACGACGCACCGCGTCATAATCATTCGTCAACGCCGCATCTAGCGCTGCCTCATCTATCTGCAACACGTTACGTACAAACGGGGTTTCTGCATCGCCTTCATAGTCAAAGAACTCGAGGCCAATTTCCGTCAGGCGGCTTGGGTCGCTTGCTAAAAGCCCATCGACCACACCTGAAATTTCCGAGTTAATACGCGAGGTAATCGAACGCAGTGTAGAAGAACCGTTGAGCAACGCAGCATCAGAAGGAAGCCCTTCATCGTCCAGCTCATTCTGGCGCGCTTGGAAAATACGAAACTCGTTATAGGCATCTACAAAGCTGGTAATCGCTGTTTTCACCAATTCCGTATCGGCTTCTACATTGGCGGTGAGCACGGTTGGCGTGCCTGTCGTTGGCGTGGTTTGCAGCAG
>CAYFFN010000024.1:0-15076 GCA_964342335.1 uncultured Azospirillaceae bacterium
CATCCAAGCACCGGTGAAGTGTTGGTGAAAGCTGGCGAGCTGATTGACGAAGCTATCGTTGAGAAGATCGATGAAGCAGCAGTAGAAGCGGTGATGATCCGTTCTGTACTGACCTGTGAGTCTGATGGCGGCGTATGTGGCCATTGTTATGGCCGTGACCTCGCACGCGGTACTCCGGTGAACCTGGGTGAAGCGATTGGTGTTATTGCAGCACAATCTATCGGTGAGCCAGGTACACAGCTAACCATGCGTACCTTCCACATTGGTGGTGCGGCACAGCGTGGTGCGGAGCAGAACAACATCGAAGCGTCTCACACAGGCACTATCGAGCTTTCTAACAAGAACGTAGTAAAAGATTCGCAAGGCCGCATCGTCGTGATGAGCCGTTCATGCGAGCTGACATTGCGTGATGAAGAAGGCCGCGAGAAGGCACGCCATAAGATTCCTTACGGTGCTCGTCTGATCAAAGGTGAAGGCGATAAAGTGAAAGCCGGTGACAAGATTGTTGAGTGGGATCCTTATACGATTCCGATCATCACCGAGCGTTCAGGTATTGCACGTTACCGCGACCTCGTAGACGGTGTATCTCTGCGTGAAGTGATGGACGAAGCTACCGGTATCTCCAGCAAGGTGATCACCGACTGGCGTCAACAGTCACGTGGTGCAGACCTCAAGCCTCGTATTGCCTTGCGCGATGACAAGGATGAGATCATCACCCTCGCAAACGGTCTGGAAGCACGTTACTTCCTGCCTGTAGATGCGATTCTGACGGTAGAAGACGGTACAGAAGTACATGCGGGTGACGTGCTGGCACGTATCCCACGTGAGTCTTCTAAGACCCGTGATATTACCGGTGGTCTGCCACGCGTAGCGGAACTGTTCGAAGCACGTAAGCCAAAAGACCATGCGATTATCGCAGAAGCAGCTGGCCGTGTTGAGTTCGGTAAGGACTACAAGACCAAGCGTCGCCTCATCGTTCGCTCTGAAGAGGCGGAAGATGAAGCAATTGAGTACATGATCCCCAAAGGCAAGCACATCACCGTACAAGAAGGTGATAAGGTCGAGAAGGGTGATTTGCTCATGGACGGTAACCCAGTACCGCACGATATCCTGAAAGTGATGGGTGTTGAGGCGCTGGCAAACTACATGGTCAACGAAGTGCAAGCCGTATACCGCCTGCAAGGGGTAGGTATCAACGACAAGCATATCGAAGTGATCATCCGTCAGATGCTGCAGAAAATCGAAATCGCGGATGCAGGTGAAACCACCTTCATGACCGGTGAGATTGTAGACCGTGACGAGTTCGTGGAAATCAACGACAAAGCGATGGCTGAAGGGCACAAAGGCGCGACGGGCTTCCCTGTATTGCAGGGTATCACCAAAGCGTCTCTGCAGACCCGCAGCTTCATCTCTGCCGCGTCCTTCCAAGAGACCACACGCGTACTGACCGAAGCCTCTGTAGCAGGCAAGGCAGATACGCTGCAAGGCCTCAAAGAGAACGTGATTGTAGGTCGTCTGATCCCTGCGGGTACAGGTGCTGCCATCAACCGCATGAAGCGTATCGCCAAAGAGCGTGACGCAGCGATTGAAGGCCAAGCAGCCCCTGCAATCCCAGCCGATGAGGACGCAGCGTAACATCTGCTTAAATCATAAAATGAGAAACCCCGCCAATGAGCGGGGTTTTTTGTTTAAGGGAAAATAATTAGCGGAAAATGCGTATCAGCGCGCAGCCCTCGGAGGTGCTTTGCACATCATATTCGGAAACGGCAGGGTCCGAGTCCGTATGGCAGGCAACTTGGAATTCAGGCACTACAATCGCGCCGTAAGCTGGGCGACCATCGTCAATCTTGGTGTCCACGTTTCATGCTTCTTCGGGTGTGATTGCGGCGCCCCAGTTGGTACTAGTTCCCTCGCTACCGAAGAATAATACATTGCCGTAAGAGCCGGGGAACCAGTTGGTACTCGCCGTAGTTTGGCTTTGCATATACATCATGCTAAAGCCTGCATCGCTGATTTTGGAGCGGGGGGCATTTTCACCAATCACTACATGGGCAGCAGCGCTCGTACCAGCAATGCCAGAGTAAGTGCCTTCAATGAGCCCGGCATTGGCTAAATGCTGCCAAGAGCGATGCCGTTCGTGATAGGTCGTACCGCTATCAACCGTATGAATTAAGCCATCGCCATCACCATTACACGTGGCCACGCTGGTAGCTGCCGTAGTGAGGTTCACGCATGCAGTTACCACTCCATCGGTGGTCACCCCCGTTTGCGCGCCCCAGAATTTGGTGGCGTTGCGCATATCGCCGGGAATGGCGAAATATTTGTCGCGGAACGTGTAGAATGCTGCGTTATAGCGGTCAAAATCGGTGGAAATACTACGAATCTCCGCCGCGCGTATGAGGGACTGCCCAGCCAAAATGCCGCCCGTGAGCAGGCCTAAAATGACTAGCACAATTGACAGTTCGACTAATGAAAACCCTTCTTTCATGTTATATGCTTTCCCATAAGCCTTTAAACACCAAGCAAGACAGAGAAAATGCAGAGCTTGTCGGTTGAGAGAAGATTATATTCAGCGGTGGCGGACGCATCGGTTGTCGCACAATTCGGTGCTACGCTTGAGCCGTTTTTACGAGACATGACTTTTCCGTAGGCAGGATGGCCGTCATCCATCTTCGTGTCAATATTCCACAGCTCCTCTGGGCTCAGAAATGGAGTGCTTGGCCAACTATTTGTGGTGGTGCCTCCCATAAGCATAAAATGGCCTGCAGGATGGTCGAACCGCTCTGTAATACCACTTGTCTCTTCTGTATAGCTTATATAGTAAGACGAGGTGCCTACTCTACCTTTCGGGGCGTTCTCCCCTGCGACAGTATTGGTAACCGCATTGGAAGAGCCAAGTCGAGTACCCGTATAGCTTCCCTCAACGAGCCCCGCATTGGCCAGATGCTGCCATAAGCGCAGTGATTCGTGGTATGATGTGGCAATACTAAGGTCACTTATATGCCCATTACCATCCCCATTGCAGGTTTGCGTTCCGGACCCTGCGTCATCTAGTGGAGCAGCACAATCCCCACCCGTCGTTCCTGTATCCGCATTATCCCAGAAAGAGGTGGCATTGGTCATATCGCCAGGGAGAGCAAAATATTTGTCACGGAAGGTGTATATGGCCGTATTAAAACGTTGCAAATCAGTTGAAACGCTACGAATCTCTGCCGCGCGGATGAGTGATTGGCCAGCTAGAATACCGCCCGTGAGTAGGCCAAGAATGACCAGCACGATGCTCAATTCGACAAGTGAGAAGCCCCTATTCATGCCGGAATCATAGCAAAAAAGTGCTAACAAACCATTAAAATTAGGAGAGTTTGACCTTTTGGCCTTTTTTTCGCTCGCTGGCTGATTTCAATTGGCCACAGGCCGCTAAAATGTCCTGTCCGCGGGTTTTGCGGATGGGGACAGAGATATGGGCATCGGCCAAAATCTGCGCGAATTTGTGGATGCGGTTGTTGCTGGAGCACTCATATGGGCTGCCGGGCCATGGGTTGAAGGGGATGAGGTTGACCTTCACGGGTAGGCCTTGCAGTAGCGCGATGAGCGCGTGAGCATCGGCGTCGCTGTCATTCACCCCTGCGAGCATCACATATTCAATGAGGATGCGCTGGGATGGGTATTTGGCGGCGTAATAATGGCACGCCTCCATAACCTCTTTGAGTTTGTATTTACGATTGATGGGTACAATTTCGTCGCGCAGATCATCATGCACCGCGTGCAGGGAAAGGGCGAGGTTCACACCAACTTCATCGGCGAGTTTGTATATCTCTGGCACCACGCCGCTGGTGGAAACGGTGACTTTCTTGCGCGAAAGCGAGAGGCCCTCGCCATCGGTGAGGAGTTTGCAGGCGGTCTTCACATGCTCGTAATTGAAGAGCGGCTCGCCCATGCCCATAAAGACGATATTGGTGATCTTGCGCGTTTCAGGATTAATCGGCCATTCTTCCATCGCGTCATTGGCGGCAAGCACTTGGCCGACAATCTCGGCGGCGGTCAGGTTGCGCACGAGGCGCTGTGTGCCCGTGTGGCAGAAGGTGCAGGCGAGGGTACAGCCTACCTGCGAGGAGATGCAGAGTGTGCCGCGTTCGGCCTCGGGAATGTAAACCGTCTCAATCTCATTGCCATCGGCGAATTTGAGCAGCCATTTGCGCGTGCCGTCTTTGGAGAGTTGGTCAGAGGTGCGCTCGCCGCGCTCGATGAAGCAATGCTGCTCCAGCAATTCGCGGGCCTGCTTGCCCATGTCGCTCATCACGTCAAACTCGGTCATGCCGCGCTTATAGATCCAGCGCCAAAGCTGCTTGGCGCGGAAGGGCTCTAACCCAACCGAGGTAACAAAGCCTTTCATCTCTTCTTTGCCAATGCCAACAAGGTTGGTGCGGCTGTCAGAGACGGCTTGCGGCGCATCAAATTGCGGTTCTTTTATAACGAGTGGTTCCATGCAGGGCTTATACGCGCACTGTGACGCATATGCAACTACTTACAGAGCCCATCCATTTCTTGAATGGCGCGGGTGATACCGCTTAGGGAGTACGTGTCTGTGGAGATGGTGTCTTTCCAGGATGTACCTTGCACAATCATGCGGGTTCCAGCCTTCATAGCTTTTACTAAAGCGGCGTCTTTAGCGGCGTCATAGGCCCAAGCCAATTCGCCATCAACAAACAGGCCATGCGGCTTGTTATTGTCGATTTTCACTTCGACATCTTTGTCCTTTTTATACTTATATCCGGAAGAAACGCTTACCTCATAGGCCTTACCGCGCTTGGTCACGAGCACATAAGGCTCATCGCGACTGGTATAGGTGCCTGCCTTTTTGGTGGGGACACTGGCGATGTAGCAGGTTTTGCTATTGCCGTTTTTCAGGGTGAAGATGCGCCAGTCTCCAGACGTGCCCATCAATTGCTGTGCTGAAGTCGCCACAGGCAGTAACATAAACATCACAAGAGGTAATAGAAATCTTTGCATGACTTTAATCTAGCGCTTCATGCACGAAACTCAAGATTGCTAGGGATAAACGCGGCGATACTCAATGACGCGATCGGAGCTGTAGGGCAAATCTGCAACAGATTGTTCAATATAGAGCGGCATTTTTCCCTGAGTTGGTGTTTCGTGCAGCACCCAGAAACAGGCTAAGTTGATAAGCCCAACAATCACCAAAGCGGCTAATGCAAAGCGTCCATTCCATTGCCATGCGGGCGAAGCAAAAAACTCTACCGGCTCAAAATAACTGCCTTTGACGGGCACAGCGGGTAAATGGAATGATTGCTCAGCCGGCTCCTCTTTGGGAGCGGGCGGTGGTGTTTGTTTTACAGGCTCTGGCGTGATATTTGGCGATGTTCGCGCCTTGGCGGTAGAGGCTGGAGAGCAAGGGGCCTCCACTGGGCGACGGTACAGCTTTGGTTGGATCTTGGGCGCGGATGCCTCATCCAAAGCTACTTTCCCATCTGCGCGTAAACTCGATTTCATTTCCTCAATATATAGTGTTTCAAGGCCATATAAAAGCAAAATGCAGTGGTTTGCGTGAAAATCCAACACGCTAGTTGCTTGACGTTGCACAGAGAATTCGCTAACTGCTTATAAATAGAGAGTAGGATAGGCGATGGTTGAAGAGAGCAAGGCGTATGAACACGCAAAAGCTGCGCTGAAAGAGATGGCGAAGCATGGCGTAAAGCCCACCCCCCATAATTACGCGATTTGGTATAATTACACCTCTAATGCTGATGATGGTTTGGTCAATGAGATCAATACTATGATCCATCAGCGTGTGACGTTCACCACCGAGATGAACGATTATCTATACACGACTTATATAGCCGAAGGGGAAGATCAGTTCCTGCGCGAGACGGCGGCGAATGCCAAAAATATGATTCATAGCGTTATGAATGCAATGCATGACTTCTCTGGTGAAACAGAAGCGTTTGGTCAGTCCATCGATGAGCAAGCCAAGCAGTTGCCTGCTGATGGCGAAGAGCTAGAGCAGGTAGTGAAGAATTTGATGACCAGTACGCAGTCGATGCGCATCAGTAGTTCTAGCATGAATAAAAAGCTGGAAGAGTCGCGCAAGGAAATTGAAGAATTACGCGCGAATTTGGCTGCGGTGACGATGGAATCGGAAAAGGACTTTTTGACCGAGATTGCTAACCGTAAGGCGCTGGAGAAACAATTGCCCGAGTTGATGCAGGAAGCCAAGGCAGAAGAACAGCCGCTCTGCCTGATGATGCTCGATATTGATTACTTTAAGAAGTTTAACGACACCTATGGTCACCTTATTGGGGATCAGGTGCTCAAAATTGTCGCGAAGACATTGGTGAGCACCGTGAAAGGTGCGGACTTGGTTGCACGCTATGGTGGGGAAGAATTTTGCGTGGTGCTGCCGCACACGCCGCTCGCTGGCGGCATGGTGGTGGCGAATGCGATCCGTGAGGCGATTGCGTCCAAGGAGCTGAAGCGCAAAGACACCGGCGAGACCTATGGTACGGTAACGGTTTCTATCGGCGTTTCTTTGTTCCAGGCGAACCATGATACGATTCCTACCTTTATCAAGCGTGCCGATGATGCGCTGTACCAATCGAAGAAAAAAGGCCGTAACTGCGTAACGCAGGAAAGCGGGCTTTCGCACTAATTTCACATATATTCTGACTGGGGGAGATGGTGGGTCTAGGTGGATTTGAACCACCGACCTCACGCTTATCAGGCGTGCGCTCTAACCAACTGAGCTATAGACCCATCCGAAAAGATGAAGGGGAGTATTAAAAGCGCTCCGTGCAAATGTCAAATGCTGATTTTGCTCTTTTTCAAAACGCCTTTTACTTGCCTATCATTGCGTTTGGCCTTACATCAAGCCCATGAGCGAAATACATGAAACAGACGTTGTCGTTATTGGGGCTGGACCGGTAGGGTTATTCAGTGTTTTTCAACTAGGTATGCTGAAGGTGCAGTGCCATGTGGTGGATGCGCTGGACGTGATTGGCGGGCAGTGCGCTGCGCTGTATCCGGAGAAGCCCATTTACGATATTCCAGGCTTTCCTTCGATTGAAGGTCAGCAATTGATTGACCAGCTATCCGAGCAGGCAAAGCCGTTTGCACCCACCTATCACCTCAATCAACAGGTGATAAAGTTGGAGAAGCAGGATGATGGCTGGTTGGTGAAGACGAGCAAACAAACCCAAATCAAAGCCAAGGCGATTATGATTGCAGCGGGCTGTGGTGCTTTTGGCCCGAATCGCCCACCGCTGGATGGCCTCGATGCGTATGAAGAGAGTGGCTGCATCCAGTATCTCGTCACGCGCAAGGAAGCGTATCGCGATAAGAAAGTGGTGATTGCAGGCGGCGGTGATAGCGCCGTGGATTGGGCCGTGCTGCTCGCCGATATAGCGGAGAAAGTGTATGTGGTGCATCGTCGCCCGAAATTCCGCGCCATGGCAGAAACCGTTGATAAGATGCACGCGCTTGCCGATGCGGGCAAGATTGAGATGGTGATTCCCTATCAGCTCGATGCGCTGGCAGGTGAGAATGGTATGCTCACAGGCGTGCAGGTGAAAGACCTGGAAGGTAACACCAAGCTACTCGAAGCAGATGCGTTGCTGCCCTTCTTTGGCCTAGCGATGGATTTGGGGCCGATTGCCGATTGGGGTCTTGGGCTGCATCTGAGCCATATCAGCGTGGATGCTTCTACGTGCGAGACGAACCAAAAAAGCATCTTCGCGGTGGGCGACATCGCGACTTACGACAAAAAGCTGAAATTGATTCTATGCGGCTTCTCTGAGGCGGCGATGGCGTCCCACGCGATTCGCGATATTGTCTATCCGGATACGGCGTATCATTTTGAGTATTCGACCAGCAAAGGGGTAAGCGCGGCATGACGGCGAAGATTATCGATGGTAAAGCCTTTGCGGCAGGACTCAGAGACGATATCGCCACGGCCGTAGCGCAGGTGAAAGAAGCCCATAACCTCACGCCCGGTTTGGCAGTGATTATTGTGGGGGATGACCCCGCCAGCCATGTCTATGTGCGCAATAAAAAGAAGCAAACCGTGGAAGCGGGCATGGCCTCATTCGACTTTGCGCTGCCGGAATCTACCAGCCAAGCCGATTTGATTGCAAAGGTAGAAGCGCTGAATGCCAACCCCGAAGTGCATGGGATTTTGGTGCAGTTGCCCCTGCCAAAACATATCGATGAGCAAGCCGTTATCAATGCGATTGACCCTGCAAAAGACGTTGATGGTTTCCATGCGGTGAATACGGGCCGTTTGGTCACAGACCAGCCAAACACGCTGATTAGCTGCACGCCGCTCGGCTGCATGATGTTGCTCAAAAGTGAATTAGGTGACGATTTGAGTGGTAAGCAGGCGGTAGTAATTGGTCGCTCGAATATTGTCGGCAAGCCTATGGCCTCATTGCTGCTTAACGCGAATGCGACGGTGACTGTATGCCACTCGCGCACGCCGAACGTTGCAGAACTCTGCAGCAAAGCGGATATTGTGATTGCGGCAGTAGGCCGCCCAGAAATGGTCAAGGGCGATTGGATTAAAGCAGGTGCAGTGGTGATTGATGTCGGTATTAACCGTATTGAACTGCCGGACGGCAAAGCCAAATTGGTGGGTGATGTGGATACGGAAGCGGCGAGCCATAATGCAGCCGCTATTACGCCCGTGCCGGGTGGTGTCGGCCCGATGACGATTGCCTGCCTGTTGCGTAACACGCTGCAAGCGGCCTGTGCGTCAGCGGCGGTGGCGTTCCCGCTGGATACATAAGCATGTTTACACTGAGTGAGATTCTTCTGCTCGCGCTGATTGGTGGCTGGGCAGGGGCGCTCAATGCGGTTGCCGGAGGCGGAACCTTCTTCACTTTTCCGATGCTGCTTTTTATGGGTGTGCCGCCCATTGTGGCGAATGCGACCAGTAAGGTGGGCTTATGGATTGGCGCCTTTGGTAGCGTGCGCGCCTATATGCCGGAGATTCGTGCAGCGAAGGGGCTGCTTAAGCCCATTCTTGTTGTGAGCATCGTGGGTAGCGTGATTGGCTCTTTGTTGCTGCTCGCTATCTCTGCGGAGCGTTTTTCTGCCATGGTTCCGTGGTTGCTGCTCTTTGCGACGTTGAGCTTTGCCTTTGGTCCTGTGCTTAAAAAGCGATTTCACCGCGATGCTGCGCAGGTAAAGGCTTCGCCCTTGGCATTGGGTGCGCAAGGGGTGATAGGTCTCTATGCTGGCTTCTTTGGCGCGGGTATTGGCATTTATATGCTCGCTTTGTTTGAGTGGATGGGGCTGAAAGATATTCACCAGATGAATGGCCTGAAGGTGGCGGCGGCCGTAGGGGCGCATACAGTCTCTGCGCTTATCTTTATTGTGATGGGTGTGGTGGATTGGCCTACCGCTATTATCTTGATGATAAGCGCTGCATTGGGTGGCTATGGCGGTGCGTATTTAGCGAAGCAATTGCCACCATTACTCATTCGCGGTTTTGTGATTAGCTACGGCTTGCTGGTCACTGGATACTTCTTCTTTTACGCATAAAAAAGGGGAGCCGCTTGGCTCCCCTTCTTCGTATATCGAGAGGTCGATTACTGAACGATGTTCAGTTCAACTTCTACGCGACGGTCACGCCACAGGCATGCGCGCAGATCGCCGCCTTCTTTGCCTTCGCAATCAGACATAGAAGCAGTCTCGCCGAGACCACGTACTTCTGTGTTGCGAACGCTCAGGCCACGACGGCTGAGGTAAGACTTAACGGTGTTAGCACGACGCTTAGAAAGTGCATCGTTGTAAGAATCGCTACCGATTTCATCTGCGAAACCAACGATGGTTACGCTGTCAACAGTCACTGCATCACGCAGAGCGCCAGCAACTGCATCGAGTTTAGCACGAGCAGCAGCAGTCAGCGTAGAGCTGTTGAAGTTGAAGTATACAGTACGTTGTTCTTTAGTCAGAGCGTGGCAACCGCCGCGTTCTGCAGTCCATTTGGTGATAACGCAGTTACCGAAAGTGTTAACTGCAACATTACCGAAAGTGTTTGGAACCACTTTGTTCTGTTCCATTGCACTTGCAGTACCTGCCGTAGCAACCGCGAGAGCAGCGCCTGCGATCAAAGTTTTAGCGAATGTTTTCATTGTTCTACATCCTATTATTAGGTTAATCCTGAACCTATGCACGTCCCCGTGCAGTCGGTTACACCGTATGCATCAATGCGATAAACTCGCGCAATATGCAAACGATAAACGTACAAATCCGCCGCAAAAAGCGGAATGGCTGTCACTGTTGCATATTTGCACCGCAAAAAACGCGGTAAAACTAAGGAATTATTAGCGTTTAACGCTTTCCGCTCTTACGTAATACGCGACGGTAATCGGCGACATTTTGGTTATGTTCGGAGAGGGTTCTGGCGAAGCGGTGGCCGCCATTACCCGTGGCCACGAAATAGAAATAATCGCTGCTGGGTGGATTGAGCACGGCTTTGATGGCTTCAATACCGGGATTGCAAATAGGGCCAGGGGTGAGGCCCACACGTGTGTAGGTGTTATAGGGGTGGTCGCGCTGCAAATCACCCGTGAAGAGCTGGCGCTCCATCGGCTTGCCGGTGCGCAGCTCGGTCGCGTGGATGACGGTCGGGTCAGATTGCAGCTTCATGCCCTTACGCAGGCGGTTCACGAAGACGGAGGCCACAAGACCCCGTTCGCCATCAACACCCGTTTCTTTTTCCACGATAGAGGCGAGGATAATGGCCTCGCGTTTAGTAGTGAAAGGTAAGTTCTCTTGACGGGTTTCCCATAGCGGTTCGAAGGCATCTTGCAGGGCCGTTTGCATGCGCGCGAGTACTGCTGCGCGGGTTTCGCCGCGTTGGTAATGATAGGTCTCTGGTAGCACGCTGCCTTCTTCTATGGTGGCGATGGGTTCGCCCTCCAGCAGTTCCGCCGCATTAATACGCGCCAGTATTTGGGCAGATTTCATGCCCTCTACAATTGTGATAGAATGCACCACGACCTCACCTTTGGAGAGTTGCTGCATGACTTCCTGAGGCGTACTGCCCGCCGCGAAGAGATACTCGCCGGCCTTGAGCGCTTTCTGCTCGCCCTCAATCACCACCATGGCTTTGAAGAGGAGGGGGTTATCTATGACTTTTTGCTCCGCTAGCGCACCGGCGATGCCGCTCACTCCCGTGCCGGAGGCGATGATGACGGTCTCGTCCTCAAGCAAGCGGTTGGGAGATGTTTGCCAATAGAAGAAATAGCCGATGGCCGAGCAAACGAGAAAGGAAAGCAATAAGACTGCAGCAATGCCTATCTTAGTTAGGCGCTTCACGGGCTTAAACGCGCTTCATCACCAGTGAGGCATTGGTGCCACCGAAGCCGAAGCTGTTGGAGAGGATGGCGTTAATCTCACGTTCTTTGGCGTTATGTGGCACTAAGTCTACGCCTTGGCACGATTCGGATGGGTTATCCAAATTGAGGGTCGGTGGAGCGATTTGATCACGCATCGCGAGGATGGAGAAAATCGCCTCTACGCTACCTGCACCGCCGAGCAAATGGCCTACGGCAGATTTGGTGGAAGACATAGAGAGAGTATCCATCGCGGCGCCGAAGAGACGACGTACCGCGCCTAGCTCAATCTCATCACCTTTAGGGGTGGAGGTGCCGTGTGCGTTGATATAATCGATATCGCTTACATCCAGCTTGGCGTGGTTCAGTGCAGATTGCATTGCGCGGTAACCACCATCGCCGTTATCGGCAGGGGAGGTGATGTGGTAGGCATCGCCAGAGAGGCCATAGCCTGCAACTTCACCGTAAATCTTCGCGCCACGCGCTTTGGCATGTTCGTATTCTTCCAGCACGACGATACCCGCGCCTTCACCCATCACGAAACCATCACGGTCTTGATCCCATGGGCGGGAGGCTTTCTCAGGGGTGTCGTTATAACCCGTAGACAATGCGCGTGCCGCTGCGAAGCCTGCAATGCCGATGGGGCAAATGGTTGCTTCGGCAGAACCCGCCACCATCACATCTGCATCGCCATATTCGATGAGACGTGCTGCATCGCCAATGGCGTGTGCGCCAGTAGAGCAAGCAGTCACCACGGCGTGGTTAGGGCCTTTCAGGCCATGCTTAATGGATACTTGGCCGCCTGCGAGGTTAATCAAGCAAGCAGGAATGAAGAAGGGGCTTATGCGCTTAGGGCCCTTCTCTTCCAAGATTTTGACGGATTCTTCGATGAGCGGTAGACCGCCAATGCCCGAACCAATCATTACACCAGAGCGGTGCTGTTTTTCTTCCGTATCCGCGACGTAGCCAGAATCTTTCAAAGCTTCTTCGGCAGCGACGATGGCAAACTGGATGAACGTGTCCACCTTGCGGCGATCTTTCGCCGGAAGGATAGGATCAATATTTTCATCGGTCCAGCCAAACTCGCCCTCGGTTGGCACTTGAGCCGCAACATGGCACGCCATTTCCGAAGGATCAAACTTGGTGATTTTGCCGAGGCCGGAATCACCCTTAATAAGACGAGACCATGTAGGCTCTACGCCAACACCCAACGGTGTGACGAGGCCAAGCCCTGTAACTACAACGCGACGCATAAGCTAGGGGTGCGTAATTTACGCAGCTTCCTGAATGAACTTGGTTGCGTCTTGAACGGTTTGGATCTTTTCCGCAGCTTCATCTGGGATCTCGATACCGAACTCTTCTTCAAACGCCATTACCAGCTCAACGGTATCCAGGCTGTCTGCGCCCAGATCATCAATGAAGCTTGCTTCTGGAACTACTTTATCTTCATCAGCACCCAAATGCTCGATTACGATCTTCTTAACGCGGTCTGCTACATCACTCATGTTATTACCCTTATGTTCGTGATTTAGAATTAATGGATGCGGGGTAGCATAGCGATTTTGCTTTGGCTAGCAAAAAGCGCATGGCGTTGCAGTGCACTGTGGAAAGTTAGCGCTCCATAGAGAGCAGGAGATTGCAGCTGGTAGAGGTGAGGGTAACGTCATACTGAGCGGTATCGGTATCGTAATCGTCCGCGCAATAGAGGCCATTCGCCATTGCCTTCACGATGCCTTTGGTTGGGATGCCGTCATCCATCTTTGTATCGATGTTCCACGCCTCTTCGGGTTTTAGGAATGTACCAAAAGGCATGGCATCACTACTCTCAGTACCTAAAACCATATGGCGAAAATCTACACTGGCGCCGGTACCCGTGTAGATGTTGGGCGTGTTACCGTAATCTTCCAGTGCCAAGGTAATAATGCCATAGGCCGTATTCGCAATTTTAGAACGTTTGGCATTTTCACCGCCTATATGGTGGGATGCGCCGCCGCTACCTGCCATACCAGTATAGCTCCCTTCTATAAGCCCAGCGAGAGCCAGGTGTTGCCAATAGCGGAAACGTTCAGCCACATCGGCTACGCCACCGATATTACCATCACCATCGCCGTTGCAGCCATTAACATCCGTATTGACGTTAACATCGGTACATCCCGCTGCAACGCCCCAAAAGTCATAGGCGTTCGTCATGTCACCCGGATAGGCGAAATATTTATCTCGAAAGGTAAAATAGGAGGTGCGGATGAGCTGATACTCACTGCTTATAGCGCGCAATTCGGCAGCGCGAATAAGGCTTTGGCCTGCCAAAATACCACCTGTGAGCAAGCCGAGGATGACCAGCACAATGGAAAGTTCTACCAATGAAAAACCTTTGCTCATGGCAGCATTATATCCCTTAAAATCTTAATATATTATTACTTTTTCATATTTTTCGGGGGAATGTTTAAGGTTTCCCCCCCCGTGTTGTGCATAGCACAAAAGCCTGCGCTAAACGCATAGCTCGCTTTGCGTTAAATTCATTTGCATATGCAGGGGGAAAGGCATAAGCCTCGTGCCTTATAATAATAGGCGGCCCAAGGAGTATCGGATGGAATTTGGTTACGAATTTATTATTGCGTGGACAGGCTTCTTGCTCGCGACCTATTCCGTGATGGCCAACGATGCTCCGGCGCAGGTGCTGGGTACACTTATCGCCTCCCACCCCGATAAGAAATGGAAACTCTGGATTGGTGCATCTGTGCTGCTGGTTGCGGCACTCGTAACCTCATGGGTGAATTACGATGGCGGAATTGATTTTGGCCGTTTGGATAAAATCCCGCGCCCCGAGCTGGAATGGTTTTACCTGCTGGCTCCGCTTGGTTTGTTAGTACTCACACGCTTTGGCGCGCCGGTTTCTACCAGCTTTATGATGCTGGCGATTTTCTCCAGCGCTATTGTGCTTGATCAAATTATCACCAAGTCGCTGGTGGGCTATGTGCTTGCCTTTGTGACCGCCTTCATTGTCTGGATTGCAGTGGCAAAGGCCATGAAGAGCATCAAAAAAACAGAGCCGAATTTAAAGCTTTGGCGCCCCGTGCAATATGTGACGACGGGTACGCTCTGGTGGTTCTGGTTAAGCCATGACTTGGCGAATATCTCCGTGTTCCTGCCGCGCACTCTCTCCATGGTGGAGCTAGTGGTCGTTTGTATTATTATGGTGGCCTCACTCGGTCTCATCTTCCGTGGCTCAGGTGGCCCAGTACATAAATTCGTCTTCCGCAACGATGCGGACGATATGGATATTCGCACCGCCTGTTTGATTGATGCGATTTATGCCATTCTGCTCTTTGTGTTCAAAGAATGGAACAGCCTGCCGATGAGCACGACATGGGTATTTGTCGGCTTGATGGGTGGTCGTGAGATGGCCAAAGGCATCTATAAAGATAAGCTCAAAAAAGCGGGCAAGCACACGATGGTACGCCTAGGCGTATTGACCATCGGTGCGGTGATTTCGATTGCGCTCGTGGAGCTGGTGTTCTTCCTGCGCTAAGAAGCGCAGCATATTATACCATCAATAATCCACCGTTGATATGCAGCGTTTGGCCGGTGACGTAGGCCGCGCCTTCGCTCGCGAGATACGCTACGCCTTCTGCGATATCCTCTGGCAGGCCGAAGCGTGCGGCGGGGACGTTTGCGGTGATGCGCGCGGATTGCTCTTCGTTCAGCGCATCGGTCATCGGGGT
>CAYFFN010000025.1:0-14841 GCA_964342335.1 uncultured Azospirillaceae bacterium
AAATCAAGAAAATATGTTTTTGTGGATAAAACTTACACAAAAGCTTACACACTTACACAGTTTCTTTGTTTTTTATCCTTACAATACAGCCGTTTAGCGCGGAGACCTGATGATTACAAATCAACTGCTCTACCAGCTGAGCTATAGCGGCACACGCTGCTGTTATAACGAATTTCTTTTGCGGTGCAAGCCCCTATTCGTGCCTAAAGCAAACAAAGGATTCCGTAGCACCAACCCAAAAAATACGTGAAAATCCAATAGAGAATCACATCTAAGAACAGCAAAACACCTATAAACGGCACAATCAAGAACAGTAATATCGCCAGCCAGCCTCGCCCTGTGAGGCGTGGGCGGCGTATCTTGGCTTTTTTCTTTTTCGGCATCGGCTATAACATTCCTATGGGTGGTGAGCTGACTATAAGCTGGAATAGCTGCGATGCAAAGCAATGGGATGCGTTCTATGCGCAATCGCCCTACCCCACGGCATTCCAGCAATCCTATGCCTATGGCGAGGCCGTCAAAGCGCTGGGTGCGAGCGTCACGCGCGCGGTTCTCTACCACGATGGCACGCCTATCGCCCTCTGGCAAGCCACGCAAAAGCGCCTCTTCCGCTTGCTCCCCCTCACGTTAGGGATGCGTGGGCCTGTATGGCTCACTGCGCTTTCGAATGAAGAGAAATACGCTTGTCTCCAGCAACTCAAAAAAGCATGCAAAGGTTTCACGCTGTTGATGCCAGAAGAGCAAACAGGATTCGCGCCGAAGAAACTTTGGCGCGTGATGACAGGCTACAGCACCGTGATGCTCAACCTCTCCTCTCCCATCGACGTGCTAGAAAAAGCCATGAACGGTAAATGGCGCAACCGCCTGCGCGCGGCGGAGAAGGCTAGCCTGCGCATAGATTCTATCGGCAAAAACGCTGAGCAATATGTCTGGCTTTTGGAAGAAGAAGTAAAGCAAAGCAAGCGCGTGGGATATGCGGCCTTGTCGCCCATGGCCGTGCCGCTTTATCAGCTCAATGCGGGGAAGGATGCGCTGCTAGGGCTGCAAGCATGGCAAGGCACAGAGCGTGTTGCGGCGATGCTCTTCTTGCTGCACGGGAACACAGCGACCTACCATATTGGCTGGGCGAATGAGGACGGGAAGAAACACAGCGCGCATAATTTCTTGCTCTGGGAGGCGATGCAGCGACTCAAAAAGCGCGGCATTCACTGGCTGGATTTAGGCGGCGTGAACGATGAAGACGGCGCGGGCATCGCGCATTTCAAACGCGGCACAGGTGGTGACTTGCTCACCTTGTGCGGAACCTATTTCTGATTAATGACGTTGGAAGTCGAGCACGTCTGCACTCTGCTGCTGACGAACACGGTCGCCATGACCATGCTCACCGGTGGCGCTAATAAGCTCATCTACACCGCGTGGTGTAGAAACGTTCATGGCTCCTGCCAGCTGCGCGCTATCGGCGGCGATATGGGTCATCGGCACACTATGGCGATGGTCTAGCATCGCAGGCACAGCTACACTCACTGGCTGATTTTTGCCCATCACTTGTGGGGTTTCTGGCGTTTGCTGCGCCTTACCTTGCTTAAGCTCCGCGAGCTGTTCAGCCACATGCAGGATATAATGCTGGTCGTAAATCGCCCCGATTTCTGGCGCGATAAATTCGAGCAGTTTGGGATTATCTTCGAGGCGCACGCAGCGTAATTCACTATAGCGCGCGACCATCTCATAGAACTTCTCCGGCGCGGTGTTATAGCCCGTCTTGGTGAAGAAACGGCTATGGATGTTCAGACGGTCATAGGCATGTTCGACCATGTCATAGAACTGGTTCATGGTGCGCCCACCGAGCGCATCTTTCAGCCCCATGCCGTTCACCTTGTAATCCGTATCAATCTTCCACTCGATGGCTTCGCGCTGCTTTGGCGTACCGACATACCACGCATCCATCATGAGTTTGAGGTCGGTCAGGCGTGCATATCCTTGGTTGGCGAGCGCATCGACTTGTTTAATCTCATCCGCTTTAAAACGCTGCGGGAAGAAGAGATGGTGCGCCTCATGCACGAGCACGCGCGCGAAGGCCTCGGCATCTTCCTTGCCGCTTAGAAATATCTGATACACGCCATCCACATCGCCGGGGTTTTTCACCAGCTTCATATGGTAGCCATGGGCCTGCGCGCCTGGGGCAATCGGGTCCACGGTCATTTCTGGCGTATAGGAAATCTCTGCGCCCACGGCGAACAGTGCCTCTTGCATCACCGGAGGCAATCGTTTGAGCGCACCTGCGACCATTTGCTCCTGCGCTTTGAGGGGGGCGGGAATATCATGCTGCGCGACTTGCGCGTTCATCGATTGAATCGCATAGCCAATACGCGGGAGGCGGCCTGCATTGATTTTATCGGCCACGCTGCCATCTACATATTCCGGCATGCGGCGGCCAATTTGCCAATGCTGAATCATATTATCGGAGAAGTGCTTATCCGCAACCGCATCCACGAGATTATCCAGCTCGCGCACGAAGCTTTCCTTCACGCCCAGCATACCTGCAACGCCCCGCACGCCTTGGGTGGCAGCGACATCCATCAAACGATGGGCGGAAACCCCTAGCGGATCTTCGAGGTCTGAGAGCAACGCTTCCATGCTATGGCCGCGCTTGAGGTAATAGACGAGTTCCTTCGGATAACCGCGCTGACTGAGCGCCTCATCCAAAATCATATAGAGCTTAAAGCCATTGCCTAAGAATTCTTTGGCCGCAGGGTCAATCTGCGGTTTCTGCGCGTCGCCATCCACCAAATGCGCGAAGGGCTGCTGACGGCTCTCCCACTCGGTGCGGTAATCTTCGGTGATGCCGTTCTTCTTAAGGTAATTCACCGACTCCAGCTGCTTCTTAAGCGCGCCCTGCTGCACATCGGCAGAAATCGGCACCATGGAGGCGAAATACTGCGCGACCGCGCCACGTGGGTAAGATGCAAAGAAACTCGGCGCATCTTGCGACCAGATTTTATCCAGCTTGGCAACCAGCTTAGACTCATTCTCAGCGCGTAATTCGCGCGGATGCACCTGCACAAATTGGTCATAGAAAATCGACCCATGCTCTACATGGATGCGGTTATTCTCGACAAATTGCTTTGTATCAAAGCCACTCATTGCTTGCGCCAATTGGTTTATTTCACCCTCTATTATAAGCGTTTTCCTGTGAAGTTATATGACAGTTATATGAAGGTTTTGACAAACTACTTCTGAAACAACAACGCCACCCACTCGCCTTTTTTCGCGCGGTTTACGAGGGTCAAACCGAGCGCTTCATAGGGCGCGCACACCTCTGCTTCGCGCCACTCTAAAATGCCGGAAAGCAGCAATAAGCCCTCTTCTGCCATCAGGGAGACAGCATCCTGAGCGGTAGGAATTAGGATTTCAGGGAGAATATTGGCGGTGATGAGCGCGAAACAGCCCTCTTGTTGGATGCGTGGGTGGTTGTAGCCATCGCTGCGAAATGCGGTAATGGCGGATGCGCCATTGGCCTCGGCATTGGCTTGCGTGGCTTCTACCGCGCTTTGCTCAATATCCGCAGCAATAATGGGTATCGGCCATAGCTGTGCGGCGCGCAGAGAGAGAATCCCCGAGCCGCAGCCCATATCGAGCATATTATACGGACAACCATGCTGGGCAACCAGCTCCAACAATTGCAGGGCCAAAATAGTAGACGGGTGCTGAGCGTCTCCAAACGCCGCAGCACCCGCTTCTAACGTAAGATTCTGATTCAAGCCTTAAGAGAGCAGCGTCTCGAACGCTTCTTCCCATGTGCCTTGCGTTGCCGCTTTGGTGTATTCGGTCACGCGGTTTTCGAAGAAGTTCGTGTGCTCTACGCCATTGAGGATATCATCCAGCCATGGCAGCGGGTTATTCTCGATGTTATACATCGGTTGCAGGCCAAGCTGTACCAGACGACGGTCGGCGATGAAGCGGATGTAAGACTTCACTTCGTTCGCGGTCAGGCCTTGAATTTCACCCATACCAAAAGCGAGATCGATGAAGGCATCTTCATGCGTCACGATGGTGTTGCACGCCACGTAGAGACGTGAGCGCAGCTCATCGTTCCATACTTCTGGGTTCTCTTCGCAGAACGTCTTGAACAGGCGAATGATAGATTGCGTATGCAATGTCTCATCACGCACAGACCACGTTACGATTTGGCCCATACCTTTCATCTTACCCCAACGCGGGAAGTTCAGCAGCATCGCGAAGGAAGCGAAGAGTTGTAGACCCTCAGTGAACGCGCCGAACACAGCCATGGTGGTTGCGATGTCTTCTTTCGTGTCCACACCGAACTGCTGCATATAGTCGTATTTGTCCGACATTTCTTTGTATTTCATGAAGGCGGTATATTCGACTTCTGGCATACCAATTGTATCGAGCAGGTGGCTATACGCCGCAACGTGAATCGTCTCCATGTTAGAGAAAGATGCGAGCATCATCTGCACTTCAGTCGGTTGGAACACGCGAGAATAATGCTTCATATAGCAGTTATTCACTTCGATATCGGCCTGCGTGAAGAAGCGGAAAATCTGCGTCAGCAGGTTCTTTTCTTCTGGCGACAGGTTTTTCTTCCAGTCTTTCACATCGTCTGACAGCGGCACTTCCTCTGGCAGCCAGTGGATACGCTGTTGCATCAACCATGCATCATAGGCCCATGGGTAGTGGAAGGGTTTGTAGATGGGTTTTGCATCGAGCAAAGACATGGCGTTCTCCTAGTATCGTCTATTTTATGATTATCGTAGTGGGTTTATTGGCAAGCGAGGCATTCCTCATAGGTGCTTTCCTGCTTGTTCTTCAGGCTCATTTCGAGCTGAATATTCGGCACTTTATGGCTCACCTTATCGGCGCGCTGCATCGAAGTAGAGCGGCAATAATAGAGTGACTTCACGCCTTTCTTCCATGCGTTATAGTGCAGCAAATGCAGGTCACGCTTGTGAATGTCAGCCGGCAAGAACACGTTGATAGACTGGGCTTGGCAGACATAGGGTGCGCGGTCTGCACCATGCTCTACGACCCAACGCTGATCCATTTCATACGCGGTCTTAAACACGAGCTTCTCATTCTCATCAAAGAAATCGAGATGCTGCACAGAACCTTCGTTGGTCGTAATGCTTGACCAAATCTCGTCGGTATCTTTGCCCTTCTCCGCGAGCAGCTGCTTGAGATATTTGTTGCGCACTTGGAAAGAGCCCGACAGGGTTTTTTGCGTGAATGCATTCGCTGCAAAAGGCTCAATCCCTGGGGATGCGTTACCGCAAATAATCGAGATAGACGCGGTAGGAGCAATCGCCATTTTGTTAGAGAAACGCTCCATAATACCGCAATCTTTCGCGTCTTCACATGGGCCGCGCTCTTCGGCTAACGTCACAGACGCTGCATCGGCTTCTTTACGAATATGTTCGAACATTTTCTTGTTCCACACTTTCGCCATCACAGACTCAAACGGAATCATTTTGCTTTGCAGGAAGGAGTGGAAGCCCATCACACCAAGGCCTACCGAACGCTCACGCATCGCAGAATATTTCGCACGCTGCATAGAATCCGGAGCCTTCTCGATGAAGTCGCTCAGCACGTTATCAAGGAAACGCATCACATCTTCGATGAAACCTTCCTCGTCTTTCCACTCGTCGTATTTCTCAAGGTTGAGAGACGACAGGCAGCATACTGCGGTGCGGTCTTCGCCCAAGTGATCCACGCCGGTTGGCAGCGTAATCTCAGAGCAGAGGTTCGACATTTTTACGTCCAGACCCAGCTCTTTATGATGCTCAGGAATCGCACGGTTAATCGTATCAGTGAAGATGATGTAAGGCTCACCGGTTTCGATACGGGTGGTCAGCAATTTCGCCCAGAGTGCGCGCGCATCTACGGTTTCTACCACATGCTTATCTTTTGGAGAAAGCAGGTTCCATTTCTCGCCCTTTTCAACCGCTTCCATGAACGCGTCCGACACGCTCACACCATGGTGCAGGTTGAGGGCTTTACGGTTCGGATCACCACCGGTTGGGCGGCGAATCTCGATGAATTCTTCGATTTCTGGGTGAGAGATATCCAGATATACAGCTGACGAACCACGACGCAGCGAACCTTGTGAAATCGCAAGGGTCAGAGAATCTTGTACGCGGATGAACGGCACCACGCCAGAGGTCTTGCCGTTGCGGCCCACCTTCTCGCCCAATGAACGGAGGTTACCCCAGTAAGAACCAATCCCGCCACCACGTGAGGCGAGCCATACATTCTCGTTCCACAGATCCACGATACCTTCGAGGGAATCTCGGGTTTCGTTCAAAAAGCAAGAAATAGGCAAACCGCGATTGGTACCGCCATTGCTGAGGATAGGCGTCGCAGGCATGAACCAGAGGTTCGAAATATAATCATAAATGCGCTGAGAATGTGCTTCATCATCGCCGTAATAATCGGCCACACGACCAAACAAGGTTTGGAAAGTTTCTTCAGGGAGCAAATAACGATCGGTCATCGTCGCTTTACCGAAATCGGTCAGATTAGCATCCCTGGAATTATTTATTGTTACGTTCACCGTCGTCATCACACACACTCCTTAGTCATCAGCGTAATATTTTTCTATATGTAGCTGTTTTGTCCATTTGGGATACAATATGTAGTGTTTCCATGTCCAGAAATATAATCTTCTTTTCCCACAAAAAACTTCTTGAATCTGGATTCATTATTATAACTCAAATGTTTAAAAAATCAACTTCTTGTGTTGCTTTAAAGACACAAAACACTATATGTTGTGTGACATGCGCAAATAGCGCATATCTCACTATATCTTGTTTGCGCCCCTCCGGCGTCCCCCATCGGTTCCTTTTGGCGGGTCGGTCAGGGTAGCGCGCTGCCCCCTCACCAGCAAACCGATTCCCGATTCGCTCCACCGCAAAGTTCCTTTGGTAAAAAGAATATGGGAAGCAAAAAAACCTTTTACTATCGGGAAATCTCTGGGGAAAAGGCATCGCCTAAATACGTCTATCTTTTGGTGACTTACTCCCTCTCTCCACAGCGCGCCATGTGGATAAGCCGATAGATGGCATTTTATGGAACCTTAAACGTTTCGTTAATCTTTTTTAAGTATTGTGTTTGCAAGGACCACGCATTTAGGGAGCAACGCATGGAAGAAATTCTCAACCCAACTCTGTCTTTTAAAGCAGCAACGCCTGGCACAAAAAACCAAGGCGAGACGATAAGTTTTAATCAGAATGATGTAGTAGAAGACAGCAATGGCGATGCGCTGAATGCACTCCCTGAGACGGGCACTTACAGCACCGATGCAGGCGCCTCTATTGATGTAATCAACGAAAATAAAGCGTTTACCGTTGCCGGAAGCGGCAATTGGAATGACACCAAAACCTTTAAGCTCTCAGGCAATTTAGAAGCTTTCGGTAACAATGAGCTTATTCTACAAAATTTTGTGCATGCAGCGGTGGATTTGCGTTTTGACAAAGATGGCACGCGCACCGAAGATGATGCAACGATTACTGTGGATGGCGCAAAACGCGGCCATGTTTTCACCGGTAACGGCGATGACTTAGTAACCGTCGGTCTTTCTACTAATGGTGCAGGCTGGAGCAACCACTTCCATATTCACACAGGCGCGGGCAATGATGATGTCATTCTACGCGGGGCGCTTGAAGGCACCGTAGTAAACTCTCCATGGGCCCATGTAACCGATGGTCGTTTTACCACCACGCGTATCGTAACAGGCGATGGCTCTGACTTGGTGGATGCCAGCGCTGTCAATTCTACTGACGTCATTTCCACAGGTGATGGCAATGATGATGTGTTCGCAGGGGGCGGCGATGACCGTGTGCGCGGCGGTGCAGGGAATGACGAACTGCATGGTGGCGACGGTGATGATCGTTTGCATGGTGGCGAAGGCGCTGATGATGTATATGGCGACGCAGGCGATGATCGCATCAACGGCGGAGCAGGTAATGATGAAATCTATGGTGGTGACGGCAATGATCGCCTGCATGGCGCCGAAGACGATGACGAAATTTACGGCGATGCAGGTGAAGACATTCTTGTAGGCGGCGAAGGCAACGACAAGCTTTATGGGGGCGACGATAATGACCGCTTAAACGGCGGCATTGGTAATGACCAACTGCATGGCGACGCGGGTGATGACCGCCTTTATGGTCATGATGGTGTGGACCGTATGTATGGTGGTGACGGCAATGATCGCCTCAATGGTGGCGAAGGCAACGATAAGCTTTATGGCGATGCCGGTGCCGACATTCTCAATGGTGCCAACGGTGACGACCTGATCGAAGGTGGCGAAGGTGATGACCGTATCAACGGTGGTAACGGTGATGACGAGATCTACGGCGAAGAAGATAGATATAGTGGCGATAATGCGGGTAATGATCGCATCCATGGCGGTGCTGGCCGAGACAAAATCTATGGCGGCGGCGGTGACGACATCATCAATGGCGGTGACGACAATGACACATTACGTGGTGATGCAGGTGAAGACCGCATCATCGGTGGCGAAGGTAATGACAATATCCGCGGTGGCGAAGACAATGACCGTATCCATGGCGGCGAAGGTAACGACACGATTCGCGGTGATGAAGGCGATGATATAGCCAATGGCGGCAACGGCGATGACCGCCTCTTCGGTGATGAGGGTAACGACCGCCTTATCGGCGCAGACGGTGAAGACGAAATCGAAGGCGGCGACGGGGATGACCGTATCCATGGCGGCAATGATGATGACCGCTTAAAAGGCGATGCAGGTAACGACTATCTCAATGGCGGCGACGGGGATGACCGTGTCAATGGCGGCGACGGCGACGATATTATGCATGGCGGTAACGGCGACGACGACATGGATGGCGACGATGGCAATGACCGCATCGCCGGTGGCGAGGGCAATGACGATATCGATGGTGGCTATGGTGAAGACCGTATCCATGGCGGTAACGGCAATGACACACTCGATGGCCAACAAGATAACGACTTCATCCGTGGCGGTAACGGCGATGATGAGATTCTCGGCGGCGACGGCGACGATGACCTGCGTGGTGACGACGGCAACGACATTCTCGAAGGGGAAGACGGCAACGACTTCATCGTGGGTGGCTATGGCGAAGATACACTTTACGGTGGCGACGGCGACGATGAACTCCGCGGCGGTAAAGATAATGACACGCTTTATGGCGGCAATGGCAATGACCTCATCTATGGTGGCGACGGCAACGACCAGTTCTATGGCGGCGACGGCGATGACGAGATGTGGACCGTGCTAGGCGATGACACGTTCCACTTCAATGAAGGCGATGGCCATGACCGCATTGTGAGCTTCAGCCATGGGGATGTCGTATCCTTTAACGACACGATTGATGGCGTGCGCGATGTTCAGGATATTCTGGATATGGCAGAGGTGGTGGACGGCAACACCGTTATCACCCTCGGCGAAGACCAGAGCGTGACGCTACTCGGCTTCACCGACCTGACGGCAGACGATATTATTATCTTCTAATCCTAACGAACGAGTTAACTCTGCACGCACCCTCCGCGCCATGCGCGGGGGGTGTTTGCGTTTAGCGAGCACATGCCCTATATAGCAGCGAGCATAGGAGAACTGCATGAGTGAAACCAAAGACGCAAACGGCGCAACGCTTGAAGAAGGCGATAGCGTAACCCTGATCAAAGACCTGAAGGTGAAGGGCGCGAACACGACCATCAAGCGTGGCACGATGATTAAGAATATCCGCCTCACCAATAACCCAGAAGAGATTGACTGCCGCACCAAAGCGGTGAAGGATTTGGTTCTCAAAAGCTGTTTTGTGAAGAAGGCATAAGCATGGGCAATTACGCGATTGATATTCAAGGGCTTGAAAAAACCTACCAATCCAAGAAAAAGGGCGAGGCAAAGCACGCGCTGAAAGGCGTGAATCTGCAAGTGCCGCGCGGTGCGTTCTTCGGCCTGCTTGGGCCAAACGGCGCGGGCAAATCGACCCTCATCAACATCATGGCGGGGCTGACGATTAAGAGCGGCGGCACGGTCAAAATCTGCGGGCACGATATTGAAAGCGACACGCGCAATGCGCGCCTCTCCATCGGCGTAGTGCCGCAAGAGCTGGTGATTGATACGTTCTTTACGGTGCGCCAAGCGCTCGAAATCACCGCAGGCTATTACGGCATCCCCAAAGCGGAGCGCCGCACGCAAGAGATTATCGATGCGATGGGACTCAGCGACAAAGCCGACGTGAATGCACGCCGCCTCAGTGGCGGGATGCGCCGCCGCCTGCTCGTAGGCAAGGCGCTCGTCCACCGCCCCGACGTGCTGATTCTGGATGAACCAACCGCGGGCGTGGATGTCGAGCTGCGCACCCAGCTATGGGACTATATCCGCAAGATTAATAAAGAGGGCACGACCATCCTGCTCACCACCCACTATCTGGAAGAGGCAGAGGAACTCTGCGACGAGATTGCGATTATCAATCACGGCGAAATCATCAAGCGCGACCGCAAGGCGAATCTGATGAAATTATTTGATAGCAAAGAGCTGCTCCTCACCCTCGACCGCGAGCTGATTGACCTGCCTAAAACGTTAGAAGGCATGAGCGGCGCCACCGTGCGCGACGGCAAGCTGGCGGTGCAATACCAGCCGAGCAAAGTCTCCTTCCAAGAGATTATGAATCAGGTAAAAGACGCCGGCCTCAATATCTGCGACCTCACCACCCACGAGGTAGATTTGGAAGATGTGTTCGTCAGCCTAACCAGCAGCAAAAGCGCGGCTTAAAGAAAAACACTTTCCATAACTGGTCTATATACTATGCTGGATTGCAGAAAAAGGGCTCTATAGAAAATATATGAAAATAGGAATATTCATAAGCCATTCTTGGAAATATTCTGACCATTACGACAAACTGGCCGAATGGGTATTTGGGCGTCAGTGGTATACGCAATCTCAACAACTAGTTAGTTTTGTTGATTACTCAATTCCCAAAGATAATCCAATTCACAACGCCCCAAACGCTACAGCACTACAATATGCCATAAATCGAGAAATCGAAAAAAGTGATATTATTGTAATCCCTACTGGTATGTATTCTAGTTATAGTAAATGGATACAAAAAGAAATTAATGGGGCGCGTAATTTTCACAAACCCATTCTTGCGGTAAACCCATGGGGACAAGAAAGAAAATCCAGCGTCGTAGCAGATAACGCCAATTTATCTGTCGGCTGGGGCGCAGAATCAGTTATCAATGGGATATGGAGGTTATGTGGAAGATAACCTGTCTGAAGAAATTAAGAATGTACTGCTTGTTAGTGACGAAAAAAATTATGGCGATGACTATAAGCAACACTGCCTTGAGATTTACAAATTGTATGTACAAAGGGCCGACGAAATTAGCTCACGTCGTGAAGCAGCCAATACTTTCTTTCTTTCAATACATACCCTCTTATTTGGATTAACTGGTTATTTCTCACAAGCCGATTTGCCAGCAAAAATTGCCGTCGGTATTTCAGGTGCTCTATTAGGATATTTTTGGTACAAATTATTGCTGTCTTATAAAGGTTTAAATACTGCTAAATTCCAAGTGATTCATGAAATTGAGAAAACATTACCCCTATCACCTTATGATGCAGAATGGACTTTTCTAGATAGAGGTAATAACAAAAAAAAGTATAATCCTTTCACACACCTAGAACTTTGGGTGCCACGAATATTTATATCACTGCATATGATTGCGCTCATCATATCCATCACTCTGCAATGTTTGTAATCGCTACGTTTTCTTAAGATTGGCGGACCCGAGGCGATTCGAACGCCTGACCTTTGCCTTCGGAGGGCAACGCTCTATCCAGCTGAGCTACGGGTCCGCAGAGCTTTCGCGTTTGTAGAGAAAAAATGCCTAGGGGTCAAAGCGGTTATTACACCGACCAATCGGGCGCATAAAGCTGTTCGAAGCCGGCGTCGATGCCTTCTAGGGGGTCGGGGGTGGCTTCGGGAGTGCTATCGGGTTGCGACTCCGTTTGGGTGAAGAGGCTGTTATCTGCGGTGTAGAATTCCGCGAAGCCTGAATCTAAACCCTCTAACGGGTCGGTCGTGGCAACCTGCATTGGCGGCTCACTTGGTGCGGGTACGGGATTGCTGGCGAGCGTACCTAGCAGGGCGAGCGCTACTACGGCCGTGGCCATCACGCCGTAGCGCACATTGGTTTGCAGGAACCAGCCACGCAGATGCTTAAAGCGCATCCATAGGCCGCGATTTTGCTGCATGTATTTGGCTTGCGATACGACACGTTGCGCCGCGCCTACGGAAGGCTCGGGCACGTCCATACGTTCTAGAAACTGTTTTACATCATCCTGCATTTCTCAGCTCCTCCGCTTGTCTGAGGCTGGCTTTGGCGCGGCTTAGCAGCGACTCAAACCCTTTCACAGACAATTTCATCATCTTGGCCGCTTCTTGCTGCGGCACGTCTCCGTAATAATAGAGTACTACCGCCATACGCTGGCGGTCAGGCAATGCATCGAGCGCGGCGGCAACTGCATCGCGGCTCTCGCGCTGCTCAAGGGCGAAGACTTGGCTCGCCGCTTCGCTCAGCTCGTTATCCTCTATCGGCTCGGCCTTTTGGCGTTGCCGCTTGCGCAAAATGTCGCGCGCCTGATTCACCACAATATGGGTAAACCAACTGGTAAATTTAGCCTTCTTTTTAATGTCGTAGCGGGCGCTGCCCGTCCAGAGTTTGAGGAAGGCCTCTTGCACCATATCCTCCGCATCCTCACGGCTCAGCAAGAACCGATAGGCGATGCGGTAATAGCGGCTATGGTGGCGAGCGACGAGCGCCTCGAAGGCCTCGATGCTGCCGGCGGCTATGCGCTCAGCCAGTAACTCGTCGCTCACGTCATCCATAGGGCTTATTCAGCGTCCTTATGCTGAGGACGTTCGCCCCCTTTTGGGCCTTTTCCGCCATGATGGCCATCAGGTCCGCCATGTTTTTTGCGCATTTCTTCAGCAAATTTGATCTTCTCTTGATCGCTCTTACTGTTCCATTCTTTCTCGCGCTCTTTGAGGAACTCTTCGCGGCGTTCTTCAATTTTCGCGACTTTTTCTTTGTCAGACATCGCTTCCCATTCGGCTTTCTTCGCTTCGAAATGCTCTTTGCGTTGCTCTGGGCTCATGTCTTTGCCGGGGCCTTCTGCATAAGCCGCCGTGCTCATCATCATTACGCCTGCCAATAATCCATAAGTAAGTGTGTTCATTGTTTCCTCCGTTGTGGTTAGTAATGGTTATACGCACCTGTTGCAGAATACCCTTCGCATAAAATGCAAAAATATGCCATAGCTATCGAAAAGCGAAAATGACCGAGGAAATGCAACCTGAAGTATATGGATTTATACTCGCAGGCGGGGCTGGAACCCGCCTCTGGCCGTTTTCGACGCCGCAGCAGCCCAAACAGCTACTCAAACTCTTTGGCGAGCATAGCCTGCTGCAAGAGACGGCCTTGCGCCTAAAACGCTGGGAGAAGGCAGAAATCGGGCTTCTGACAGGGGAGAATCTTCAAAACGCCTGCATGGAGCAGCTTGAGGCGATTGGCTACCCTAGCCCTACCATTATGGTGGAGCCTGTAGCGCGCAATACCGCCGCTGCAATTGCAATGGCGTGCCTGAGCGTGCCAGAAGAGGCTATTCTTTATATACTGCCCAGCGACCATTATATAAGCGATGAGGCAGCGTTCCATGCAGCACTGGATGCTGCTCTCCCCCTCGCCGAGGCGGGGCATATCGTCACCTTCGGCATCACCCCTACCCGTCCCGAAACGGGCTATGGCTATATTCAAGCACAAGGGGAGCAAGTGCTGGCCTTTCATGAAAAGCCCGATGCGCAGACGGCAGAGCAATATCTCTCGGAGGCGGGCTATTTTTGGAATAGCGGCATGTTTGCCTTCCGCGCCGATGCCATGCTGCGCGCACTGCAACAGCACCAGCCTGAACTGCTCGCCCATTGCAAAGCGGGGGAGTTTGCGCGCTGCCCCAGCCTATCTATCGATAAAGCGGTGATGGAATACATCCCCGAGCAAATACGCATGGTGGTGCTCGATTGCGGCTGGAGCGATATTGGCAGTTGGGAAAGCTACATCTCCCTCATCGCCAAAGACGAGGCGTGGATTGATAGGCCATGGGGACGCTACCGCTTGCTGCGCGAACTGCCCAACCAATGGGTGAAAGAATTAGAGATGCCGAGTGGCCATCGCCTCTCCCTGCAACGCCACGCCCATCGCAGCGAACATTGGCGCGTGCTGGAAGGGGTGGCAACCGTATTATGCGACGACAAAGAACATCGCCTCAGTGCAGGAGAATCCATCCTCATTCCCGCAGGCGCACTGCACCGCCTCGCTAATAAAGAGGCAAGCCTGTTACGTATTATAGAGGTGCAAATCGGCGAGCATTTAAGTGAAGACGATATCGAGCGCTTCGAGGATGATTACGGCAGAGCGTAGTTTTTTAATTGCTCCTGCTCCGCACTACTGTGCTACGCAATGAGCCTAACGCCTCTCGCCACGCTGTAGCTAAGGCGTAGCGGGTCGGCGACTAAAGAAGCGGCCTACTGGCCGCTATTTCTTCTTACCCGCTTTGTCTTCGTAAGGGTTCTTGCCCTTACGCAGCAGCAGGCGAATCGGCACGCCGGGCATATCGAACGTGTCGCGCAGGCTGCCTACCATATAGCGCAGATAGCTATCGGGCACATGGCTGGTTTGGTTCACAAACAAGGCGATGGTCGGCGGGCGGGTTTTGGCCTGCGTTGCATATTTGATTTTGAGGCGGCGGCCACTGATGAGTGG
>CAYFFN010000026.1:0-14394 GCA_964342335.1 uncultured Azospirillaceae bacterium
CAGCCAGCGCCAGTCTCGCGTGAGGGCAGAATGGGCAAGAAAGGTAAGCCCAAGCAGCGAGAGATTGATATCAATCGGTGCTTTGCCTGCAAAAAAGGTGAAGGGCAGCAGCACAATGAGCCAATGCGCCAATTTTTCCGTAAAAATGCCATATTTTTGTGTCATGCCCTTCCATTAACGCATTCGATGCCGCTTGTCACTTGACCGCGCGGATTCATACCCATAAGCAGGTCGCTAAAATATGTATTGCGGCTTTTTGTGGATGATTGCCATTGCTCGCGCGACCTGATGCGAGCAGAGGTGTAAATTCCCCGCAATGCACAAAAGCGCAAGGAGGTCTTATGCCGAGCGTCTGTTTTGTAACACTGAGTCGTTCTGACTACACATCGACCCGCCCGGTCATCCGTGCGGCGATGGAAGATGAAGATATCAACGCCATCGTGATTGCCGGCGGGAGCCACATGCTCAAGCGCTATGGCGAGAGCGTCAATGCGATTGAGGAGGATGGTATCACCATTCATCATCGCGTGACCTTCCTCAATGAGGCAGATGATACGGATGCCGATTTAGCGCATGCCTGTGCGGATGCGGTGGAGCAGTTTGTTTCGCTGTTTGAAGAGATAAAGCCGGATCGTATCTTCATCGTGGGCGACCGTTGGGAGATGCTCGCGGTTGCGACCGCGGCGAATATGCTGCGCATCCCGATTGTGCATCATTCCGGCGGGGATATTACCCAAGGCTCCGCCGATAACCAAACGCGCTATGCCATCACTACCCTTTCGCATTTGCATTTGGTGGCGCTGGAAGAACATGGAGAACGCCTCAAGCGCATGGGCGAAGAAAAATGGCGTGTGATTGTGACGGGTGAGCCTGCGCTGCGCGGCCTTGCGATGGAGATTGGGGAGGACAATAAAACCCTCGCCAAGCTGGGGCTGAAGCGTGGGAGTGATTACGTGCTCGCGACGTTCCATCCGACGTCTTATGACACGCTGCCAGCCGAAGATCAGTTGCAGTTTTACCTTGATGTGCTGGAGGAAATCCCTGGCACCATCGTGCTGACCGCACCGAATCCCGATGCCTATAGTGGCAAGTTTTATAATGACCTCAAAGCCTATGCCGATAGCCATGACCGCGTGCGTTGGGCAGAGGCACTGGGGGCGGATAGCTACTACGCCGCCATGCGCCACGCGCGCTATATGATCGGTAATTCCTCTAGCGGGTTATGGGAAGCGCCAAGCTTTGCCCTGCCTGTGGTGAATATCGGCAATCGCCAGAAAGGGCGCGTGCATGGGCCGAACGTGCTGAATGTGCCGATGGAAATGGATTCCGTGCGTGCCGCTATCGAGAAAGCAAAGAGCGAAGCCTTCAAGGGCACGCTTTCGCCAGACGATAACCCGTATGTGCGCAAGGACACCATTCCGCGCATCATCGAGGCGTGTAAGAGTATCCATAGCCGCGACACGTTGCTGGCCAAGCAATTTGTGGACCCGCTGGCTTGATGCAGCAGCAACTCATAGCTGCCAGTGACGCTGCCGCATGGATGGCCGCGCTGGATGCGTTCCCTTACATAGATGTATGCCATTTGCCGGACTATCACTGCGCCTATGCGACCCGTTTTGAGGGCGCAGAAGCATGGCTGTGGGCAGTGAGTGACGGTAGTAATTATTTTGCCTATCCTTTCTTGAAAGCACCGGTGGTGATTGCAGGCGATGCGACAGGCTATAGCGATATTTTTGGAGTCTATGGCTACTCGGGCCCGCTTGCTAAGGGCGATGATGCGTTTATCGCACAGGCGTGGGAGGCTTTCACGGCATGGGCGAAGGAGGAAAAAATCCTCTGCGAATTTATCCGTTTTAGTCCGTATCTGGAGAACTATAATTTAGCGCTCTTGGGCGTGGAGGTCTTGGAGAACCGTCAGGTAGCGATGTGCCACGTGCCCGCGAGTGAAGAAGCATTACTGCAAGCACTCGGCCCCAAAACCCGCAACATGCTGCGCAAGGCGGAGAAGGCGGGCTTGTGCGCGGAGGAGATGAAACTGCCAGAAGGATTAGCAGCGTTTCGTGCGCTGTATGATTCGACGATGCAGCGTAACGATGCGACGGAATTTTTCCTGTATGATAATACTTATTATGACTTGCTACTCGCAATGCCGAAAGGCGCAGTGCGACTCTTCGGTGTGTATGCCGATGCGCAATTGGTAAGCACGGCCATGGTGCTCGTCTGGCAAGAAAACGCTCTCTATCACCTTGGCGCGAGTGAGGGGGAATATACCAAACTCGGTGCGGGTAACCTCGCTTTGTTCGAGATGCATAAAGCCCTGATGAAAGCGGGGGTGAAGTTTGTGAATCTCACGGGCGGCCGCACCACGGCATTGGATGATCCGCTGCTACGTTTCAAAAAGAGTAATGGCACGGGGCTTTGTCCGTTTTATATCGGCAAGCGCGTGCTGGATGAGACGGGCTACGCCGAGGTTGCTAAGGCGTGGGAGAGCGCCTATAACCAACCAGCAGATAAGACAAAATTGCAATTTTATAGGTAGCACGTGGCGCAGAAGAAAATTCTCATGGTGAGCTTGGGTAGCATTGGCAAACGCCATTTGCGCAACACGCGCACGCTACTGCCAGACGCGCAGATTGCCGTCTACCGCCAGCATACCAGCACCAGTGAAGTGCCAGAAGGTGCAGATATACTACTCACATCGCTGGAGGATGCGATTGCGTTCGCGCCGGATGCGGTGTTGGTCAGTTCACCTGCGAGCGAGCATATCGCCTGCGCGCAGCCTTTCGTGGAAAAGGACATCCCCCTCTTTTTGGAGAAACCGCTGGCTGAGAGCAGTGAGCATATCGCCGGATTTTTAAAAGCCGCGAAGGCATCCAAAGGCTTTGCGATGGTCGGTTATGTGTTGCGCTTCTTGCCCGCGCTCCATGCATTGCGTGCGCTGATTGCAGAAGGCAAGATTGGCGCCTTGCGCAGCGCGCATATTCAAGTGGGGCAATATCTCCCCGATTGGCGGCCAGATTCGGATTATCGTCAAGGGGTGAGTGCGCAAAAGAAACTGGGCGGTGGTGCGCTGTTAGAGCTGAGCCAT
This sequence comes from uncultured Azospirillaceae bacterium, assembly GCA_964342335.1. GTDB lineage: Bacteria > Pseudomonadota > Alphaproteobacteria > Rickettsiales > UBA3002 > CAYFFN01. The sequence goes on from CAYFFN010000026.1 coordinate 3,089, forward strand.
GAGCTGGATTATACAAGCTGGTTGTTTGGCCTGCCGGACAGTGTGCAATGCCTCTCCGGCAATGTCAGCGATTTGGAAATGGACGTAGAAGACGTGGCGCATTTGCTGCTGGGTTATGGTGGCGCGGAGCCGAAACAGGTCATCGTGCAGCTCGACTTTTTGCAACGTGTCGCACATATGGGCGTGCAGGTGATTGGTGCGGAAGCCACGCTCCAAGCCGATTTGATTAAAGAAAAAATCTGGCTCTATTCGCCAGAGAAGCCAGACGGCGAGTTGTTGGATACGCCGCGCAGTGCCAGCGGAAACGAAGTTTATATGCGTCAGTTCGACTTCTTCTTCGCGCAGGCATTTGACGATTATACGCCGCAATTTGAGGAGTCCAAACACTTCGAGCATTATGCGAGCATTGATGCTGCGGCGGATGTGCTGCGCTTGGTGGATGAAGCGAAGCGCGCAAACACATCGGGCATGCGCCTACCTTTCAAAGGAGCGGTATAATGCATACGGCATTTATTTTTGCCCGTGGCGGCTCCAAAGGTGTGAAGGATAAAAATATCCGCGAAGTGGCGGGAAAACCGCTCATCGCGTACACAATAGAGACTGCGCTCAAAGCTCCTTCCATTGAGACGGTGGTGGTCTCTACCGATAGCGAGAAGATTGCCGAAGTGGCAGCAAGCCATGGCGCGGAAGTATTGATGCGCCCTGATGAACTCGCACAAGATAAGACGCCAGAGATTCTCGCATGGCGCCATGCGATTGAGTCGTATGCGATGCCGAAGGGAGCGCGTTTTATCTCGCTGCCTGCAACCTCTCCGCTGCGCAATGTGGAAGATATTGAAGTCGCGCTAGAGCGCTTTGAAGAGGGCGACTCTGATATTGTGTTTGGTGTGAGCCCCTCCCATCGCAGCCCTTATTTGAATATGGCGAAAGCGAATGAGCAGGGGCATTTGGAGATTATCATCCCAACCGATGCCACACGTCGCCAAGACGTGCCCGACGTGTATGACATTACCACCTGCGTCTATGTGAGCAGCGCGGGGTATGTGCAATCCTGTGCGAGCCTGATGCAAGGCAAGGTGGGCTATATTACCATTCCACCAGAGCGCGCGCTGGATATTGATACGCCGTATGATTTGCATCTGGCGGAATTGTTGCTTTCTAACCCTTATATTTCGGAGGATCTATGAGTAAGCCCCCTATTGTCGTAATTACTGGTGGCGCGGGCCATATTGGTAGCGCTATTGGTCACGCATTGGCTGCTAAAGGCGTAGGTATAGTAGTAGTAGATAAAGATGAAGAGGCAGCGGATCTGGTTGCAGAAAATATCAACAATATGCATGGCGTTCCTGTACTCGCTTTGCAGGTAGACTTGCTGAAGCCCAATAGCTTCGGTGAAATCTACAAAGAGGTTGAGGAGATATTTGGTCGATGCGACTATGTGGTCAACAACGCGGCGTTCTATGACGATTGCGAAGGCTGGGGCGTGCCTTTTGAGCAAGAGGGATATGAGGCGTGGCAAAAGGTGATGCAGGTGAATCTGCTCGCGCCGTTCTTTTTGGTGCAGGCGCTTTACCCCATGCTGAAAACGTCTGGTAAAGGGGCGGTGGTCAATATCGGCTCGATTTATGGTATCGCCGCGCCAGACTGGTCGCTCTATGAAGGCACGGAAATGACTAACCCAGCAGCTTATGGGGCGAGTAAGGGCGGGCTGATGCAGCTCACGCGCTGGCTTTCGACAGCGCTCGCGCCAGAGGTGCGGGTGAATAGCATCGTGCCAGGTGGCATCGCGCGCGGTCAGCGTGAAGATTTTGTGCAGCGTTATAATGCCAAAACCCCGCTGAGGCGTATGGGCACAGAGGAAGATGTGGCGGGTGCGGTGGCGTTTCTGCTTTCCGATGAAGCCGCGTATATAACAGGCCAAGAACTGGCCGTAGATGGAGGATGGACAGCGTAATGGATTTTGATAGCGCACATTTTTCTTTTAAAGAAACCGATGAGCCTGTGGCGATTGCCGAGGTGGGGGTGAACCATAATTGCGATATGGATATCGCACATAAGATGGTTCATGCGGCACAAGATGCAGGCGCGCATATCATCAAGTTTCAGTCTTTCGTATCGGAAGAAGAAATCAGTGTGTATGCGGATAAAGCAGAATACCAAAAGGAAACGACGGGCGATGCAGGCGGCCAATTGGAAATGGCAAAAGCATTGGAGCTAACGCCTGATCAGCTAAAAGACTTACGCGCCTATTGCCACAAGGTGCAAGCACCGTTCTTATGCACTGCGTTTGAGAGCATCAGCCTGGATCTGATCGTGCGTCAAATGGGTGTGAAGTCCGTGAAGATTGCGTCGAGTGAAGTGACGAACCATCCTTTCCTTAAAGAGATTGCCGAGACAGGTGTGGGTATCATCATCTCGACGGGCGCGAGCAATTTGGAAGAAGCAGGTGATGCGCTGAAGGTGTTGCAACAGGCAGGCGCAGAAGAAATTTTGATGCTGCATTGCGTGTCGCAATATCCGGCGGTGATGGAACAAATCAATCTGCGTGCGATGCATACGATGCGTGAGGCATTTGGTATTCCGATTGGCTATTCGGACCATACGGCAGGGTTTGAAGCGCCGATTGCCGCAGCGGCTCTAGGCGCGCGTGCGGTGGAGAAACACTTCACGCTCGACCGCAACATGGAGGGCCCCGACCATCGCGCCTCTATCGAGCCGGATGAGCTAGCCATCATGGTGCGCGGCATGAAGATGGCACATCAAGCGATTGGCGATGGCATTAAAAAGCCTGTTGCATGTGAGGAAGCGAACCGCACGCTGATTCGCAAAGCGATTGTCGCGCGCCGCCCGTTCCCTGCGGGTCATGTGATTCGTTATGAGGATGTGGCATTCAAACGTCCGGTGAATGGCATCGAGCCATTCGACTGGGATAAGGTGGAAGGCAAGGCGCTGAAAGAAGCAGTCGAGACCGACCAACCGCTGCAATGGGAGTTGCTCGGCTAATGGCTTCCACAGCAGAGATATACGACGCGTTCGCGAAGCATTACCGCAGCTACAGCGAAGGCAAGAGCGCGTATATCAACGCGGTGGATGGGCTTATCAAAAAGCAATTTGCGAAAGCGCCGATTCGCCTGCTGGATTATGGCGCAGGCGATGGGGTGCGGGGTGCGGCGCTCGCAACAGAGATGGGTGCAGGCAGCTTGATTCAAGCCGATGTGAGTGACGCGATGCTGGCCAAATGCAAAGAGCTGGGTGTGGCAAAACAGCTTGTAGATTGCAAGCAGCCGGACTGGCAGCAACAGATTGCATCCTGCGATGCGATGTTGTGTTTGTGGAATGTGCTGGGGCATATACCCAGCACCGAGGCGCGCATTGAGACGTTGCGCAGTCTGCGCGACTTGCTCGCGCGCGATGGCTATTTCTGCTTTGACGTGAATAACCGCCATAACGCGGCCTATGGCACGTTGCGTGTGCTGGGGCGTCGTATTTTGGATGCGGTGCTGCCGGATTATACGCGCGGCGATACCTCCTTCGATTGGGAAATTGACGGGGTGAAATACCCAGCGCATGGCCATCTCTTCACCTTCTCGGAGGTGAAGCATATGTTACAAGCAGCGGGGCTGTTCATGGTTGATTGGCGCGCCGTGCATTACCAAACCGGTCAGGTCAGCAAGTGTAAAACCGCAGGCCAGCTCTTCTTTGTGGTGCGAGCTGCTTAGCCTTTTGCGTTTTTCATTGCCTTGCGCTGTCGCTTGATACTGCGCATCCCGAAAATTAGCGTGAATATCAACAGTCCTCCGAAGAGGATCATGGTGTTCATCAGCCCGATACTATGCATGAGCGGGAGTGCAAGGGCGGTAAGAAAGCCGCCGCCGACAATGGGCTCATAGAAGGTTTGCTTCATATTAAAGCTAGAACGTGCTCCTGTGGTGTCGTTCGGGTCAATAACCTTCATGAGCAGCAGGCCCGTGGTGGTCGCGCCTGTCGCATGCGCAAAGTCACCCACGCCCCGCGTCCATGCTTCATCGTGATAGAGGCGCGGTCCGATGAAGAAGAACACAATCAGATTCCAGCCTACGCCTGCACCAATTAAGAGCAGCAGAATATGCCAGTTGGCTGCAAGCGTCTTGAGCGAGAGCGTGGCAATTGCGACGACAATCAGCAGGTCTAAGAAGCTGTGGCTGATAGAGTGGATATGGTGCGCGTTGAGATGCTCAGAGAAGCGCGTGCGCGAGATGATAAACTGCAAACCGACCCCGCCTAGTAATGCCATCGGGAAGAGCGGAATATATTGCATGATGCCATTTTCTTCTGGATTAGCAACCAGCATGGACTCGACAAGTGTGAAGAATTCACGCAGGCAATAACCCATTCCAATGGCGAGGCAAAGTACTGCGCAATGTAACACGAGGCTATCGGCAGAGAAATATTGCTCTTGGCGCTGTTGTTTGAACTGCTCTTTTGCTACGCGTGCGGGTACACGGCTTTCGGTATCCTCAATTTTTTGTTCCTGTGGTGATTTCATCTTTTGTTTGCCCACCGCAATATTCACAAGGCCAAGCCCTACCAGAATGGCAGCGACCTTGCCCGCGGTGGCCATACCAAGCGCTATATCATAGCCGTCATAAAAGCCAAGCTTGTCATAGGTATCCCCAAGACCTGCGGCGGTACCATATCCGCCCTGAAAGCCAATGGCGATCATGGCCGCATTGAGGCCATTACCATCAAACATCGGTATGAGCACGAAGAGCGCCAGCGCTGCGCCCACCACATATTGCCCCCATGCGACGGTATAGCCGACGACGAGGTGCGGGGAGGATTCTTTCCAAATCGCTTTGCCGGAGGGGAGGGCTTTGCCCATCATAAGCGCGGCGAATACGACGGAGATGAGATAGCCGGGCAGCTGTTTCCACATCGCATAGAGCTCGTATTGTGCATCATATTGGGGCGTACCTGCCAGTACGGCCTCCCCTAATACTTGGGGGCCGAGCACAAGCCCAACCAAGCCGCCAATAACGGCCGCGGGCATGTGGGTGCGCTCAAGAAAAGGAATGAAATTGCGCAATGCCGTGCCGCACATTACCAGCAGGGCCGCGGCAAAAAATGCGAAGATGACCATGGACAGGCTATATAGAGGTTCTTCCATGTCTGTGCCTTTTATCAATTTATCGGGTGATAGTCTGGCATGTAGCCAAGAGAAGCAACAAAAAAGGTCGGAGTTATCCTCCGACCTTTTTTAGGGAGCGTGTATCGCTGATTATGCGGCTTTTTTGGTAGATTCCCACCAGGCTTCGATTTCTTTTTCCGCCTGATCTTTGGACTTACCATAGCGTTCTTGCAGAACGCCTTCCAATTTGGTGGCATCGCCTTCGATAACGTCCAAGTCATCATCGGTGAGCTCACCCCATTTCTTTTGGATTTCGCCGCGATATTGTTTCATTTTGCCTTTAAGAATATCGGTATTCATGATCATTCTCCTTTAATTGTTGTTACGCTTGATTGCGTGGTTGGAATATGTCGCGACTTGTCTAAAGGCGAAATGGTGCGCGCCCCTAATTTGTATAAATTAGGCATAAAAATGCCTTTATTCCGCGCGTTATATCGCGATCAATCGGCTGTAATATAAATATATTTATGCCCGGCTTATGGGAAAACATGCTGCGTCCCATCGCGGGTTTACAAGCGGCTCGCTATGGTGTGTCTCGTAACAACACAGGAGACCAATCATGGTTAATCGTACATTAAAACTCGTTGACGATAAAAGCGTCAATATTGGTATGGAAGAACAGAAACGCGCCGAAGTAGCCAAGCAGCTTTCCGGCTTTCTCGCGTCTACCTACACCTTGTATATGAAGTCCCTTTACTACCACTGGAATGTAACGGGCAGACAGTTCCACAGCCTGCACGCATTGTTCGAAGAACAGTACCAAGACTTGCACGGCGCTGGAGATGAACTGGCGGAGCGCATTCGTGCGCTCGGCCATTTCACCCCCGGTACGTACAAAGCCTTCGCAGAGCTTTCTACTATTAAGGAAGATGAGGCATTGCCGGATTCTCCAGAAGCAATGGTAGAAAATCTGATGCGCGACAATGAGCTTTGCTCACAAGAAGCGCGCAAAGTGTTGGAAGTGGCCGAAGATGCGGGCGATGAGGTGACCATCGATATGATGGTGGCGCGCATGGCAACGCATGAAAAGGCGGCATGGATGCTCCGTGCCACCGCAGAATAAGAGTATAACTGGTTAGGATTAGGAGAAGCATCATGCAAACCGGACTTAAAAAACAAGACTTCGTACAAATCATCGGTGTAGCGCTGATGGTCGGTGCATTATTAACCCTTACAGGCTGTTTTGAAGACAATGATACGCCGCTAGAAAATGCTGCGGAAGACGTATCAGAAGGCTTTGAAGATGCTGCCGATGAACTCGATGGCGAAGATTCCGTCGGAGAGAATATCGGCGAGGCCGTTGAGGATGCAGGCGACGAAATTCAAGACATGTCGCAATAATAGGAGAATGAAACATGACTAAATATATCGCATTATTACTGACCGCAGCCATGGTAACGGCCTGTGGTAATACACAAAATGACCGCGCACTCTCAGGTGCAGGTATTGGTGCCGCAGCAGGTGCTGTTGGGGGTGCGTTGGTTGGCGGTAGCGCTGTAGGCGGTGCTGTCATCGGCGGTGCCGCAGGTGCTGCTGCCGGTGCTCTAACGGACAATGATGATGTTAATCTGGGCAAGCCTGCTTGGAAATAACATCAAGGGTTTCTGTGCGCTAGAGGGTGGCATGTTTGTGTCACCCTCTAGCGCAGATAAGTAGCAACGAAACGGAAAGGAGAAGAAAATGATCTACAAGATGGCGCATTCCTATGAAGAAGCGGAACTGATTAAGAAAGAGCTGAAGCGCCGTGGTGTGGAGAATAAAGATATCAGTATCGTATTAGAGATTGATGAAGCCTTAGCGGAGCAAGAGATTGATGTGGAGTCGCTCGGTGAGACCGGAACATCAGAAAAAGAGGCTCCTAAAGGTACTATCAGTGCGTTTGGTGCAACCTTTTCGGTGCTTTCGGCATTGGCAACGGGCGTGTTGCTTGTAGGGCTCGGCCCTGTTGCAGCCCTTGCGGGGGGAGCGACGATGGCGGCAAGTGGTGTTGCGCTGTTTCTTTCTGGCATTGGTGTGCCAAGGGAAAAGCATCGCGATTACAAGAAGCTTCTAGACGACGGAAATGTGATTGTGGCTGTAGACGGCGAAAAATACCCGAATTTAAGCAAGCAGCATATTTAGTTTAGGCAGCTACAGGAGGCTCGTCTAATATTTCCATACGATAACCGACACCTGGTTCTGTGATTATGTAGGCGGGATTCGCGGGGTCAGACTCGATTTTATCGCGCAACTGGCTCACATAGACACGCAAATATTGCATGTCTTCGGCATGGGCAGGGCCCCATACGTCTTTGAGTATTTGTTTGCGCGTAAGCATTTTGCCGCGATTCACAATAAAGTAATGCAGAAGCTCATATTCTTTAGGAGTGAAGAAGCTGCTTTCACCATCCAAGAATATTTCGTGGCGCACCAAATCGATTCGGATATGGCCGTTGACGATTTCCGGCTCGCCTGCTTCTTTAATTGCGGCCTGACGCAGATTGGCTGCCACGCGCGCTAGCATGAGATCGGGGTTGAAGGGTTGTGTGATGTAATCATCTGCACCTTGGCGCAGGGCATCAATCATCGTTTTATCTTCATCTTCTGCGGAGCATACAATCAGCGGGCCGTTATACCATTCACGCAAGGTCTCAATCACGGTTTTGCCGTCCATGTCCGGCAAATCAATATCCATAATAACCAAATCGGGCTGAATAGAAGGGCACACGCGCACGGCTTTCGCGCCGCAATCGACCTCTTCCACTTTATAACCATCGTCTTCTAGGGCAATGCGGAGCAATTTCCGGATTGAATCTTCATCATCCACTACAAGAACCAGATTTTTCTTATTTTGAATTGCTTCTGGCATAGCTCCTTGTGTCATAGTTATTCTAAGTTGGCAACTTAAATAGCTGACTAAAATACTGGGTTTTATTGGCCTGTGAAAATAGCGCTGCAAACCTATGAATAAATAAACGCAACTACAATTATATCTCATTGGTAAACCGTAATTACTATAGACATCGACGCTAAAGTGCGATACAAGCTATAGTTGTCCAAGGGAGAGTAAACCAAAAATAGCAGGTAATGCGCATCGCGCAGCCAGCCTGCATTTATTTGATTTGGAGCGCCTATGGACACCCCTCGACTACTTGTTGTCGATGACGACAGACGTATCACTGAATTAGTAGCAAAAGTTGCGCAAGAGCAAGGCTTCGTGGTGCACCGTATTCACCGCGGTACGGAGTTTTTTGAGGCATATCAGACATCCAATCCCCATGTGGTGGTGATGGATATTGTCATGCCCGATACGGATGGATTTGAGATATTGAATCATTTGTTTGAGCAAGAATCAGATGCACAGATTGTCATCATGAGCGGGAATCCTAGTTATCGACCTATGGCCGCACGTATGGGAGGCGGGTTTGAGCTGAATGTAATTGCGAATCTTGCTAAACCGTTTCGTATAGCAAATTTACGCCAAATATTAGTGCTCGCCAAGCGCGCCTATGACATGAAATTGCTTCGTCCATGCCCAGATGACCTGGCAAGCGCTGAAAGCCACGAAGAACCGAATAATGTCGCAAGTTGATAGGGTTCCCGTTAAAAGGGATGACGAAGATAAGTTCAAGCGTCTCACCGAAACGATTCTGGATACGATTGTAGATGGAGTCATTACGATTGACGCGCGTGGAACGATTCAATCGTATAATAAAGCCTGTGTGGAATTGTTTGGCTACGCACCGGAAGAGGTGCTTGGACAGAATGTGAAAATGCTGATGCCCACGCCCTACAGAACCGAGCATGATAGCTATCTTTCTAACTACCAAAATACCGGCCAAGCGAAAGTAATTGGCATTGGCCGCGAGGTAAGTGGCCAGCGTAAAGATGGGTCCGTCTTTCCAATGGAGCTTGCCGTGGGGGATACTGACAGAGGGGGCGAACATGCGTTTGTGGGTGTGATTCGCGACCTAAGCGAACGCAAAGAAGCCGAAAAGGCGCAAGAGCAGTTGCGGCAGTCGCAAAAGATGGAGTCGCTCGGCCAGCTAACAGGCGGTATCGCGCATGACTTTAACAATCTGCTTGCCGTGATTCTTGGTAATCTCGATTTGATGCTAGAGTTGATGGACCATGATGATCCACTTTGCAATTATCTTCGACCTGCAATTGAGGCATCGGAGCATGGCGCGGAACTTACCAAGCAGTTACTCGCCTTTGGTCGTAAGCATGCGCTTCAGCCCAAACTGCTTCAGCCTAACGAGTTACTCGAGAATCTAACAGCAATGCTTCGGCGGTCTCTAGGTGAGCGTGTTAAACTGGTGCTCTCGCCGGATACAGAGGCATGGCTTATTTATGTGGATCCGACCTTGCTGCAAAATGCGCTACTGAATCTTTCTGTCAATGCGCGGGATGCTATGCCGGAGGGAGGCAAGCTGATTTTCGAAACCAAGAATGTTGTGTTGGATGATTCCTATGCTTTAGAGAAGCAAGAAGTAGTCGAAGGCGATTACGTGATGATTACTGTGAGTGACACAGGCACAGGCATGAACGCGGAGACGGCTGGGAAAGCATTCGAGCCCTTTTATACCACTAAAGAGGTGGGAAAGGGTAGCGGCCTTGGCTTGAGTATGGTGTACGGTTTCGTGAAGCAAAGTAACGGCCATATTCAGATTTACAGCGAGTTGGGTATGGGTACCACCATCAAGATTTACCTGCCAAGGCATGTGGGTGAGGATGAGAAGGTTCAAATGTCTAGCGGTGGAGCGGATGCCGCTGCCCCTGAAGAGAAGAATAAACGTATCCTGGTGGTTGAAGATAATCCGGACGTCTTAGCGCTTACGTCTGCTATAGTAAGCAGTCTTGGTTATGATGTCGTTACGGCAGAATGCGGTGACGATGCGGTAAAGATTCTTGAAGCGCGCGGTGGTGATTTTGATTTGTTGCTAAGTGATGTCATGCTTCCAGGCGAAATGAATGGACCAGAAGTTGCAAAATTCGCTAAAGCTAAATATCCAGGTTTGAAAGTATTGTTTAATTCCGGTTATGCGGAACATGCACTGCGTGAAAGTGGCCTGCTGGAAGAAGGGGTAAATCTTATCGGTAAGCCATTCCGCAAAAAACAACTCGCCAAGAAAATTGAAGAAGTATTGAGTCAATAATAGATTTCTAACTGTGTAACTGCATCCAGCTTTTGAGAGTCGGTGCAGGCGCAGGCAGGGCACGCTCTGCTGCCATGGCAATGGTGCTTGTATCCTCGTTAATAGATTCAAGATAGTCGCGCTCTGCCCCAAAGGTTTCCACAAACAAATCCATCATGCTTTCAGTGAGGGGAATGCGGTAATAGGACACCAGCATATAGGCGATGCGGTGAGAGGCCTTGCGGCGGTTTTCATGCAGAGCATCAATGCATAGCGTCGCCCAGCCTGCCTTTGTAGACGCGCTCAAATCTGTCGTGATCGAGCCAAAATTCCCCGCATTCGAGCTCTCTATAGCGCGCTCTTCTTCGGGCTGGCTAATGTCCAGCATGTCATCGAGAAGATTCGCGATCTCCATCACGATCATAGTGCTTCTTTCGATAGGCGGGTAGGGATCATCATGCAGCAACTCGCCCAACTTTTTGGCAAGCTTCAGCTTTTGCTTATCGGTGAGGAAGATGCTGCGCTCTTCTACAAAAAAACCACTGCGTTTAAGGTCGCTTGATTGCATGGCAAGGGCGAGCTTATCTTTTTGTTTGCGCCAGAGCTCTGCATATTTTGCCTCTGCGCGCAGCAGTTTCTCACGACGCAATATCACGGTCTGATTGCGGTTGAGAATACGCTTATAGGCCTCTTCATAGGAGGCGCGCTCTTTTGCGGGGAGCGCCCGCAGTCCAACTTCAATGGAGTGCAGCATGAGCTGGGTATTGTCGAGCGCTTCTGTAATCAGGGATAAGTCCGTTTCGGTTGCCAAGCTGTTTGCCAGCAGGCGAATGAAGCTGTTGCGATTGCGCAGCGCAATACGGTACTCTTGCCGCGCGCCTTCGAGTGCTTGCTGCGCTTCCGTAATCGCCTTATTTCCTTTGAAAGAAACATCCAGCACCGCAATGCGACGGCCATTCAATAGCTCAAAACATAAGGTCGCCATCTCATGGGCATCGCCTAATGTCATAAGCTCGGTGGTG
>CAYFFN010000027.1:0-14297 GCA_964342335.1 uncultured Azospirillaceae bacterium
CGTAGACGGCCTTTGTCGTCCTTCGCGGCGAGTGGGTGTTTTTGTGATTTCTCAATATCTTTTACGGTAATCAACCCGATGCATTTATAGGCATCATCGACCACCAGCAATTTCTCGATACGGTGTTGGTGCAGGAGCTTTTTGGCTTCTTCGCTGCCAATCCCCTCACGCACCGTCACCAGCTCTTTGGTCATCAGCTCAGCCACTTTCTGGCTCGGGTCACTGGCAAAGCGCACATCGCGGTTGGTGAGAATACCCGCCAGCTTGCCAGATGCCTCCACCACCGGAATACCAGAGATGTTATTCGCATCCATAATGTCATACGCCTCTTGCAAAGTCGCATCAGGCTGAATCGTCACGGGGTTCACCACCATGCCGGACTCAAAACGCTTCACGCGGCGCACTTCTTCGGCCTGCTGTTCGGGGGTCATATTCTTATGGATGCAGCCCATACCGCCCTGCTGCGCCATCGCAATGGCTAGCTGATGCTCGGTCACCGTGTCCATCGCGGCGGAGATGAGCGGAATGCCCAAACGCACATTACGCGTCACAAGCGTGCTGGTGTCAGTCTGGTGGGGGAGAATCTCGGAAGCCGCAGGCTTCAAGAGAACATCGTCAAAGGTGAGGGCTTGGTGCAATTCCATAAGGAGTTCCTTCTCGTGAATTGCAGTGCCTTGTAACCTTTGCGGGCGCGTTTGTCTATCGGAAATTACCCGCGAAAGCCCGTCGCGACCACATAAGACTCCGCCGAGTCTTTACGGCTAGCCGAAGGCTTGGCGTGCTTCACGCTCTCAAAATCCTTCTTCATGGTTCTGAGTAGCTCGCCTTCTGTACCCCCTTGGCGCACCTTGCAGAGGAAGACCCCGCCCGGTTTAAGGATTTGCACCGCGAAGTCATAGGCCATCTCGCACAGCATCATAATGCGCAAATGGTCAGTGGAGGCGTGGCCGGTCGTGTTTGCCGCCATGTCGGACATCACCACATCCGCCTTTTCGCCGCCGAGCGCTTCAATCAGCATGTCTGGCGCATCGTCTTCGGTGAAGTCTTTCTCTAGGAAAATCGCATCCGCCATTGGCTCAATCGGCAGCAAATCGATGCCAACCACATGGCCTTTATTGCCCATCACTTCCAGCGCCACTTGCGCCCAACCACCGGGAGCCGCACCTAAATCTACGATACGCTGGCCGGGGCGGAATAGATTATATTTCTCATGCAGCTCGATGATTTTATACGCTGCGCGCGAGCGGTAGCCATCGCGCTGCGCCTGCTGCACAAACGGGTCATTCAACTGGCGCTGCAACCAGCGCGTCGAGGAAGGCTTACGTCCCCGCGCCGTTTTCACCCGCACCGTAAGGTCGCGCTGACCGCCCGTGCCCTTACCTTTATCACCGCCTTTTTTGGTCATGACGCAGTCTCCCGCATTAAACTTACAATAATTCCCTCGCGCACGCCACGGTCTGCAATCGTGATGCGCTCAATGGGGAAGGTCCGTACAATCGCCTCAAACAGCGCGCAGCCGGACAGGATAAAGTCGGTACGCGAGGAGCCAATACAAGGGTGGTTCGCGCGCTCAGAGGGGCTCATACGCATCAGCTTGGCCGTCGCGGCGCGGATATCGGAGATACTCAGCCGCAGCCCATCCACCTTGGAGCGGTCATAGCGCGGCAAATCGAGATGAATCGCGGCGAGCGTCGTCACCGTACCGGAGGTGGAGAGCATCTGCACCTTGTCCTTCCAAATACGCTCAGAGATGCCATTGGCCTTATCCATCGGCTTGAGCATATCGCTCAGCCGCTCGACGATTTCCTCGAAATACATCTCAGTGTAAGCGCTGCCGCCAAACTGCTCGGACATATTCATCACGCCGTAGGGGATGGAGAGCCAGTCTTGAATCAGATGGCGCTTGTGGGAGGCAATCGGCTGCTCGGGGTCGATTTTCACCCACATAAACTCGGTCGAGCCGCCGCCTATATCAAAGGCCAGCGCCCAGCGGGTTTGTTTTTGCAGCAGCGACGAACAGCCCAAAAAGGCCAGCCGCGCCTCTTCCTCGTTGGAGATAATATCAATCTTCAGCCCCACCTCGCGCTCGATTTCGCCAAGAAACTCCTCCGCATTTTGGGCGCGGCGGCAGGCCTCCGTCGCGACAAAGCGCGCTTTAATGACGGGGTGCTTATCCAGCTTTTGTTTGCAAGCTTTGAGCGCCTTGCGCGTGCGGTCCATCGCGTCCGGCAGCAGCAGCCCTTGGGCGCTCACCCCCTCACCGAGGCGTACAATACGCGAATAGCTATCCACGGCTTTCAGGCTCTTTTGCAGCGTGCCCTGCTGAAAAATCGGCCGCGCAACCAGCAAGCGGCAATTATTCGTGCCGAGGTCGATGGCGGCATAGAGCTCCCCCTGCTCGGTCTTGCCCGAAGCATGGTAGCGTTTTTTGGATTTATTCTGTGACGCGCGGCTCATACCGTGCCTTTTAACGGATTGCCACGCACTATGCCAGCCAAATCACGCCATAAAAAAAGCCGGCACAAGGCCGGCTTTTAGGGAGGTGCATTTGTATATTCTTAGTTGCTACCGCCGCGCACTGGACCGCTAGTCAAATTCGCTGCGCTACCGCCTTGAATGGGTGGAGGCGAAACATTGTCATTCGCCACATCCGCTACGGGGAAAATATTATTTGCGCCTATGAGATCAATGCCGCGACCATCATACAGCTCTAGCCAACTAAATAGGCCAAATACACGGCCATTCCTAAAGGCCTCATTAAGAGAGGTATCTCCTGCGTAAAAAACCTCACGCATCTTCTCTTCTCGTTGCTCTGCTAACTCCTCTATGGATATACTCTCGACACCTTGTTCTTCCGCCAGCAACATCGCTTGAAACTCTAGAAAATTGCGTACACGGTTCACTTTAGACTCCACAGACTCTCTCTCACCATCTGCCAAAGCGGGGGGAAGAAAGCCATGTTTACTTGCCTCCATACCAGCTAGCAGCTCAATCTCATCATCGCCGTATCCTTCTTGACGGAAGGCTTGTTCATAACGCGCAACAAGTGCACGCGCATAGCTATCAACCACTTGCGTAGGGTTGTATTGTGCTTGAGAGGCAGCAAGCTCAAACACTTGAGTATCGCGCATACGGCCAGAGAAAAGTGTTTGCCCTGTTGTTTTCAATGTTGCTTCAAAACGCCCATCATCGGTGTAGCGTGCGTCTACACTGGCATTTGAAAAGTGCCTGTCAGGTGATTGTAATGTCTGCTCCAAGATACTGGTTATCTGTGAATCCCACTGAGGATTGAAGTATTCTGGTTCATATACTGGGCCACCGAATCCCCCTCTCGCAATAGCAATACTATTGAAGAAATAGCCGCGTTGTATCATCTCGTTGATAACCGCTAAACCCAATCTGTCAGGGGAGGGATTATCCATCTCTGTGTACGCTGGATTCTCAATCAGCATATCGAACATATCCGTGGCCATACGTTCACTCGATATTTCCACATCTGGATTTTCAATTGCTTGTAGAGTAAGCAACGCCTGAAGATTGTCTGTCATTTTTTATGCCCTCATATGTATAAACATTGAAGACATTTAACCTGAATAGAGTGTCAAATGTGTGACAGTTTTGTGAAGGTTATATTAAGAAAATAATTGCGTTATTTATTAGAAGCTTAAGCTGCCAAGTTCTACATTTATTTGTGCAACTTGGATATTTTGACTTTCAATTTGCCCTACTTCATCGCCACCGGTAATTTCTGTAGGTTCTGCATCAATTCCCGCATTGCTGGCTGCCCCAGTTACACCTACCACTGGGCTAGAAATATCCTGTACATCTTCTCCACCCAAAATGCTCTGCGTGACATCTATGTTGGAATCAACAGTGGCACGAATATCCTCAACATTAATAGCGCCACGAGACTCACTGTTATGCGATTGAGAATCCATAACAGCTGCGACTACTTCTTCGTTTTGAGCCATAGCTTCTCCATGCAATCCAGCCACTATACGATTTGCTTCTTCACGTCGCATTTGATCAAATTGACGGCTTCTTTCTTCAACCATCTCTCTGATTTCCTGCTCCGAAGCATTCGGCATCGCATTGCGTTTTAACTGATACTCATTATCTTTTACTTCCTCTCGCGTATCTTCATAGCGATCTCTAGACCTATCACCTATTCTCTGCGCTCCTACAGCCGCACCTGTTTTCCCTTCCGCATCCAACGCGCCGGCCGCGGCTTCAGCTGCTTGTTGACGCAGTAAGTTGGCGCGCGCTTGTGCTTCACGGGCTTCTTCAAGCTTACCTTCGAGACGCAAGCGCTCTGCTAATTCTTCTTGTTCACGTGCCAATGCGGCTAACTCTCCGGCATGCTCACGCGCCTCATCATTATCAATCAAGCCAATTAGCCCAGCTAATTCTTCGTCATCCTGGCGGCCGCTCTCACCACGACTAATAAGCCCTTCATTCATGCGCTCAAACAGCCCCTGCTCAGACAATGCGCTGGCTGTTTGGCGATTCTTTTCTTTATCATCCAGCGTCACACCGCTAACCATTTGCTCCAGCTGACGGGTGGCGGCTTGCATGCGGCCTACCATCTCTTGGGTGAGGTTGCTTGCTGTTTCTAGAGAACTGAACTGCGCCGCTTCTTCGCTGCGGCCCTGTGCCGTCAATTGGCTAATTAATGCACGGATTTCCGCCTGAAGCTGTGCAATCTCAAACGCGATATGTTGATTGGCTGCTTCTTGTACCTGCTCTTCCGGCTGCTGCAAAGACTGCAAACCCGCCAACACATCGCCGCCCAAAAGGCTGGCGAAGTTTGTCGCTCCGAGTTCTACGCTGTTTGCAGCGTAACCTTGATGTTGAGGGTTATACCCCATGCTTGCACCCTGCTTCCCTGTTTAGTCCTAAACCGTGTTATTATTTTTTCGGTTTGCTCCCGCGCTTTTCTTAACGCTTAAGGCAGATGTTAACGTTTATCTGTTAAAAAAAGATTAACATTAAAGAAAAATAACTTTTGAAACAACAGCATGACCCAGAAACGCAGTATTGCTGCGGTTTCGCGCCAAACTTTTTGAAAATTTCGTGCTTTTTTTCGTATTTTTTTAAGAAAGTTTTAACTAATTCACGGTAAATTGATTAGAATAATAATAGAAAAGAAGGCCAAATATGGGTTTTTTCAAAAAAATACTAGGCGGAGCAGACGAAACACAAAATGTGCAACAGGCTGCAGAAGCAAAGATTGATCCTCGCGTTAAGCAGACCATGGAAGAGGTGCGCGTACAAAACGCAGGCGAGACGCATATCCCGCTCGGTGCATTCATCAATGCATGTGAAGCACGTGAGGTAACACTCAGCCCCTATATGTTTGAAGGCTGCGACCTTTCCGACACAATTCTTATGCAAGCGGACATTGAGCGTCTGGGCGGCCAACTCTCGGTTCGCCGCGGCACCAAGCTGAATCGCTGCATCTTTGATGCGTCCCTCACCTATGAAGGGCTGCTGACCGATAACAGCACCTCGATGATTGGTGCAGTATTCCAAGGACTGGATGCAACGACCCACCTCGTGATTAGTGCCGGAAACATCTCTCACGCCCGCTTTGAAGGAGCGATGGGCGCGCAGCTGGAAATTGGGCGTACGGTGATTGCACATAATATTGATATGCAGGGTGCCAAGCTCGCGAAACTGATAGTAGAGCCCGGCGCAGACCTCTCCGGCGCCAATTTCAGCCACGCCCGCATTGTGGAGTTTAAGACCATGATGGAGACTGCAGCATGACCGGCGTAAACCTCACAAATGCAAACTTCACCGGCGCTGTAATTGCCAATCCAGATTTTACCGGCGCGACCCTATGCGGTGCAAACTTCACCGATGCCGTCGCCCACGAAACTAAAGGTATGGGCGCAAATCTACACGGTGCTAACCTCACCCGTGCCGATTTTGAAAATTCGGATTTTCGTAACGCCCGCTTTAGCGGCGACCTCACCACGGTGAATTTAAAAGGGTCCAACCTCTCTGGCGCCGTGTTTGAGCCAGGCACGGTAATTAATCCAGCCAATTTCTTGTGTGCTAACCTTTCCGGTGCAGATATGCGCGGTGTATTGGTGCGCGACCCTGAAACAGGCGAAGAGAAACCTATCACACTGCAAGTACTGCAAGATATGGCGCACACTTACAAAATGGACGTGGATAATATCACCTATGGTCATGCTAACCCGTTGAAAGATCCACAACATATGGCATTAGCACAACATGAGATGGGACTCAATTTTGCAAGAGCAGCGCTTGCTGCATTAGATGTCTCTTCTGTTCATGAGGCTGCCCAAACCATTGCAGGACGCGAACCGCCACCAACAGTGGCACCACCAGCCGCACAAGTGGATCACGGGCGCGACACCGTAACCGCTCGGGTGCTCACCAGCTATGATCCGAACGATACGCGAGAAGCAGAAGAGCCAACCCGTTTTGAATTTGCAGAGGCAGAGAACGGTCAAGAGTTTAACGGCAATCAAGTGCGCGACGCGAACCAGACTTGGGCAGCACGCGTTGCTGAGCAAGAGAGCGAACACGCCCTCGCCTAGTCTTTGCTTGTAACTGCGGGTGAATAGCCCTATATAGCCCTCAAAGATTGAGGATATTATGGCTGACGCAGCAAAAAAGCAGGATACTCCAACCATACTTCGCCCCACCGAGGAAGAAGCGAAAGAAGCCGTGCGCACGCTGTTGCGCTGGGCAGGTGACAACCCTGACCGTGAAGGGCTGCTAGACACGCCAAAACGCGTGGTGGAAGCCTATACAGAATGGTTCGCCGGCTACGATGAAAGCCCCGAGAAGATTCTCTCCAAAACCTTTGAAGAAGTGGAAGATTACGACGAAATGGTGCTGCTGAAGAATATGCGCCTTGAGTCGCATTGCGAGCATCATATCGCACCGATTATCGGCAAGGTGCATGTCGCCTACCTGCCCGATAGCAAAGTAGTCGGCATCAGCAAAATCGCCCGTTTGGTGGATGTGTTCGCCAAGCGCATGCAAACGCAAGAAGTGCTCACCGCGCAAATCGCCGATACCATCCAGCGCGTGCTGGAGCCGAAGGGCGTTGCTGTGGTGATTGATGCAAAACACCAATGCATGACCACCCGCGGCATCCATAAAACCGATACCACCACTGTAACCAGCCGCATGCATGGCCTGTTCAAGAAAGACCCGCGCACCCGCGGCGAGTTCATGGCCCTCATCGCCTCCAGCGACATCGGCTAATTTAACTGAATTGTCATACTGTTACTATTGTTGCACGCTATAATGCGGGCATGAATGATGCTCCAGATAATAACGAACGCGGCAAAATGGTGCGCGAAATTCGCAATGCCCGTTGCAATGGCAGACTATTGGCCGCACAGAGATTATGTGAAGAATATCGCCCACATTTTGATGGAAATGATGATCTCGCAAAAGCGTTTCTAGGCGAATTAGAAGATACAAAACGCTTGCTTACAAACTATGGAATACGCAAACACGCAGAAGAAAAAGAAAAGCCCGCAGCAGAGCGTATTCTCGATGAGGCGTATGAATCGGCTAACACGTTATTGCGCGAGGGAGAGCCTGACAAGGCCCATGCCGCGTTTAAGCATATTCTAGAGAAAACATTGCATGAACCCACACTGGCCAAACTCAAAATCATGGCGGAGCATGACCTGTACACGCAAGAATATGAGCAGCTTATCAAGGCATTATGCATCGTCCACCCCGAACAAGCCGAGACATTAGAAGCGCAATACGCGCTAGACCCTAGCCAATGTGGCAAGATAGCGGCTGACCTCTACGATCTGCGTAACCAAAAAGTTGGCTATATCCCCGAAGAACGCACGCCTGATAGTATGCTGCGCGATAATATGCACGTAGGCCGTGTCCCTGCTAACGGTTCCACGGCTGTGGTTACCAAATCAGACGAAGGCCCGCATCGCTGATTTTCTGCTGGTCTGGCCGAACCCCTTCCATTATACAGCCCCCATGACGTTTATCACCCAACATGCAGATTTGGTGCTGGCCTCCGGCTCGGCGATTCGTGCACAAATGCTGAAGGCTGCTGGCCTGCAATTCAGTGTCGTGCCGAGCGGGGTGGACGAGATTGCAGTTTCGGAAACACTCAAAGGGCAACCGCCTGAGAAACACGCAGAAGTCTTAGCGCGTGAAAAGACGCTTTTCGTCTCTAAGCGCTATCCTGAGCATGTAACGATCGGCGGGGACCAGATTTGTGCGCTGGCCGACACGATCTACAGCAAACCTGAAACGCCCGAGAAGGCACGAGCGCAATTAGCCGAGATGGCGGGAAAAACCCATCATCAAATCAGCGGCTTATGCGTAGCGCGCGGGGAAGAAATCCTGTTTGAAACGGTCGAGAAGGCCGAACTGACCCTCCGCCCCCTCACCGAGGCCGAGATTTACGCCTATATCGAAGAAGAACGCCCGCTCAAATCGTGCGGGAGCTACAAATTTGAGGCGCTAGGCAAACATCT
The DNA here is from genome assembly GCA_964342335.1 of uncultured Azospirillaceae bacterium. Taxonomy (GTDB): domain Bacteria; phylum Pseudomonadota; class Alphaproteobacteria; order Rickettsiales; family UBA3002; genus CAYFFN01. The sequence goes on from CAYFFN010000027.1 coordinate 8,505, forward strand.
TTTCGCACGTGTGGTAGGCGATGCGAGCGTGATTCAAGGCTTACCTCTCATCCCACTCTTATCTTTCTTACATGAAGAGAAAACAATATCAATTACGGAGTCGAAATGAAATTATTCGTCGATAATTTGACCGTAATTGACTGCTCATTGCTCTCGCCAGAGGCGGGGCTTACTGGCATGAGCTGGATGTGTGATATCGAGCTGGAAGGCAATCTCGATGATCAATCCATGGTGATGGATTTTGGCCTCGTGAAAAAGCAAATCAAAGCCTGGATAGATGACGGGCCAGACCACCGGCTCGTGGTCGCACGCGGTATGGAAGGCGTGAGCATTACGCAGGAAAACGAAACCCATCAGCGCCTCACCTACAAAGGCACGGTTCTCCTCACTCCAGAGCAAGGCATTTATGCGATTGAGGGCGCTGAAGTTACCGCTGAGAACCTCGGCGTGCATCTGAGTGCTGTAATAAGCGAACACCTCAGTGAGCAAGGCATCCAGGCCACTATTCGCCTACGAGCCGAAGAGATAACCGGCCCGCATTATTGCTACAGCCACGGGCTGAAGAAGCATGATGGCAACTGCCAGCGCATCGCCCACGGCCACCGCTCTAAAATCGAGATTTGGCAAAATGACGCGCTCGCGATGGAACTCATGCAAGGCTGGGCCACCGAGTGGCAGGATATCTATCTCGGCAGCAAAGAGGACCTCATAGAAGAGTCTGAGAGCCATTTACGCTTTGCGTATGAGGCCCCGCAAGGCTATTTCGAACTCACCCTCCCCCACGCCAAATGCTGGCTGCTGGAAAGCGATAGCACCGTCGAATGCATCGCCTCGCACATCGCCGCCACACTCAAATCCCAACATCCAGATTCGCATTTCCGCGTCAAAGCCTATGAAGGCGTACAAAAAGGGGCGATTGCGGAAGCTTAAAGCTCCGGCGCTTCGGTCAGCTTGGGTTTGGTTTTCTTCACCCGTTCGCGATGCGCGATATAGGCAGCACTCGCCACAATAATCGCCCCGCCAATCCAGCTATGTATCGTCGGAATCTCGGCAAAGAAGAAATACGCCAATATCGCCGTGAAGATAAGGCGCGAGAAATCGAACGGGGTGAGGATTACAATATCCGCGTGCTTATAAGCATTCACCAGCGACCAATGTGCGCCGAAGGATGCAATCGCAATCCAAATACATACCGCGAACTCTGTTAATGTGGGAACATGCAAATGTGGCAGCGCTAGTGGAAAAGACCACATGCTCATAAACAAGCCGATATAGAAGATGATGAGCGTCGGCGATTCGGTTTTGGTAAGTGACTTCACCAAGATTCCCGCCCATGCCCATAGCGACGCCGCACCCAGCACAATCAGCGAATTTGTGTCAAACACCTCCGAGCCCGGACGGATAATCACCAGTGCCCCCATAAAACCGCATAAAATTGCGCCCCAACGATGGATGCCTGCCTTTTCACCTAAGAAGAGAATCGCAAAGGCGGCGGTAAAAATCGGTGCGGAGAGACTAAGTGCGGTCGCCTGATTCAGCGACATAATCGAGATAGCATAAAACCAAGTTTGCATCCCCACCACACCAATGGTCGAGCGCCAAAAGTGGCTTTTGAGGCGAGAGGTTTTCAGCACCTCCGAGCCGTTTTTTAGCACCCATGGCATAAGCAAAAACACGCCGAGCAGGCTACGCACCAATACAATCTCGGTGGTGTGCCACTCAAAGGAAAGCCAGCGCACACCGATATTCATCGCCGAGAACCAGACCATGCTGGCGGTCATGCAGAGGATACCAATCGTTGCGGAACTGTAGCGGGGCATGGGAACCTGTTTGTTTCTCACGCGGTGATAGCGTATTATGGCCCGCAATAACACCCAAAAGATTGGTGACTTTATGTTGAAAGTTTTACTGTTCAAGCTCTGGCCCGCGATGATTCCCATCGCGCTCTACCTGCTCTACCGCTTGATTCGCCCCGCGCGAGACGAGGCAGTGATTGACGCCAAACGTACCGAACATTGGCCCTATGTGCTGCTGCTCAGCCTCATCATCGGCGCGTTTATTTTGTTCTATACCGGACTCACGCAGGAAAATCACGGCAACAGCTACACCCCCACCCATATGGAAGATGGCAAGCTGATTAAGGAACGTTTGAGCGAATGACGGAAGGTTTTGCATGGCTAGAAGATGCTGCGGTAAAGCGCGTCATCTCTGCGTATGAGAAGGCAGGGCACGAGCTGCGCTTTGTCGGCGGTTGCGTGCGCGATAGCCTGCTTGGCCGCCCCGTCACCGACCTAGATGCATGCAGCCCCTGCCCGCCAGAGCTCACAATGACGTTCTTGAAAGAGGCAGGCATCAAAGTGATTCCGACCGGAATAGACCATGGCACTATCACCGCGATTACGAATGGCCGTCCGTTTGAGATCACCACCTTGCGCAAAGATACATCCTGCGATGGCCGCCATGCCGAGGTGGCTTTCACAACTGATTATGCAGAGGATGCCGCACGCCGCGACTTTACGATGAACGCGCTTTATTGCGACGCTGCAGCAAATATTACCGATTTTCATGACGGCATCGCCGATGCCAAAGCAGGTCGTATCCATTTTATCGGTGATGCCAGTGACCGCATCCAAGAAGATGGGTTGCGCATGCTGCGCCTGTTTCGTTTTTATGCGACGCATGGCAAGGCATCGCTGGCGCCAGAAGCGCTCGAAGCCTGCCGCGCCCATGCCGCCATGTTGCAGCAACTCTCCAGCGAACGCATTCAGCAAGAGATGGTGAAACTGCTCAAAGCTCCCGCGCCCTATGCGGCACTTTCGGCGCTTCAATCCTGCGCGCTGGATACGTATCTTTGGAAGCATGCGCTGCCTTTGGATGCGCTAGCAACATTACTCCCTTTGGAAGCGGAATACGGCGCCCCGCCCGATGCCATGCTGCGCCTTGCGTGCATTCTTGGTGAGGATAAAGCCGCGCGGGAGGCTGTGATTACCCGCTGGAAACTCTCCAACAAAGACGCCACCCGCCTCACCCATTTTTGCTACGCCACAATGGAAGGCGATGCCGCAACATGGGCTAAGGCAGAAATGATTTTGCATGGCCGCGATTTGGCTATCGCAACCGCATTATGCGTAGCGGCGCGTGGTGAAATGCCGCATGAAATGCTGCGCAATATAAAACTGATTTTGCAGGAATGGGAAATCCCCACATTCCCCATTTCTGGGAAAGACTTAATTGCACTAGGCATGGCTCAAGGCGAGGATATGGGCACGTGCATAAAAGCACTCAAACAAAAATGGGCTGACTCGGATTATACGGTAAATAAAGAAGAGCTTTTGAAGCATCTTGGCCAGTAAGCCAAAGCGGGAGCGAAATTAAATACTACTAACCACCGATTTCGCCGCCATCTTCGCGCTTGATGGCGAGAACTGCGGAGCGCGCTGGCATGGCATCGTCAAAGTCGGGCCAGCGGGTGCTTGGGTTTGCGTAGCTGGAACCATCACTATCGGCTGGGTGTTGCACGGAGAGGAATAAGGTCTTGCCATCCGGCGTGAAAGACGGGCCCGTGATCTCGCAGCCAATCGGGCCACGGAAAAACGCCTTGCTGATACCGCGTCCTGGGCCTTGTGTGTCCATGGCATAAAGCGCATCGGCAGTGCCCATCGCGCCAGGCTGTCCATCGGTACTAATCCAAATGCGCCCCTTGGTATCAAACGCCATATTGTCGGGGCATGCCAGCCAACCATTCTCGCTCACATCGCCATGATAGAATGCGCCGTTAAGACCAGCCGGATCACCGCCGCGCAGGAAGAACTCCCACTGATATTCCGTAGCGCTGTGATCTATCTTGCCATCAATGGTGGGAGGAATCATTTCAATCGTATGCCCAAACACATTTGGTGTGCGTGGGTTAGCGGCGTTCGGCGCTTTACGCGCAGGGTTCTTAGTCATATTGGCATAGACCAAGCCCGTCACTGGATTCACCTCTACATCTTCGGGGCGGTCCATTGGCGTCGCACCCACTAGCTCAGCCGCGCGACGCGCTTCAATCACCACGTCCGCTTGGCTATGGAATCCATTCTCTGTGGTCAGTGGCCCCACCCCTTGCACCAAAGGTAACCACTGCATCGTTCCATTCTCATTAAAGCGTGCTGCATAAAGGGTGCCTTCATCCAAAATCTCTCGGTTCGCGCGCGGCTTAGACGGAATACACGCCTTCTCGCTCACAAATTTATAGAGATATTGGTAGGCTTCATCGTCACCGCTATAGACCACAACGCGCTCATCCGGCGTGAGGGTACAGCTTGCGCTTTCATGCTTAAAACGACCCAACGCAGTACGCTTGATAGGTGTCGCTTTCGGGTCATACGGGTCAATCTCTACCACCCAACCGAAACGGTTTGGTTCATTCGGCTCTTTGTCGATATTAAAGCGCTCGACACTACGGTGCCACTTGGTCCACACATCTTCAGGCTTGATGCCCAGTCGCTTATAGTTATCCGCTTCCGCCGCAGGGTAATCTCCCTCTAGCCAGAAGATTTTATCCACGTTCTCTTCGCAGGTAAGGTAGGTTCCCCATGGGGTCACTCCCCCAGCGCAGTTAGCAAAGGTACCAAGCACTGCGTTACCTCGCGGGTCTGCTTTGGTGCGCATACGCACGCTGCCCGCAGCTGGGCCTGCGATATCCATCGGCGTGGTCGCATCGATACGGCGGTTATATTTGCCCTTCATCACGTCCCACTGCGCATCACGCTCGCGGACTTCAGCCACGCTCACACCCACCGATGCCATTTCGATTCTGGTTTGGGTTTCCATACCGTTCGGATCGGTCGCCACTTGCTGGAACATCAAATGCGAAAGCGTATATTCATGGTTCACACAGAGCAGCCCATGGTCTGACTGGCTAGAGCCACGACGCATCGGGAAGAAGGCAGTAAAATCGTTATTAAAGCCAAAGCGTCTCTCTTGCGCCTCAGGCGTCAGCCCTTGAGGTGAGAAAGGCGCATCGCGCCACATCAATGGGTCACCCCAACGCAGCAACACATCTGCCTTATAACCCGCAGCAAGCTGATGGTTTTCATCCAAACCGCGCTCCACCTCAGGGAAGGTAAGCGTGGAAAGCATCGTCGTTTCGGTAAGTTGCGCAAAAGCAGGCACAGCGCGTAATGCGACTCCAGCGGCCACCGCCATGCTTCCCGCGCGGATAAAGCCGCGGCGGTTCATGCGTGCTTCGACAATCTGTTCAAAGCTTTTAGACATGGCCCCTGTCTACGCCTGTGCAATGCAATAGGCAAATGAAATCATACAAAAATGGGGATTATTCCGCCGCTTCTTCGTTCACGTAGTTTGCGCCACCCGGATTTTCCTCCAGCGCATAACCTGCAGAACGTACGGTGCGCACCAAATCCGGCTGATTTCCATCGTAATTCAGCGCCTTACGCAAACGTCGCACGTGAACGTCTACAGTACGAATCTCTACGTAAATATCGTGTCCCCATACCGCATCGAGCAGTTGCTCACGCGAGAAAACGCGGCCCGGGTGCTCCAGCAAATAGCGCAACAGACCAAATTCGGTTGGGCTTAAATGGATTTCAGTTCCGTCACGGGTCACTTTATGCGTAGACACATCAACTGAGATGCCGGAAAACTCAAGAATCTTCTCGGACATCGCCGGACGGATGCGACGAAAAACCGCTTTAATACGCGAAATCAGCTCGCTTGGGCTGAACGGCTTCACCATATAATCATCCGCACCGGTATCCAATCCACGGATGCGATCCCCCTCTTCGCCACGCG
>CAYFFN010000028.1:0-13719 GCA_964342335.1 uncultured Azospirillaceae bacterium
CGAAGGTGGCCGTACCGTCGGTGCTGGCGTTGTATCGAAAATTGTTGAGTAATTAATTACCCATCAATATACGAAATGAGAAGGGCGCCCAACGAGGCGCCCTTTTTCTTGTTGCAACACTGGGCACTAATCACTAAACACTAACCACTCAGACGTAGGGGTATAGCTCAGCTGGTAGAGCGACGGTCTCCAAAACCGTAGGTCCCGGGTTCGAATCCTGGTGCCCCTGCCACTTTCATAATTCTGTACGAATCAACTGAAATGCTTGCCTGTGGGCTCAACGGTAGTTAGCAACATACCATGATTCGTGTATTTCTGATTCTGACATATATGCTTGTAGCGCTGCCTGCTCAGGCGGCGGAGCGTTATGAGATTGATAACGAACAGACCCATATTAAATTTGCGGCAAAAATGTGTGAGGCTGATCTTCTTATGGGGCAGTTTCACAAAGTGGAAGGTAGCTTTTTGCTAGATGAAGAGTATCCAGAGCACTCCTCAGTCTCACTGTTGATTCATCCAGAGAGCGCAACCTTCAGTAAAGAATATCATCGCGAAGACCATATCGATACGATTGTGAAGAGCGAGAAGTTTCTGCATATCGCCAAATTCCCAGAGATCCACTTTGAGAGCACCAGCGTAAAACAAACCAGTGATATTACGGCAGATGTAACGGGTAATTTGACACTTGCAGGTGTAACCCATCCGATGACGCTGGAAGTCACTTTCCATAAAGATGATGGGCATACGCGTGCGGGTCGAACCTTGGCGGCGTTCTCGGCCTATGGCACCTTCAAGCGATCGAACCATGGCATTATGTATGCGCTAGATCGCATAGGCATTCGCCGTATTGGCGACGAAGTAACGGTGTTGGTGAGCGTGGTGGGAAATAAAGAATGAATAAGCGTGTGCCATTTTGGTCGACGTACCTTTTATATGTAGTGACGTTGGTTGCTATACTCTGGGTGTTTGACTTGGGATTACCTCGAGACTGGCTTATGGGCTTGAGCAACGCGCCTGTAGTCGAAGAAGAAACACCCGCTATCAGTACGAAAGTGAAAATGCCAACCTATGCCAAAGGTATAGATGAGGCGTTGTTGGTTAAACTAAAGCAAGGTGGGCTCACCATCTATCTGCGTCATGCGCACCGTACAGATAATGCAGAGTTGATGGACCGCGTGGCATTGAGCACAGAACCGGTAGAGGGACCATTCGCACAGGGCGCCTGTTTAGATGGGCAGGGTAAAACAGAGGCCAGTATCATCGGTCACTTTTTTACTGCGAATGCGATTCCGCTTGGTAAAATATACAGCTCGCCCGTGTGCCGCGCGAGCCAAACGACTTTGATTGCGTTTAGTCGAATGGATGCGGTAACACCTGCTTTTGTGTATGACGCGATTTTGCCGGATGACGAAACGATTCGCCAAGCACGGACCGAAGCGGGCATCGCGCTTTTAAAGCAAGCACCCTCCGATGGGAGCAACCGTATCATTGTAGGACATGGCAACGTGCTAAGTCAGATGGGGATTGTGCCGAAAGGCTTTGGTCAAGGCGATGCACTGATTCTGCAGCATGAGAATCCAGGGGTGGTTCCGGCCATTATAGGCCATATCACGATAGAAGATTTCGTGAATGATCTACCTTTGTCGCTGGAGACGCGCGACCTTCCTTAGCGCTGTACCCAATTGGGTATCTCGAGTGGTTCGCCCAGCGGGGCGTAATGAATCGCGCAGCCAAAGGCCCGAGTTACAGGCTTTGTGATGCTCTGATGTTTGGCTAATTGCGCTAGGGCGTCATCGGCATAACGGCTGGCGGTTTCCTCTATTTCTGCGGTTGGATTGCTATCCGGTGCGCCCGTATAGACAATGCGGCCTGCGGCATTAATGATCACAATATACGGCGTAGTGCGCGCCGAGAACCCACGACCTAGCCAGCCCTTGCTGTCTAGAAAGTGATACTGCGCTTTAGATTGACGCTCCTTGGCAAGAGAAGAAATGGCCGTTTGATCTAAGTAATCCGGAGAGTCCATGGCAGAGGAATACACACTTACCCATACGGCACCCATCTCTTTGGCAAGCGTTTGGCTTTGTTGCATGCTTCCAGATGTATAGCGGCTAGAAGAATAAGGGCAGAGTGGGCTGGTCCACTCCAATATAATGGGCCGGCCTTCAAACGCCGTTAAGAGATGTTTTTTCCCTTCCGTATCAAAACCATACATGGGCGGGATAGCGTCACCGACCATCAAATGCGGTGCTGCAACCGCGAAGGATGGGAAGAGAATGCTGATCAGAAGTAGAGAGATTATACGCATAATGTCTGCTTATACATCCTTGGATTGGGGGATGCCAAACTCTCTTGCATATTCTCGGCTGAATTGTGTGGTGCTGACATAGCCTACTTCAAAAGCGATATGGCTAATGTCCATGCTTCTCGCTCGTATCAGGTTGCGTGCTTCACGTAGTCTTAGTGTTTTTTGAAACTGCAATGGGCTCATAGCCGTGATGTCTTTGAAATGGGCGTGAAAGGATGAGGTGCTCATGCCTGCAATGCTCGCAAGCTGTTCCATCTTGATGGATTCGGTGTAATGGGTCTGTAGGAATGTAATGGCCTTACTGATTTTATCGACATGCGAGTCGGGTACGCCGATTTGTGCAATAGAGGCCCCATGAGGGCTGCGCAACAGGCGGATGAGTATTTCGTCGATAACCAATGGCACCAGCAGGTCGGTATCTTCTTGCTGCGTGATAAGTTCCATAATGCGTGAAGCGGATGCGATGATTTTCGGATTGCTCTCCCCGACATAAACGGCACGTGTTTTGTTGGCTTTGGGCACGCCATTGGGAAAGACCTTTGCCGCTACACGATTGAGCGTCTGCGGGGTGATAGGAATAACAAAACAGAAATAAGGCTCTGCAGCGGATGCACGCAATATCCTAATATGGATAGGAAGCTCCGCTGCATACACGACCATTTTCGATTCATCATATTCGAATCCATTCCCTGCAAAGGATACCGCCTTGGCGCCCTGCGGCACGATACATAGGCTAGGCAATGAGCTGATATAGCTTTTATCGGCAGTAGGTTGAGAGGCGCGCACCACTTGCAGCCCTTGCGCCAAATCAAAGGCACCATCATGCGGCGCAAATTTTGCAAGCTGCTGGGTTAAGTGTTGCAGTGCTTTGCTATCCGGTTTCTCGGATAGTTCATCGGCCGTGTTGAATGCAATGATATGTGATTGCTGTGGTGCCATCGGCTCTCGCTATAGATTATTCGGTGGACAGATAATCCTCATCCGTCACCTGTTCCATCCATTCTACCACATCGCCCTTCGTATCGGGAGACTGAATCGCGAGGTGAGACATGGCTTGGTTGGGGGCTGCGCCGTGCCAATGGCGCGTATTGGCCGGGAACAAGACTACATCGCCTTGCGTTACGGTTTGCACAGGCTTGCCTTCGATTTGTACGCGCCCCTCTCCCGAAGCAATATACAGGCTTTGCCCTTTGGGGTGGGTGTGCCATGCCGTACGCGCTCCAGCAGAGAAATGCACCATCGCTCCTTGATAGTCGGCGAAGTTATCGCCTGACTGGAACGGCTCTTCTACTTTCACTTTGCCGGTGAAATATTCGTCTGGCCCCACAAATCCTTTCTCGGCATCGTATTTGCGAATATCGGATGTTTTGCTTTCTTCGGCGGAGGCGGGCATTGCCCCCAGAGAAAGCAATGTTGCCCCAAGACATAATAAGCGTTTCATGGTTTGTCCTTTCTTTATGCGGCCTGTTCTAGGCTTTCCATATCGATAACAAAGCGATGTGCGACATCGCCCTTCGAGAGATGCGAGAACGCATCGTTAATTTCATCCGCACCAATCATCTGGCATTCTGGGTAGATGTCATGCTCCGCACAGAAATCCAAGACTTCCTGCGTTTGCTTGATGCCGCCAATGAGTGAGCCAGCCACGCGACGGCGGCCAAAAATAAGTGGCATGCTCATGAAGGCCTCCATTGGCCCGACTTGGCCAACAATGACCAAAGCGCCATCAATATCCAGCAGGGGCGTATAGAGGCTGACATCATGTTGCACCGGAACCGTATCGATTATGAAATCAAACGAGGCCTCCGCCTTCTCCATCGCCTCTTCATCGGTAGAGGCAAGGATGCCTTTTGCGCCGATGGCTTTGGCTTGCTCTTCTTTGCTCTTAGAGCGGCTGAGTACGGTTACTTCTGCACCCATGGCAACGGCTAGCTTCACCGCCATATGGCCAAGACCGCCTAGGCCAATCACGCCTACGCGGCTACCTTTGCCCACGTTCCACGTGCGTAGCGGCGAGTAGGTCGTGATGCCCGCGCATAAAATAGGAGCGGTGCGCGATAGGTCCATATTCTCAGGCACGCGCAGAACAAACTCTTCGCGCACGACGATATGTTTGGAATAACCCCCTTGGGTGATTTCGCCGGAAATACGATCCGGTGCGCCATAGGTGGGAGTCATGCCATTGCGGCAATACTGCTCTTCGTCGTGATCGCATTGGTCGCATTCTTGGCAGCTATCCACCATACAGCCAACCGCCACATGATCGCCTACCTTGTAGTGTTTTACATCTGGTCCCACTTCTAGCACGCGGCCCACAATCTCGTGGCCCGGTACTAACGGATAAGGCTGTGGCCCCCAATCGCCATTGACGGTGTGTAAGTCAGAGTGACATACGCCGCTATAGAGAATCTCGATAGCCACATCATTTGTGCGCAATGTTCTACGCTCAAAATGGTAAGGCACCATATGAGCATCGTCTGAATGGGCTGCATAACCAATAGTTTTCATCTTTACCTCCTGAAAATATGCTATTATTTACATAAGCACTATAGAGGCGAAAACAACTCACTGCCTGCCTTTTTCGCTAAGAAGTTTGCCTAATACTCTAAATGTGGGCGAAGGCGGGGGCTAAATCACGCTTTATGCATAATGTTCGGCGGGCCCTTGCGCCTCGATAAATAGGCGCTTCACTTGTTCGTAACGGCCTTTAATTGCGACTTCCATTTCGCTAATCGCATTTTCCACCTGATCGGAGGTGAGGTCGTTGGCGAAGTCTAGGCTGACAGCGAGGAGGATATCGGCGGGGCCCATATGGAGGGTGCGTAGCTCGTTGATGCCATCCACCTCAGCGCGTGAGACGAGTATCTCGCGTATGTCTTCGATGATTTCTGGTGCGGCGGCCTCGCCAATCAGCAGCCCTTTGGTTTCGTAGGCGAGTAACATAGCGGTGCCGGCGAGGATGACACCAATGACGACAGAGGCAACCCCGTCTGCCCAGACAAGCCCAAGTCGGTCTGCGCAGAAGACGCCAATGAGGGCGGCGAGCAAACCGAGCATGGCGGCGGTGTCCTCAAATAGCACGGTGAAGATGGTCGGGTCTTTGGAGTGGCGCACGGCTTCGAGTATCGGGCGTTTGCCGCGCACTTTGCCGAATTCTTTATAGGCCACCAGCCACGCCCCCGCCTCAAAGGCCATTGCGACACCGAGCACGATATAGTTTACCAGCGCGTTGGTCATGGCATGTGGGTCGAGCAATTTATGGATGCCTTCATAGAAGGAGACGCCCGCCCCAACGGCGAAGACCATGATGGCAACGACGAAGCTCCAAAAGTAAATCTCCATGCCGTAGCCGAACGGGTGGCGGTCATCGGCGGGTTTGGCGGCGCGCTTCATGCCGTAGAGTAGCAGCCCTTGATTGCCGGTATCGACCACAGAGTGAATCGCCTCGGAAAGCATGGCGGAGGAGCCGGTATAAAAGGCGGCGAAGAATTTGGTGACGGCGATGAGCGAGTTGCCCGCGAGCGCGGCAAATATGACTTTTTTGGATCCGGTGGCCATGATGCTCTCCTAAAATGATAGGATATTTCTAACGCCTAGAGGTGTGAATGGCCAGTATCGTTGCTTGCTTTTTTACACCAAGCCGCTAAGCCAATAGAAACACAACCATAAGGATGCATCATGAAACGCCTTTTCCCGCCCGCACTGCTTTCCCTTCTCACCGCCTGCGCTTCTATTATCGAAGGCAGTGACCAGCCGATTCTCGTAGACACGCCCGGCCATGCCTGCTCGCGCTGTAGCTTGAGCAATGAGCGCGGCAGTTGGGAAGTGGGCTGTACGCCAGAGACGGTGACCGTGCAGCGCTCTTACAGCGATATGGAAGTTATGTGCATGAACGACCAGACGGGCGCATCTGCTCAGACGGTGATTGAGAGTGATACCGAAGCATGGGCGTTCGGGAATATTGCCCTAGGTGGCATTATCGGCGCAGGTGTGGATATGGGCACGGGCGCTGCCTATGACTATTCGGATATGAATCTGTCTATGACCAGCCCAATTCCTGCAACACCAGCTGAGCCCGTGCAGAGCTATAGCCCGGCGCCCGCAGCGCCAGTACAGGCCCAGCCGGCGCAACCCACTTACATTCCGTTTGGCGAGCCAAGCAAACCGCTGGAGCCAAGCGAGAAGCGTTAATTGTCACGCAATCTTCACGCGACGTTATAAATACGCCGCTATGATGCGGCGATGGCTAAGCACTATATATATGCCGCGCGCGACGTGGGCACGGGAAATGTGACCGAGAGCGGGCGTGCCGTGATGAATAATCAGGGGCAAGGCCATCACCGTGTTGGGCCTTCCACCCGTAACTACCTTCACAGGCATCAGTTGAGTATCGGGCTGAAAGACCAAGATCAGTATAAAATAGAAGAAGTGCGCGACGCGCTGACGCAGGCGATTCCGCTGTTGCGCAGCCCGAAAAAAGCCGAAGGGGATTTAGTGGACCGTATGCAAGCGGGCGAAGCGGGGGATGTGCTGCTCCCTCATGGCGCGAAAGTGAATGATATGACCAAGGGAATGATTGGCCGCACGCCCGCCCCGTTTTTGTTTGTAGAGCTGACACGGGACTTTAAGAATGACGACAAAGCCGCCCAGGCACAGTTTGATAAAGACTGGAAAGCGGTAAAGAGCGAGGCTATGCACCGGCTGGGCATTACCAAATTAGACAAGAACCCTTTTCCGCATGAGAAAGATGCCTATGAAACGCGCGGTGGAACGTGGGGCCCTAGTAAGGTGTAGGCGGCTGCAAAAACCCCTTGCGCCTTGGGGATATCTGGTCTAAGACTCTTCCTCCGCACAGCCCGAAACGCTGTGCGATTTAGTATGGGCGAAACACTCGCGCAGCAAAGGATAAGGAAAAACATGGCGAATCCAGCAAAATTTGTACGTGAAGTACGTCAGGAGAGCAAAAAGGTTCACTGGCCGACGCGTAAAGAAGTTTTGGTTTCGACTGCAATGGTTTTGGTGTTGACCACCATCGCGGCTATTTTCTTCCTTATCGTGGATACGCTGATTGGTGGTGGTGTGCAGCTCATCCTCGGTTTGGGTTCATAACAAAAGGATAAGAAGATGAGTGCGGAAGAAGCAACCTCATTAGAAGAAGCGCAAGCAAGCAACGAAACGCCAGAGGCGGCGGCAGAGCCAGAGCAAGCGGAAGCGGCTCCAGCAGACGCGCCTGCTCCTGAGGCGAAAGAAGAAGAGAAAGGCCCGAAAAAGCGCTGGTATATCGTGCAGGCCTATTCTGGCTTCGAAAAGAAAGTAGCGACTGCGATTCTCGAGAAAGTGCAACAAAAAGGTCTGGCGGACTATTTCGAAGAAGTCGTCGTGCCCACCGAAGAAGTGATTGAAATGCGTCGCGGCAAGAAAGTGCAGGCAGAGAAGAAGTTCTTCCCAGGCTATGTGCTCGCGAAAATGCATATGAACGACGAAACATGGCAGCTTGTGAAAAATATCGACAAGGTGACCGGTTTCCTCGGTGGCGGCGGCGCGCGTCCTCTGCCCATTACGCAAGCAGAAGTGAACGCCATCTTTAAACAAGTGGAAGAAGGCGCGGAAGCACCAAAGAGCACTATCACCTACGAGATTGGCGAGCAGGTCAAAGTTATCGACGGTCCGTTCGAGTCTTTCATCGGTACGGTGGAAGAATATGACGATGAGCGCCAGAAGCTGAAAGTGTCTGTCTCTATCTTTGGTCGTGCAACTCCGGTGGAGTTGGAATTCAACCAAGTAGACAAGGTGTCTTAAGCGCTGATTTGCTGGGCTTTTTGGGCGTGTCAAGCAGAAGCCCAAAAAAATCCAAAAAAACCGTTGCGTTTTGAAAGCGATGCAGTATAACTCGACCTCCCTCGGCGCAAGCTGAGCCAATAAAATGGACAAAAACCATGGCAAAAGAAGTAGAAAAATACGTTAAATTACAAATCCCTGCGGGCAAAGCGAACCCTTCCCCTCCGGTGGGTCCAGCGCTTGGTCAGGCGGGTGTGAATATTATGGAATTCTGTAAGGCCTTCAACGCGGCCACAGGTGAGGCGGAGCCGGGTGCTCCAATCCCTGTAGTAATTTCGGTTTACAAGGACCGCAGCTTCACCTTCACGATGAAGAAGCCTCCTGTGTCTTTCTTTATCAAGAAGGCGCTGAAGCTTAAGAAGGGTGGCAGTGAGCCTGGTAAGGTAGTGGCTGGCAAAATCACCATGGATCAGATCCGTGATATTGCTAAAGAAAAAATGTGTGACATGAATGCTCATGACGAAGATGCAGCGGCGCAAATGGTGCGTGGTTCTGCTCTCGCAATGGGTCTGGAAGTGGTGGAGTAAAACAACCATGGCAAAGCTCGGAAAACGTACACAAGCAATCCGCGAGAAAATTGATGCTGAAAAAGCATACGCGCTCGCTGATGCGCTCGCCCTCGTAAAAGAAGGTGCGAACGGCAAATTTGACGAAACCGTTGATGTATCAGTAATGCTGGGTGTTGACCCTAAGCACTCTGATCAAATGGTGCGTGGCGCGGTATCTATGCCTAACGGCCTGGGTAAAGAAGTGCGCGTAGCGGTATTCGCGAAAGACGATAAGGCGAAAGAAGCAAAAGAGGCTGGCGCGGATATCGTTGGCTCGGATGAGCTGGTAGAGATGATTCAAAAAGGTGACATGCCTTTTGATGTATGTATCGCTACCCCTGACATGATGGCCTATGTGGGTCGTGTTGGTAAAATCCTCGGCCCACGTGGTCTGATGCCAAACCCAAAACTGGGTACGGTAACGCCTGACGTGAAAAAGGCTGTTGGCGATGCGAAAAGCGGCCAAGTGGCGTTCCGCGTGGAAAAAGCGGGTATCGTTCATGCCGGTATCGGTAAAGCGAGCTTTGATGCGGATAAGCTGGCGGAAAATATCAACGCTCTGATGTCGGCGATTCAAAAAGCCAAGCCATCGGGTGTTAAGGGAACTTATATTAAGCGTGTATCACTGAGCTCTACTATGGGCCCTGGCGTGAAGCTGGATACCGCACAATTTGCGGCGTAAGGGGTAACTATCATGGCAATGACTCGTACTGCAAAACAAGATTGGGTGAGCGACGTTCACGGTATCTTCGATTCGACCGATATCGTTATCGTAACCCATTATAAAGGCCTGAGCGTGGCAGAGATTTCTGACCTGCGTGCGAAAGTGCGCGAAGCGGGTGCAGGCTTTAAAGTAACCAAAAACCGTCTGGCGAAACGTTCGCTGGAAGGTACGCAATATGAGCCTTTGGCGGCGCATTTCACTGGCCCTACCGCGATTGCATTCGCGAATGACCCAGTGGCTGCTGCGAAAGTGATTGCGGAATTCTCTAAGAAAAACGAAAAGCTGGTGATGCTGGGCGGTGCGTTCGGTTCACATCAGCTGGATGAGGCAGGCATTAAGCAACTTGCTACGATGCCATCCATGGACGAATTGCGTGCGAAACTTATCGCACTCATCAATACCCCAGCTACGCGTCTGGCTGGTGTATTGCAAGCCCCGGCGGGGCAACTCGCACGTGTGTGCGGAGCTTACGGGGCGCAAGGTTAATTGGTAATTGGATAAACTAAAGGGTATCAATCATGGCAAACTTAGAACAAATCGTTGAAGATCTCTCAGCGCTGTCTGTAATGGAAGCGGCTGAGCTGTCTAAACTTCTCGAAGAAAAATGGGGCGTATCTGCCGCTGCACCAGTTGCAGTTGCTGCTGCGGGCCCAGCTGCGGCTGCTGAAGCTGCAGAAGAAAAAGATGAGTTCACTGTTGTTCTTGCCGCTGCTGGCGACAAGAAAATCAACGTGATCAAAGAGATCCGCGCTATCACTGGCCTGGGTCTGAAAGAAGCGAAAGACCTCGTTGAAGGCGCGCCTGCTAACGTGAAAGAAGGCGTGAAGAAAGAAGAAGCAGAAGAGATCCAGAAGAAACTGGCTGAAGCTGGCGCAACTGTCGAGCTCAAGTAGTTTTCTGCTACTCCAAACAAGAAGGGAACGTGGATAGTGCCGCGTTCCCTCTTTGTGCATTGAACCATATGCACGCTATTAACCGACTTCGTTCGTAAACTTTAGAGGACCTGTTATGGCTTCGACTCCTGCGGCAACCGCCCATACGTTCACTTCCCGTAAACGCATCCGTAAAAGCTTTGGTAAGATTAAATCGGCAACCACCATGCCGAACCTGATTGAGCTGCAAAAGAACTCTTATGACCAGTTCCTGCAAGCCGAAATGACTGTAGCTGACCGCGCAGAAAGTGGTCTGCACGCGGTAATGAAGTCGGTATTCCCGATTAAAGATTTCGCTGAAACCTCTACCCTCGAATATGTATCGTATGATTTTGATACTCCAAAATACGATGTGGAAGAGTGCCGTCAGCGCGGTATCAACTTCGCAGCGCCACTGCGCGTGACCATGCGTTTGATCGTATGGTTGGTAGACGAAGATACCGGCGCGCGTGAAATTAAAGATATTAAAGAACAAGAAGTCTATATGGGCGATATTCCGCTCATGACCGAGAATGGTACGTTCGTGATCAACGGTACGGAGCGTGTGATCGTTTCGCAGATGCACCGTTCACCTGGCGTATTCTTCAGCCACGACGAAGGGAAAACCCACTCGTCTGGTAAGTATTTGTTCTCTGCCCGCGTAATCCCTTACCGTGGCTCATGGCTCGATTTCGAGTTTGATGCGAAAGACATCGTGCATGTACGTATCGACCGCCGCCGTAAACTGCCTGCGACCACCATTCTGCGTGCGCTGGGTATGGATACGCAAGAAATCTTGGATACGTTCTACAAAACCAAGAGCTACAAAAAAGCGAAGAAGGGCTGGTCTACGCCGTTCGAGCCAATGCAATATAAAGGCGTGAAGCTGGGCCATGACCTCGTAGATGCGAAGACAGGCAAAGCCGTTGCGAAAGTGGGCGAGAAGCTGACCCCACGTGCGCTGAAGAAATTGGAAGAAGCTGGCCTGAAAGATGTGCTGATCGATTCTGAGATTCTCGCTGGCCAGTATGTTGCGAAAGACATCATCAACGATAAGACCGGTGAGATTTTCGCAGAAGCAGGCGAAGAGCTGACCGCTGATGCGATTGCAACTATGGAAGCCGAAGGCATTAAAGATGTGCCAGTTCTGGCGATTGATAATGTCCATGTTGGCCCATACATCCGTAACACACTTGTAGTCGATAAGAACGTATCGCGTGACGATGCGCTGATTGATATCTACCGTGTGATGCGCCCAGGTGAGCCAACTACGCCGGAAGCAGCTGCAGAATTGTTCGAGTCTCTGTTCTTTGACTCTGAGCGTTATGACCTCTCTCCTGTAGGCCGTGTGAAAACCAACGCACGTTTGGATCTTGAGCACCCAGAAGAGATGGGTACGCTGAGCAAAGAAGACATCGTAGAAACCGTTCGCACCCTCGTGCGTTTGAAAGACGGCTTTGGTGAGATTGATGATATTGACCACCTCGGTAACCGCCGTATCCGTTCGGTAGGTGAGCTGATGGAAAACCAGTTCCGCGTAGGTCTGCTGCGTATGGAGCGTGGTATTATGGAGCGCATGAGCTCGGTTGATATCGACACGGTGATGCCACATGACCTCGTAAACGCGAAGCCTTTGGCGGCTGCGGTACGTGAGTTCTTTGGTGGTTCGCAGTTGAGCCAGTTTATGGACCAAACCAACCCGCTTTCTGAGATTACGCATAAGCGTCGTCTTTCAGCGCTTGGCCCGGGTGGTCTGACGCGTGAGCGTGCAGGTTTCGAAGTACGTGACGTACACACCACGCACTATGGCCGTATCTGTCCGATTGAGACCCCTGAAGGTCCAAACATTGGTCTGATTAACTCTATGGCGACTTATGCACGTATCAATAAATACGGCTTCATCGAAACGCCTTACCGTAAAGTAGTAGACGGTAAAGTGACCGAGGAAGTGGTGTATCTCTCTGCGATTGAAGAGGGCAAATACACGATTGCACAGGCCAACGAGAAGTTGACTGCAAAGAACACATTTGAAGATGAGCTGGTAAGCTGCCGTATTAACGGTGACTTCATCATGGCGCAGCCAGACAGCATCAATTTCATGGACGTAGCACCAAAGCAGCTCGTATCGGTGGCTGCAGCGATGATTCCGTTCTTGGAGAACGATGATGCGAACCGCGCACTCATGGGTTCAAACATGCAACGCCAAGCCGTGCCGCTGATTAAAGCAGATGCACCTCTCGTAGGTACGGGTATGGAAGAAGTGGTTGCACGTGATTCGGGTGCTGCTCCGGTTGCTCGCCGCGCAGGTGTGGTTGACCAAGTGGACGGTACGCGTATCGTAATCCGCTGTGAGAAAGCAAACGAAGACGGAACTCCAGCAGTAGATATCTACACGCTGCACAAATTCCAACGTTCTAACCAGAACACCTGTATCAACCAACGCCCGTTGGTGAAAGTAGGTGACAAGGTAGCGGCTGGCGACGTGATCGCGGATGGCCCATCTACCGATCTGGGTGAATTGGCACTGGGCGCAAACGTGCTCGTGGCGTTCATGCCATGGAACGGTTACAACTTCGAGGATTCTATCCTCATTTCAGAACGTGTCGTTTCTGAGGACCGCTTCACCTCCATCCATATCGAAGAATTCGAAGTGATGGCACGTGATACCAAGCTCGGTTCGGAAGAAATCACCCGCGATATTCCAAACGTAGGTGAAGATGCGCTGCGCAGCCTCGATGAGATTGGTGTGGTGCATATCGGTGCGGAAGTAAACCCAGGCGATATTCTGGTAGGTAAAGTGACGCCGAAGAGCGAATCACCGATGACCCCAGAAGAGAAACTGCTGCGTGCGATCTTCGGTGAGAAGGCTTCGGATGTACGTGATAGCTCACTGCGTCTGCCTCCAGGAAACACCGGTACCGTCGTTGGCGTGAAGATCTTCTCTCGCCGTGGTATCGAAAAAGACGAACGTGCCCTCGCGATTGAGAAAGCGGAAATCGACCGTCTCGCAAAAGACCGTGACGATGAGCGCGCTATTGTAGAGCGTTTCGTATACGATGCGTTTGGCGAATTGCTGCTCGGTCAAGAAGCGACCAAAGCGCCGAAAGGTGCGAAGAAGGGCAAGATCACCAAGGAAATGCTGGAAGAGACTCCACGCGGCCTGTGGTGGCAGTTCGCTCTGAAAGACGACAAAGCGATGAAGAAAGTCGAGGCGCTGAAGAAGCAGCTCGACGATTCTATCGACTCGCTCAACAAGCGTTTTGAAGAGAAAGTAGAAAAAGTACAATCCGGTGACGATCTGATGCCGGGCGTACTGAAAATGGTGAAAGTCTTTGTGGCCGTGAAGCGAAAGCTGCAGACAGGTGACAAAATGGCAGGCCGCCACGGTAA
>CAYFFN010000029.1:0-13292 GCA_964342335.1 uncultured Azospirillaceae bacterium
TGGCCACGAATCTCATCTACCACTGGCGCCATTTGGCGGGCGAAGTTGTTCAGCTTGCCTTTATGGTCATCCTGCGCGCTCAGAATCGAGCCAATATCTTGCCAATGCGTTAGCAGGAATACTATGCCCACTTCCGTACCAATACCGCCATAATGCGCGGTTTGGTGGTTCACGCCCATGCTCACCAAACCTCTGCGGGCGGTTTCATAGGTTTTGGGGCCAGCATTGTCGTTGATGAATTTCAACGAACCGGTATAGAGCGCCGCGAGCGGTGCAATTACCTCTTTGGGCATCCCCGGCATTTTGATACCGAACAGGCGCATATCACCGGATTTCTCATCCACCACCACGCCCGGCAGCGCCTTCAGCGCCTCATCATCAATGCCGCCTTGGCTCGCCTCAAACAGCTTGTTGAGCCCCTCAGCGGTCACATTCCCGCCCATCAGCTCTTTCATCGATGCATCAAGCGCAGCGTTTCCGGTCCCTTTCAGCTCCTTGCTGAAGGTATTTTCCGGCGTGGCGCCCCTGCTCTTATCTGTCTCTTTTTTCGACATATTTTCCTTATTCATGCGGTATAGATACACTTCGGGCGTATACTATTCCTCACACCTATTATAAGAAAATTAAGCGTTTAAAGTGTGACAGTTGTGTGAAGTTACACCCTAATTTCAATAAGGGTAATATCGCTCCAGCTACGTAGCCCATACGCATCCAGACTCGCGCTTAGCTGGTCGGTATCGAACCGCACGGGCACGTCAAACTCCGCATCGGCGGCGATGATTAACTCTGCCGCTGGAGCGCTGGAGAAGGTAACAATGCCCGTCGTATAATCCATCGTCCAGCCGCTGAGCTGCTCGATGCCGTTCACATATATATTCACCGTGCCACTCACCGGCTTGGTGATGTCGCGCACGTCATATTCCCCGCCACTTTCATAACTTTTCGTAAGTTGGAACTCGGTAGTCGCGCCGTCGCCCGTGCCGATCACTTCGGCGGTCATGCTATAATCCGTCCAATCCTTAAACCGGAACCCATGCGCCCGCCCCTTACGCGCACGGAAGAAGGCAATGAGTGCGTCCAATTGCTCTTGGTTTTTCACCCCATGGGCGACATTATAACGCGCCCGCGCCTGCGCCCAGTTGCTGTTGCGCTGCTCATGGCCACTAATGGCCATCACCACGTCGGTAGAATATGCGGGCCCACCACGCGAGCCATAAGAAATATCATCGGGAAATCGTACAGAATGAAAGGCCATAATACAGTCCTTAGTGGTTAGTGGTTTGTTTGTACACTCGCGTTGCCCGCTATTCCGCTCCGCTCGTGCGCTGCGCGACGCTTCGCCCTGACGGGCTACGGGTCGCTGCCTTGCGGACAGCTCCCACTCGTGCCCATGATGGGTTATGAATTGTTGTGGGCACGCCCCTTCGTGGGGTCATTAGCGAGTCAAGAGACCGCGTTTTTGTACCGCTAAGCGTATGTGTTTTATCATGGGAAAAGAAGCGAGGTTAGGAAACCGAGCCCTTTAGTCGGCGAAGCCGTTAGGTTCATTGCGTGGAGCAGTAGCGGAACGCAGGAACAATAGCGAGCCGTTAGGCGAGTGTACTATAAAGACTGCTCTTGCCCATCCGCGACCTGATTCAGAATCGCCTCGCGGAAGTTCTTGGCTTGCTTTTGTGGGCGGCCAGCTTGCACGGCTTGGGTAAATTGCCCGCCTTGTGGCGCGACGCGGCCCATCAGAAAATCCATCGGGTTACCGCCTTGGTTGAGCGCCAGCGCGTCATAATAACATTGTGATGCCGCAGCTTGATTCTCAGGGTCTTTCATCACTTCGGCTTGTTCCATCGGGTCGAGCTTATAGAAAGGGTGTCCCTTCTCATTCTCGATGCGTTCAGCTTCATATTCGTTTTGCGCGAGACGCACCGCAAATACATCGGCAGTCATCACTTGCTGACCACTGGCCTGCTTCTCGCAGATGCGTTGAATCGCACCATCAACGGTTTTCTCCGGCTCATTGCCCATCAGCTTATTGGCATATTGCCCCGCACCCATCGCGCCGAGCGTGCCGCCAATCATGCCGCCGACCATCGGAATCGGAATCAATACTTGTCCCAATGCCGCGCCAGGAATAAAGCCCGCTAGCGAGCTTGCGCTCTCCGCAGGGCGTGCGTCTTTTTCTTTCTCAATCGTGTCTACTAACTTGGCAAAACGTTCGTCCATTTCTGCCGCGCGCTTAAGGCTGTGGCCGTTCACCTGTGCGGGGTCTTCGCCGGTCACACTGGCAATCTGGTCACGATATTGCTCGACCATGCGCTTCACTTCGTTATGGGCATGCTCACCCGCTCCGGCAAAACTCACCCCAACGGATGCTACCTGCCCCAACGGGCCCATCATCATCGTGCCCATCTCCGCGCCGGCATAAATCGCTTCTTTCTGCGGCATGCCGAGAATGGTCTTCTCTTCCTGCTGCTCCGGTTGCTGCGGTTGCATCGGCGGATATTGCGGCACGTTGCCATCCGGCATCACGGCGGGGGCCGCAACGCTGCTTCCGGTCACGCGGCTCACAACAGGAGCGCTATATGTGTCACTTGGTTTATACATTTCAGTGCCCATGATACCACGCGCGCGTAGGGACATATGTGACAGTTTGATGAATATTTAATTTGTTCCTGCGCTTCGCTACTGCTCCGCGCAATGAACCTAAGCCCTTCGGGCACTAAAGACCTCGGCCTACTGGCCTCGCTTCTTTTCCCTTGATAGGCCGAAACTACTCCCTAATCCCTAATGCCTAATCTTCACATAACTGTAACAAAACTCACGCGCGTGTAATGCTATACTGAGCAGTAGAAATGGAGAAATTATAAGTAATGGATTGGTTGCTAAACTTTTTAGGAATACACCCGCGTGAGATTGCTGAGAACGCGATTCGCGGCGCGGTGAACGACCAACCATGGTATCAGCAGATGATGGGCGCCATTGAAGATGGAAGCAGCGTCATCACTGGTTTCTTTATCAATATTCTCGACATGTTTGCCAATTGGATTTGTGACCAATTCAACATTGGTGGCGAAGAAGACACGCTCCTACAGAACTCTTCTGAAACATTGGAAGCACTCGGGCAGGATGCCAATGTGCCTGCAGAACAACAAGCTATTTTCACTGAAATTTCAGAGGTAGTAGATGAACATCGCACCCGTGGTATGGACCGCTTAGCAGACGCCTTCACCATGGGCGAAGACGATGCACAGCAAACCAATCGTATCGCTGGAAGTGCAGGCAAAAAGGTCTTTTATAATCGCTATACGAGCGTTGTTAGCCAACTGCTAGCACAACATGCGGGCAGCCAAGCCCAAGCAGATGAAATCCTTAGAAGTCTGAACATGAACCAAGTGTTCCAAAATAACCTGATGTTTATCGAAGAAGGTGACCGCAACGATTACCAACGTCTCTATGAGTTTGCGCAAACCTATCCAGAAATCCACGCTGCCGCGATGGAAGAGGCGCAATATTATTCGGGTATGCAGATGGCACTCAACGCCGATGGCACCTATACGTGGAACGAGCAAACCACAGGTGTCCGTGGCATGATTATCAATGGCGGTACGGATTTTGTCGCACCTGCAGGCGCTGTTCCATTGGGTGCGCGTTCACCAGTAGCGAGCGATGCAGCCCGTTTGCAGAATATGCAAGCCGTAACCACGGCGTTTGCTAGTGCCCCTGCCCTATTCAGTGGCTTAACCCCACAAGAAGTAATGGCGTTGCAGCTGGATACCTCCGCACAATGGACAAACACAGCACCAGATGCAGGCGCAGGTGACAATCGCATCACAGAAGCAGAAGTCTCCGTTATGGCTGGATTAACCGATGCACAGAAGAGTCGACTTAATTCTTCTATCCAAGGGGCAATCGGAGTGAATGCGAGCGCACGTCAGTCTGTCTTAGTCGATATTGATATTGACGCGGCTGCTGGCACTTACACCATTTACGCGCATGATATTGGTGACCCAAGTAATGTGCGCAGCACGCCTGGCACCTTATAATCTCTTCTTAACCCTTTATTTACCTTATTTTTTTATAGTTAGACCAAATGCTAGCTATTTGTGCGAGTGCGAACTATGCTTGTATAGGGCGGCTAGACGATAAAAAATGAGCCTACACAGGGGGGTGTAACACGCATTATGCGTCGTCATAGACATCATATCATCGCGATTTCGGCGATTGTGAGCATCGTGGTCATCATGTTTTGGACCACGGGTGCGCTTGAGCGTCAGAACATGCCCGCAGGCATGGTGCAAGATGGCCGCTTTCTGGGTGATCGCTTTATTCAAATTTCCCGCGCGGATTGGGGCGCAGCCTGCAACAAAGCCATTGACCGCCATAATGACGCGATTGAAGAAAAGAAGAAAAGCTTTATCCCCGGCGATGAGTTGCCGCCCAAGCTCTCCCCTATTCCACCCAATAACGCCTTGCTTCCGCTCTCGCGCCATTGCGATGGTAAAGCTTTCTGCGGCCTACAAAAGGTCAATGAAGAATCGCTGGGCATTCCCATCCCTAAACTCAATTGCGAGAAAAAGCTGGAAATCAGCTATCGCTGTTTTGAATTTGACCGCCCACACGACATCGTGATCAATCGCGGCAAAGAATTGCGCATCGATTGCCGTGATCATGATGATGGGGGAAACTCATGATACGCTCCATGATAGCGCCGCTTTCCGTAGCGTTTCTTGCTTTCACCATGGTGTTAGTGACGCTGCAGCTGTTCAAAATGGATATGTTCAGCCATATCAACGTCGCTGGCTGGATTGAAGGCATGGAAGAAATACCTGCCGCCGAGCAAGAGCGTCGCGCCGCCATCCGCCGCTTACCGATTGGCGAAGAGAAACAAAATATCCTCATCAACAACCAAATCTTCATTGGTGCAGGCCGCCACATGGTCGAGTATGCACTCGGCAGTCCCAAGCGCCGCAAGCAACTCGTCGCAACCGAAGAGAACCCTGCCATCGAAGCATGGATCTACCATTTCAAAGACGAATACCGCCCCACTGTGCTGCTGTTCGACGAGCGTAGCCTCACGCAGGCCTACAAAGCCAGCCTGCCCGAAATCGAAACACTCGGCGTAGAAATCACCGTCGCGCCTTAGGCATTTTCCTGCAACATTAGCTGCACATCCAGACGCGCCTCATTGGTCGTGCCGTCGGTGCGTTTATAATGCTTTGCCTCGCGCGTGGTGATGCCGAACAGCGTGTAACCGCTGATGCTCACACTCACCTCATGCAACGCCGTATCCACGAGGCTGAGCAAGCTCGCCGCCTCCCCCTCTTCGCGCGAGCGAGTTGCTAAGGTGATGGCGAGGCTGCACTCAAACATCCGGTTCGCAAGGTTCGAGCGGTCACGCAAGGTGGCGTCGCCCACTTGCACATACGGCGCTTGCGCGCGCGGCGATACGCGCGTGTAAACCCCATTACTCGCAGCACCCACGCCCGCATTATTTTGCAGCGTACTCACCACAGCTTGTTCGATAGCGGATAAAGGTAAGGCCATGTTTATAGCTCCTTAGGTCATTAATATCTGGATGAGGGAAAAGCGTTTGCATGTTGTCCGCAGCAATTGCCTATGTTTTAACACTGTTTTTTAGCCAACAATTGCCCTAGCATGCGTGCATGATGCTTTACTGGACGCTCTTTCTGCTCGTATTCGTGCCGTGGCTCATCTTCCGCGCCACGCCTGATAGTTCTGTCTGGTGGCGCTTTGGACGCTTATTTCTAAGCCTGATGCTTTTGCACCCTATTGGGCTCGGCATCTTTTTTCTATCCTGCCAAATCGACTTCCCCAGCGGAGAGGACCCATCCGGCACGTGCGATTTGAGCTATGGCCGCTCCGGCCTTGTCCTATGGGCTACGTGGGGCTTCGTCTTCAGCACGTGCTATATTCTCTTCTGGGAGTTTATGTGGCGCATCAAACATCGCAGCCGCATGCATAGCATCTGGCGCGGCATGCGCGATGACCTCGCTACCTATATCTGCCAGTGGCTCACCCTTATCTTCTGCGCGCCGCCAGCATTGTATTTTACCGTAGGCTTTATCGGTTTAATTATTCACTCACTCATTTTTATGTAATCGGATACACACTAGAACTTACTGTAGATACGTAATGCGGCCGCTTTCAAAGCTTCCGCGCGATGCTCTATTTCATCATCATCCCAATCGAACGATGCAGAAAGCACCGATGTTAACGCCTCTTCAACACGCGTTACACCATCCACGCCCTTACCATTAGAAGCCAAATATTCTGCAATCTGCTGCGCCTCATCGTCATACTCATCTTCCGGCGCGCCAAGTGCTAGCAGCCCTTCAATATCCTCTTCTCTTAGGATGGATACGAGGACTTCTTGCATATATTGTACGTCTGTTAATTGTGCCATAATGTAATAATCTTTCCCTTATTACGGCCAGCAGTTTCAATCACCACCGTCACCTTGTTTCCATGGTATGTTTTTTGTACCGTACCATATTGTCCAGTTTTTTCCGTTAT
Organism: uncultured Azospirillaceae bacterium; assembly: GCA_964342335.1. GTDB lineage: Bacteria > Pseudomonadota > Alphaproteobacteria > Rickettsiales > UBA3002 > CAYFFN01. The sequence goes on from CAYFFN010000029.1 coordinate 6,529, forward strand.
CCCCCCACTTCTTTCAGCCTCTCTTATAGCTTGCCTAGCTTCTTGCTCCGTAATACTCCTTTGATTGGCGCGTATTCGGCCATGACCCGTAAATATTTCTTCTCGTCTTATTCCATTACGCAATGCCTCTAATACAGTGCGCGTCAATCTCACCACTCCAAGACCAGGAATAAGGTACAGCTCAGGATACACGGATTCTGCGATACCTTCATCTGGAACAGAATAAGGCTGCAATTCTCTAACTGCCTCTAATGGTAGTTGCACTACAGGTAACTCCAATGGCTCCGCCACGCAACGGCATCCCCATTCTTGCCCCGGATGCCCCGTCTCTGGCGGGTTATCGCGCGTGAAGATTTTGCCGTTATTCGCCTGATGCGTACCACGCACATTCCCATCGCCACGCGTGCGCCAGACATACATTTCCGGCACGCTGCTTTCATCAAAGCGCGGATTAAAACGCGAGCGTTTATAATCAAGCGGCCAGCAGGCCGTATCTTTAGTGCCCAACGGGCTTAGGTTCATCGCGTAGGCCAGTAGGCCGGAGCGGGAACGATTATAATCACGCGGAAATGCGCCTGTTTGCAGGTAATGCATGAAGGCAAAGTCGTGTGAAAGACTCATCTTGCTACACTGCTAACTTCTTATACGGAGCGTAGAGGCTAATCGCGCTGCCCGGCAATTCGCTCAGCACTTGGCGGCCTTCTAGCATCACTGCGACATGCTGCGCGATGCCTTGGCGAATCGGTGCGGGCACATCTGCCGCGTCATCACCGTACCCCGTCACATAGGTGATATGCACCTTATGCGCACTCACATAGCCCTCCACGCGCAGCACATCATTGCTGAGCAGTTTATAGGCTTGCGTGTTCACCGTCACGGTGCTGGTATCCTCCGCTTCGGCCACCACACTCGTGATGCTCTGCACGGGGCCGTTCGGCAAATCGAGATGGAACGGCACGTTATCATCGTAGGTCAATTTCCATGTCTGGGTGATAAAACTCCGACGCGTAAATTGCTCCGCCGCCTCACGCGCCGCCTGCAACATACGGTTAAGCAGATCATCGTCATCGCTATGGTCGATATAGAGATAAGATTTCAGTTCCGCGAGGGTGACTGGCTCACTCGCAGGCGCGGTGATTCGCTCCGCCTTACGCGGATAAAAAATGGGTAGAGACATAGATACTCCTGGTTTTTAATCGCTCCTGCTTCGGCCTACTGGCCTACGCAATGAGCCTAACGTGCTTCGCACGACTAAAGGGCGAGTCTCCTGACTCGCTTCATTTCCCTCGTGGGTACAACTATTCAGAACTTATCATGGGCACGGGAGCGCATCCGTAAGGATCGCGACCGCGAACAAGTGTGAGCGCGGGCGAAGCCCGTAAAGGCTCAGTGCCGTTTGAACGTACTAAAATAGCGAGCCGTTAGGCGAGTGTACAAACTACAACTCATTCTGTTGGCGGTCGATTTCTTCCATCACCTTGTCGGCCATGTACTTGCTCGACACACCAAAGGCTAGCATGTTCGGCACTTGAATATTTGTGGCATAGGTCGCCAGCTTGCTGAGCTTGTGCGGGTCCTTTTCAATCGGGGCGAGCACATGGGTGAAGAACTGCTCCAGCTTCTCTTTGGGCACTTTGCCCGCACCGTGCGCAAGATAAAGCACACTGCCCAACTGCACAGCGTTATCCAGCCCTGCGGAGAACACATTTTCATGCGTGGAGAGCGGCACATCGAGGCGCTTATTCAGCTCCTCCTGCACGCATAGCTTGCCTGCCGTACCCACCACCAGTGACGTCGGAAGGTCTACAAAATACGGCGCATACTCCCTCGCGAGCTGATCCAAATTCCCTGCTTCGCGCGCTTCCACCACTTCCTTCGTCACAATACCAGGGAACGTGTTTTGCAAAAACCCATCCAGCTTCTCAACCACAGGTCGGATATGTTTGCGCGCCACCCCCCATTTAAATCGGTCGAGGCGTTTTTCCATCAGTCCGTTCATGCCCTGCATCACAAACAGCCATGCGCCAAGCATGGTTGCCACCTCACCGATGGTGCGGACAAACACCACCTTCATCGCGGTACCCTTCTTGGTGTAGCGGTGCGGGTCGTCGCTCCAATCCATCTGCTGGAAGGACACATCCTCATTTTCGAGCATCTCGCGTTTTCGGCGCAGCGGCGTTACTTTCTTGCCGTCGGCAGCCGCAGCAAGCTTCTCCTCATGCGTGCGCTCTTTGTCGTCGTCGATACGCATACGCGCAAGATCGTCGGCTAGGTCCTCCTCCGGATCATCCCCACTATCAATCGCCTCGTCGACCTCGTCTCCCTCCACCTCTTTGGTCTCAGGTTCCTTGATCGCCGAAATCGGCTTCTCGCGCGGGTCTTCGCTCTCTATCTCTTCTTTGGGCGTCATGGCTCCAAATCGTTGGTTTTTCTGGGCATAATTACCCATCACAATTATACGTATCTAGAGGCAATCTGTGTGTTACGTTTCTGTTACAATCGCCTCAGAAAGCGTGGTTTTTGGGTGACAGTGCGGCAAAAGCGCTCTATACCACCCCTATAGCCCCCGCTCAGCTTGACCCAAGCCATAGCAAAAGCTAGCGTTTAATGAATATAACCAGTGATGTAGGGACATATGGTCGATTTATCGCACTCGGAAAAAATCATGGCGGAGAAAACCGTCTGCGTGCTGCTCGTGCGCGGTACAGGTGAGCAAGGCCAACCCATCTTCGCCTATGTAGGCGTGCGTGCCGACAAGCTGGAAGACTTCATGAAAGCCCAAGCCGAGGGCATGTTCTACCCCGAAGAATATGGGGTGATTATCGAATCCGGTGAAGGCGAGCCTTCTGCCGAAGTGCGCCACAAGATGGAAACCGAATATGGCTTCAACCACGAAGGCATGGTCGACATCCCCAGCGCCGAAGGCATCAACGACGTCAAAGACGCCATCTTCAAGCCCAAGCCCAAGCCTGAGAGCTATAACTAAGCTTAAAAAAAACGGGAGGCTTTCGCCCCCCGCCAAGCCAAGTCAGAGATGCGTCTTGGTACAGCCTGCTCATCCCCCTCAAGGAAAAAAGAAGGCGGTCAGGAGACAGCCCCCTTTAGTCAGCGAAGCTGTTAGGCCCATTGTGCCCCGTCCCGAAGTGCGAAGCACGTGGGACAGTTAAAAAGCACAACAGGCCGTAGCAGGGGAAATTAAAAAACTAAGCAGTTACGCAGTAACTGCCAGTTTCAGCAATTTAATCGCTTCGCTATTCACCACTTCGCCGCCGACGCGCTTGGTGGTGTAGAACTTCACGTAAGGTTTGTCGGTGAACGGGTCACGCAGGATACGGATGCCTTGGCGGTCCACAATCTGGTAGCCACGTTTGAAGTCACCGACCGCAACAGACAAGCTATCGCTCGTAGCCGCAGGCATGTCTGCCGCCGCCATCACCGGCACACCCAGCAGCGTATCCGGCGCGCCCACGGCCAAGCCTGGTTGCCAGATATACTCATCGGTCGTAGAGTTCTTCAGCAGACGCACCGCTTGCATCACCGAGCGGTTCATCAAGAAGGTCGCGTTCTTCGCATACTCGTCTTTGAGTGCGTAGAAGATTTTGATGAGGCCGTCCGCGGTCACTGCGCCGTCGCTTTCGGAGTTGATTTGCTCAATCTCGCCGAAGTCAGTACCCGCCGTGTAGGAGAGAATACCCTTCGGTTTGCCCGAGCCATCGCCGCTGATAAACGCCGTCGCTTCGAGTGCCGCAAACTGCTCGCCGATGCGTTGCGCTAGCCAGCTTTCAATATCAATCGCGCTATCGTCGATGAGTTTTTGCGTCGCTTTGGGCGAGGCATACATCTCATGCGTTGCGATATTGTTTTTGCCGATTTGCGCCGTCGTTGTGTCGGCACGTGATGCAGTTTCCGTCGCCCAGCTTGCGCCCGGCAATTCCGAATCCTCAATCACATCCAGCGAGTCAGTAGAGATCGTAGCCACGCTTGCAATGCTGCGCATCGGCGAAATCTCGGTTACGGTTTGGGTGATGATTTCGGACATTTCCGGCGTGACGAGATACCCGCCATCCGCGTCCGTGCCGACGCTGAGCGCTTTGGTCTGAATATCTTCCAGCCCATTATCCATGCCCTTGCGCAGATAATTGTTGTAGGCGCTCTTATATTCCGCCGCGAGTGAGTGGCTCACCTCATGGCGACCAATCGCCTTGGCAGGGCGGCCAGACGCCGTCTCCAGCGCATCCATACGCGCCTTATATTCATCCATCTGGCGGTTGACGCGGTTGAGCTGATCGTTAAGCAACGGATCCGCCGACCCTTTGCTCTTCACCTCAGCGGCCAAGCGCTCATGGTCTTTGCGTAACTGTTCGTTGGCCTGGGCATATTTATAGACCAGATCCGTCATTTCAGAGATTTTCATGAAAGTACCTCGTTGTGTTGTGAAAGAAAATTGTACACTCGCTGCGCTCGCTATTCGCTCACCTATCGGTTCGCTAAGGCGCTGCGCCCTACGGGCTACGGGTCGCATCCTTACGGAATGCTCCCTCTCGTACCCATGCAAGGGAAAAGAATGCGAGCTTGTCCGATTAGGGCGCGAGCGATGGCGCCTGCTGCGAAGCACGTAGTGCGTGCAGCCATTATAGTAAGTCCCACGCCAAATGTTTAGCGAGCGTTCCTAGCCGGCAAGACGGCGAAATAGCGAGCAAAGCGAGTGTACAAACAAGACCCGAGCAGGAGCAAATAGCGAGCGCAGCGAGTGTACGACTACTTCTTCATCAAACCTTCACACTTACCCGCCTCAAAAAATGCTTAAGTACACAAAACGTATAGGATAGACGATTATGCCCAATACATTCACCGCCGCGGATGTACATGCCGCCATCGAAAAGCTCAGTGAATCCGAAGGCCGTGCTGGCTTCGCCGCTATCGCGCGCTATATAGAGGATGAGAAGCCAGTCGACATAAAGGGCCGCCCTATTCCCGTCACCTATTTACTCTGCGATGACGGCACCTTCAAGGATTCACAAGAGCTTGGCTTCAGTTTCATGGAAGTTGAAAAAATGATTCAATATGGCCAATCTAAAATGATTGGCGATACAATCGCGCAGCATGGTGGTCTGTTCGCCTATCTCTCTAGTGATGAGCAGATTCAAGAACACTCTTTGGGTGGCTACTTCAAGCGTGCTGAACGACAAGACGAAGTTGAGGAATACATCAACAGCTTTTCACGTCGCTATAGTGACCGCTCAAAAATTGTGAAGGTTCTTAAAGAAATCGTCGATTTAGCCGGCTCCAAAAAACTTGATATGGTGGAGGCGAATGGCCAAACAGTATTTTTCTCTGATGCCTGCGACCGCGCCAGCAATTATTGCAAAAAAATGATGCTAAATGACCACGAGCTCATGCCAGATATGCCTGCTCAACGACGCGAAGGCCGCATTAACTTCATGTGCGACTTTCTCTCTTCCGCTTTGAAGGAAAACACGTGCTCTTTCTTTATCGAAGCCGCGCCAGAGGAGAGACCTTATGTTGAAGATGCACCCAAACCTGCTGCACCGAAAGACCATCAAGAGCGCGAGCTTACTCCCGAAGAACAAAAAATAGCAGATGCCATCAAGCGCCGCCTTGGCCTGCCTGTGGAATCTACAGGCAGTGAACATGAGGGTATAATAGGGGATGGAAAAAACACCGACCTCCAAATTTCTAAATAAAATCAGATAGCTACCCACTTGTTAATAATTTGTTAATTATTGGTTGCGAAAATGCGCGCCAATTGCTAACAATTGTTAACCAATGAACGGAACCAAGGCTCTCTCAGCTGTCCTTTTCTTAGGATAAGTTAAGAATCCTACTTGCGGGAAAGACGACATATGTTACAACCACAGGCCGCTGTATCTAGAAGGCACAAGGATTTAATGCGCATGAATTACACGCCATCACGTTTTCGCTATCTTTCTGAGACCGATTTCACGAGCCTCCGCGTGCATGTAGAACAGCTCCTAAACCGCGCGTATCTGAACCTCCACGGCAGCAAAATGCCAACCACCCCCGTCGATTGGTACGAGAATATTTTCGCCGCCGCGCTTGAGCTGGCAATGGACCCGTCTGTGCGTGGTCAGAACGATAAGCAAATCATGCATATGTTTGAAGATATCATCACGGTGAGCCAAGAGCTGCACGCCCACGCGCAGGAATGCCTCGCCAAAGCGAGCAACCCTGTCTATCTGCGTATGCTGGTGCTGGACAGCCATGCACGTGGCGAGCAAGCCTGCAAAGATGCAATGCCCAACCGCCCGACGCAGCAAGTTGCCTCAATCGGTGCAAATGTGGCAGGTCGCCTCCCAGAGATTCCCGCTGCCGACGATCTCAGCGACTTCTCCTTCGCGAGCTAGGCTTCTAATCCTTTTACTGCAAACCGCAACGCTTCGGCCAGTGCCGCAAGCTCAGCCGTTTCGTCTGTGCGCTTGACTTCATTCACCTCCGCCGCCTCATTGGCGGCCTCACTCACGACGGAAATCTCCACCAGCTCCAGCTGTAACAATTCACGGATGCCCGTCTCTGCTTCATAGCGGTATTTCGTCGGGCGATAGCCAATACTAAGGCCGCGCACTGCGCCACTTTTCATCAGGCTATGCGCCTCTTTCGCGCGAGCGACATCGAGCAGTAACCGCCCCTTAATATAGAGGCCGTAAGCGTCTTCTTTGAGTTCCTCAATCACCCCAATCGGCTCGTCCATGCGGTGTTGCCAGAGTAGTTTTATGTTGCGCACG